>CAZHUU010000008.1:9403-67838 GCA_964535335.1 uncultured Mycobacterium sp.
CGCCGCCGGGTACGTGCTCAAGCAGATCCGCGGCCCCGCCCTGGTGGACGCGGTCCGCCGGGTGGCGGCGGGGCAGTCGCTGCCCGACCCGGCGATCACCACCCGCGTGCTGGAGCGCATCCGCAGCGGCGTGGAGCAGCCGCGGGAGCTGAAGTCGCTCACCGAGCAGGAGCGGCGGATCCTGGAGTACGTGGCGGAAGGGCTCACCAACCGGGAGATCGCCGGGAAGATGTTCCTGGCCGAGAAGACGGTGAAGAACTACGTCTCCCGGCTGCTGGCGAAGCTGGGAATGGAGCGCCGTACCCAGGCCGCCGTCTTCGTCTCCAAGCTCGATCAGCACCAACGCCCCGAAGAGTGAACCGGCCGGTAACAATCTGGCACGATGTAGTCCGTGCCCGACCATGTCGGCCCGGAGGGGGACCCGAAGATCGCGTCACCGCTGCGCGAGACGCTCTCGCAGCTGCGTCTGCGTGAACTCCTCGTCGAGGTCCAGGACCGGGTAGAGCAGATCGTCAAGGGCCGGGACCGGCTGGACGGCCTGGTCGAGGCCATGCTGGTGGTGACCTCCGGCCTCGAGTTGGACGCGACCCTGAAGACCATCGTCAACACCGCGATCCAGCTGGTGGACGCTCGGTACGGGGCGCTGGGGGTGCGCGGCCACCATCACGAGCTCATCGAGTTCATCTCCGAGGGCATCGACGCCGAGACCAGGAAGTTGATCGGCCCGCTGCCGGAGGGCCGGGGTGTGCTCGGGCACCTGATCGACGAGCCGAAGCCCATCCGGCTGGACAACATCCTGAACCATCCCGCCTCGGTCGGCTTCCCGCCGAACCATCCCCCGATGCGGACCTTCCTGGGCGTGCCGGTGCGTATCCGCGACGAGGTCTACGGCAACCTCTACCTCACCGACAAGGCGGACGGGCAGCCCTTCAGCGAGGACGACGAAGTACTGGTCGAGGCGCTGGCCGCTGCGGCGGGGATCGCGATCGACAACGCCCGGCTCTACGAGGAGTCTCGAACCCGGCAGTCCTGGATCGAGGCGACCCGCGACATCGGTACCGAGCTGCTGGGCGGCGCCGATCCGGCGCGGGTGTTCCGGCTCATCGCCGACCAGGCACTGACGCTGACCGGGGCGGACGCGGTGCTGGTCGCCGTGCCCGGTGACACCGAACTGCCCGCCGCCGAGGTTGACGAGCTGATCATCGTCGAAACCGCAGGCGCCGCGGCGGCGGTACCGTCAGCCCGGCCGATCAGCGTGACGGACAGCGTGATCGGCACGGTGTTCGCCGATCGCACCCCGCGCCGCTTCGACGCCATCGGCGACGCCCTGGGCGTCACGCCCGGCGGCGGCCCCGCGCTGGTACTGCCACTGCGAACCACCGACACCGTCGCCGGTGTCGTGGTGATCGTGCGCCGCCGCGGCGCGCAGCTGTTCACCGACGAACAGCTGGACATGCTGGCGGCCTTCGCCGACCAGGCCACGCTGGCCTGGCAGCTGGCCACCAGCCAGCGCCAGATGCGCGAACTCGACGTGCTCTCCGATCGCGACCGTATTGCCCGCGATCTGCACGACCACGTGATTCAACGGCTCTTCGCCGTTGGCCTCTCGCTGCAGGGCACCATCCCCCGGGCCCGGTCCGCCGAGGTGCAGCAACGGCTGGCCGACAGCGTGGACGAACTGCAGGGGGTCATCGGCGAGATCCGCACCGCGATCTTCGACCTGCATGGCGCCGCCTCGGAGACCACCCGGCTGCGACAGCGACTCGACGAGGCCATCGGCGCCTTCACCCAGGCGAACCTGCGCACCACGGTGCAGTTCGTGGGCCCGCTGTCGGTGATCGACGCGGTGCTGGCCGACCACGCCGAGGCGGTGGTTCGGGAGGCGGTGAGCAACGCGGTCCGCCATTCCGGGGCCGACACGCTGACCGTCACCGTCCGGGTCGAGGACGATCTGGTCATCGAGGTCGTCGACGACGGGCGCGGCATGCCCCCCGACGTCACGGCGAGCGGGCTGATCAACCTGCGCCGGCGCGCCGCCGAGGTCGGCGGGGAACTCGTCATCGGCGAAACACCCGGCGGCGGCACCACACTGCGCTGGACCGCGCCGCTCCCCTAGTTACCTCGGCGCGCCGGGCCCGATCGTCAGCGGGCCCCGCTCGATCGCCCGCGTCAGCGGGCCCCGCTCGATCGCCCGCGTCAGCGGGCGACGATCACCGGCATCCGGGCCGCGTTGACCACCGCGGTGCTCACCGAACCCAGCAGCATGCCTGCGAATCCGCCGCGGCCGTGGCTGCCCACCACGAGCAGCTGCGCCGACTCGGACTGCTCGATGAGCTGACGCGCGGGCCGGTCGGCGATCACGACGCGACGCACCAGGACGTCGGAGTAGCGCTCCTGCCAACCGGCAAGCCGCTCGCTGAGGATCTCCTCACCCAGCTCCTGCATCGTCGACCAGTCCATACCGGGGAACTCGAAGACTCCGCTGTCGCTCCACGCGTGCACGGCCACCAGATCCACCCCGCGGAAGGACGCCTCCTCGAAGGCGATCCCGGTGGCCTGTTCGGACGCCGGCGAACCGTCGATGCCGACCACCACCGGCGCCTTCGACGGGTGTGGCATCAGCGGATCCTCATCGTGGATGATGGCGACCGGGCAGTGCGCGTGGTGGACCAGCGCGTTGCTGACCGACCCGAGCAGCCCGCGGGCCAGGGCGCCGCGCCCACGGCAGCCGACCACCAACAGCCGCGCCTCCTTGGACAGTTCCACCAGCGTCGGAACGGGTGGGCCGCTGACGATCTCGCTGGTGATCTCGATCGGGTGGCCCTTGGCGGCCTCGGTGGCGGTCTCGAGCGCCGCGGCAAGGAGCTTCTGTCCCTCCTCCTCCTGCCACTTCAGGTAGCCCGGCGGCATGGGCACTTCGGGAAATGTCATCACCACCGGTGGACTCAGCACATGCACCAGCCTCAGCGGGGCCTTCCGCATCGCCGCGTCCCGGGCGGCCCAGTCGATGGCGACCCTGGACTGCGGGGATCCGTCGACCCCCACGACGATGGACTCATTACTTGCCGGAGTTGACATGTTGTCCCTCCCTCTCACGGCCGATAGCCACGACGCTAAGTGGGTCAGTCCTGTCGATCATGGGGCATTGGTCCTTTACCGCATGGCCGGAAGGCCCTCATCGCAGCCCTGATCAGTGTGGCAGGGTCGCTGTCATGGTGAGCCCGACCGTGGTTGGAATGCGTGGCGCCGGCCAGGGCGACGGCCCGGACATCGGCCTGCCGGTCGCGATCGACCCGCGCTACCACGACGCCGTGCTGTTCGACGTCGACGGTGTGATCACCGATACCGCGTCCCTGCACCAGGCGGCCTGGGCGCAACTGTTCGACGACTTCCTGCACCGCCGCGCTGCCGCCGACGGCGAGAACAACGCCCCGTTCACCGCCGAGGACTATCGGCATCACGTCGACGGCAAGCCCCGCTACGACGGGGTGCGCGACTTCCTGGCATCCCGTGGCATCAGCCTGCCGTGGGGATCGGAATCCGACCAGGGTGAGGACACCGTCTGCGGGCTCGGCAACGGTAAGCAGCGCCTGTTCCTCGCCCAGATCGCCGCCGGGGTACCGACTTTCGGCTCCACGGTGGCCCTGGTCCGCCGGCTCAAGGAGATCGGCATGCGCACCGCGGTGTACTCGGCCAGCCGCAACTGCGCGACCGTCCTGGAGTCGGCGGGGGTCGCCGACCTCTTCGAGGTGCGCGTCGACGGCGTGGTTGCCGCGGAACTCGGCCTGCCCGGCAAGCCGGACCCGGCGACGTTGTTGGAGGCCGCCCGACGGCTCGGTGTCCGACCAGGTCGCTGCGTGATCGTCGAGGACGCCGAGGCGGGCGTCGCCGCGGGCCGAGCCGGCGGCTTCGGTCTGGTCATCGGCGTGGACCGGACCGGCACCGAGCGGGATCGCCTGCTGGAACGCGGCGCCGACGCCGTGATCGGCGAGCTGGCCGACGTCACCGTCCGGGCCATCGACCGGCGGATGTCGGCGCTGCCGGACGCGCTGCTGTCCTTCGGCCTGCTGGCCGGTGTGGTTTCGGCGCGACGGCCGGTGCTGTTCTTCGACTTCGACGGCACCCTGTCGCAGATCGTCGACGATCCCGCCGCCGCCACGCTGGTGCCGGGCGCCAACAAGGCCCTGCAATCGCTGGCTGCGCTGTACCCGGTGGCGGTGCTCTCCGGCCGCGATCTCGCCGACATCCACACCAGGATCGGCATTCCGGGCCTGTGGTACGCGGGCAGCCATGGATTCGAGATGATCGGCCCGGACGGCCGGCATCACCAGAACGAGACCGCGGCCGCGGCGGTGCCGGTGCTGGAGCGGGCGGCCGCCGAGCTCGCCGAGGACCTCGCCGACATCCCCGGAGTCATGGTGGAGCACAAGCGGTTCGCAGTCGCCGTGCACTACCGCAACGCCGCCGACGATGCCGCTCCGACGGTGACCGCGAGGGTGCACGAGGTGGGCAGCCGCCACGGTCTGCGGGTGACCTCGGGCCGCATGGTGGTCGAACTTCGGCCGAACCTGGACTGGGACAAGGGCAAGACCCTTGAATGGATCCTGGACCAGATCGCCGGACAGGAACCACTGCTGCCCATCCACATCGGTGACGACCTGACCGACGAGGACGCCTTCGACTCGGTGCTGCACGACGGGGTCGGGATCGTCGTCCGGCACGACGAGGACGGGGACCGCTCGACCGCGGCGCGGTTCTCCCTGACCGACCCCGACCATGTCCGGGAGTTCGTCGAGCGACTGGTCGCGCAGTGCGATATCGACCGCCAGATGCTCTCCAGTCCTTGGTCGTTCACCTTCGGGGCCTACCTTCCCGAACAGGAGCGGCTGCGGGAGGCGTTGTGCACGGTGGGCAATGGCTACCGCGCCACCCGCGGCTGCGCACCGGAGGCGGACGCCGGACCGTTCCACTATCCCGGCACCTATGCCGCCGGGCTGTACAACCGCCTCTACGACGAGATCGCCGGCGTGCGCATCGATAACGAGAGCCTGGTCAACCTGCCGAACTGGCTGTCGTTGAAGTTCCGGATCAACGGTGACGACTGGTTCGACATCGACTCCGCCGACGTCCTGAGCTACCGGCAGAGCATGGATCTCCGCCAGGCCGAACTCACCCGGGAGTTCCGGTTCCGCGACCCGGGTGGCCGCACCTGCCGCGTGGTCCAACGGCGCATCGCCGCGATGCACCTCCCGCACGCGTGTGCCCTGGAGACCACGATCTGGGCCGAGGACTGGTCCGGCACAATCGAGTTCCTCTCCATCCTCGACGGCAATGTGCGCAACGCCGGCGTCGAGCGATATCAGGCGCTGTCCAGTGACCACCTCGTCGCCACCACGACCCAGGAGATCGCCCCCAATTCGGCGCTGCTGGTGTGCGAAACCGTGCAGTCCCGAATCCCGATCGCGGTGGCGGCTCGCACCACACTCTGGCGCGGCGACGCGCCCCTGGAGGTCGACAGCCGGTTCATCGACGAGCCCCGGCGCACCGGGCACGACTACGTCGTCACCGTGGAGCCCGGCGACTCGGTGACGGTGGAGAAGATGGCCGCCATCTTCACCGGCCGCGACGATGCCATCTCCGAGCCCGGTGACGCCGCCCAGCGGCTGCTCAGCCAGCTCGGCCGTTACGGCGATCTGCGGACCGGCCACATCCGCGAATGGGCGCACCTGTGGGAGCGTTTCGACATCTCCTTCGACGACAACCCGGACGCGCTGCGGGTGGCGCGCCTGCACCTGCTGCATCTGCTGGAGACGGTGCCCAACCGCGCGGCCGATCTCGACGCCGGCGTGCCCGCCCGCGGCCTGAACGGTGAGGCCTACCGCGGCCACATCTTCTGGGACGAGTTGTTCGTGTTCCCGGTGCTCAACCTGCGCTCCCCGGCGACGACGCGATCGCTGCTGCGCTACCGCTACCGCCGGCTGCCCGAGGCCCGTCGCGCCGCCCGCGAGGCCGGTTACGCCGGCGCGATGTTCCCCTGGCAGTCCGGTAGCGACGGCCGGGAGGAAAGCCAGAAGCTGCACCTCAATCCCAACTCCGGGCACTGGAATCCGGATGCCAGCGCGCGGGCCCATCACATCGGGATCGCGGTGGCCTACAACGTGTGGCAGTACTACCAGGTGACCGGCGACCTGGAGTACCTGATCGAGAACGGCGCGGAGATGCTCGCCGAGATCGCGCGGTTCTGGGTCAGCCGCGCCGAATTCGATGAAGCGCTGGGCCGTTACGTGATCCGCGGAGTCATCGGTCCCGACGAGTTCCATTCCGGCTACCCGGACCGGCCCTACGACGGTATCGACAACAACGCCTACACCAACGTGATGGCGGTCTGGGCCATCGTGCGTGCGCTGGACGCCATCGACGCGATGCCGCTGCGCGATCGGCTCGACCTGATGGAGTCCCTGGGCATCCACGGCCGCGAACTCGACCAGTGGGATGACGTCAGCCGCCGCATGTACGTGCCGTTCCACTCCTCCTCGGGTTCTGCCTCCACGCCCGGCGACCAGGTGATCAGCCAGTTCGAGGGCTACGGGGAACTGGAGGAACTCGATTGGCACGGCTACCGCGAGCGGTACGGCAACATCCAGCGACTGGACCGCATCCTGGAGGCCGAGAACGACAGCGTCAACCGCTATAAGGCCTCCAAGCAGGCCGACGTGCTGATGCTGTTCTACCTGCTGTCCTCCGACGAGTTGCGGGAGTTGCTGGCCCGCATGGGATATCGGATCACCCCCGAACAGATCCCGAAGACCGTCGACTACTACTTCCATCGAACCTCGCACGGGTCGACCCTCAGCGGTGTGGTGCACGCGTGGGTGTTGGCCCGCGGCGACCGCGAACGCGCGATGCGCTACTTCCAGCAGGTGTTGATGTCCGATGTCGCCGACATCCAGGGTGGCACCACCGCCGAGGGCATCCACATCGCGGCCATGGCAGGCAGTATCGACCTGCTGCAACGATGCTTCACCGGCCTGGAGACCCGGGGTGATCGGCTGATCCTCAACCCGATGTGGCCGGAAAGCCTTGGTGCGCTGCGGCTCCCGATCTACTACCGCGGCTACCGGCTGCACCTGACCATCTCCGGGCGAAGCGCCGAGATCAGCGTGGATCCCACCGATCACCGCCCGATAGAGGTGGAGTGCCGGGGCCAGGTCCACACCGTCACCCCGGGAACCACTCTGCAGTTCGACTGAGGCCGGCTCAGCGCTCGCTGCTCCTGCGGCCACCGTCGTCGACCAGGTCGCGCAGCGCGCGGTCCCAGGCGGCATGGCGAAGCCGGTTGAGCCGGAACCGCACCCCGGCGAACGCCATGGCGGCGAACGTCACCACCGCCAGCCACAGCACCGCGCCCGCGCAGATGCCGTCGCTCGCGGCGCGTCCCCGCGGGGGTGGCGGGCCGGCGTAGTCACCGGCGCCGTTCACCCAGATCGTCAGGCGCTCACCGGCTTCGGTGGCCCGGTCCCAGGCGAACGTGGCTTCGTGGGTGCGACCGTGGTCCAGCCAGCGCGCGTGCGCGATGGCCGTCACGGTGTAGGACCGCACGGTGAGGTTGCTGTCGCGCACCGCCGTCGCCGTCACGGTGTGGCGCCCCTGCACCTGCCGGGCATAGGCCGCGCTGTGACTCGAGTAGACACCGGTGCCGACCGCGCCCGCGATCGGTGCGGCGACCATTACCAGCACCGTGAGCAGCAGAAGTGTCAGTGCCTCGATGCGGTCACCGGCCCGCACCAGCGGGCTGCGGCCCAGCAGTCGGGTGAGCCAACCCCGGCGCGGGCCGAGCGTGAAGGTGTACACCATGGGTTTAGGGGCCGGGCTGAGCGGCCGGGTCAACCGGCGTGGCTGACCACGCCCGAGCCGACGACACCGCCGAAGTCGGCGACCTGCGGCAGCGGCCGCCGCGGTGTGGCAGGCAACGGATCGGCGTTGACGGCAGCCCAGCCGACGCGCAGCAGCATCTGCGGATAGCCACTGGTTCCGAACACATCGGCCCGCACCGCGTCCCGTGTTTCCGGGATCTCCAGCGGTTCGGTCACCGGGCAGCTGGCCAGCCCCATGGCCGTGGCCGACAGCAGTACCAGGCTGGTGGCCTCACCCGCGCGCAACCGGGCGAGGTCGTCATCGGTCTCGGTGCCCAGCGCCAGCATCACCGCGTTGTCGTCGTCGGCCGAGACGTCCGGGGGCTGCTGCAGGGCGGGCCCGGCGAAGAGCCGGGCCGGAATCCGGGCGCTGAGGTCTGCCTGCGGGGTGTTGCGGGCCGGCACCCCGGCCACCGAGCCGTAGCGCCCGCTCCACGCGTTCAGTTCGGTCAGGTAGTCGGAGTCGCTGGCGTGCTTCAACACCGAGGCGGCAACGATCGCGTGCAGCTGGGGCAGCAGGTCGATCTGGCGCAGCATCACCCCGGCGCGCGCGGCGCGGGCGCCCATCAGCGCGATGTCGCCGACCGGCACCGGCCAGGAGCTGTAGTTTCTGCGGTCGGTGCGGCGCCGCGCGATGGCGGCGGCCAGCGTGACGTCCAGTTCGCCCGCCGACTGCGGCTGCACCTCCATCGAGGCCAGATGGCTGGGATCGTGGGGGCTCGGGAACCGGTGAGCCTTGGCATGCCAGCCCAGGGCGGCCAGCGCGACGGTGCAGTGGTGCAGGGTCGCACCGCAACTCAGCAGCAGGTCGCGACGATCCGGGTCGGTCCGTTGCAGATGCCGGCTGGCGTCGGCGTACAGGTCGATGCTGCGGGGCCCGACGCGCCAGTGCCAGGGCTGGGAATTGTGCACCGAAGGCGCCTGCGTCGCCATCATCAGAGCAGCGCGGACCGTTTCGGGTTCGGGAAACTGCGCGCTCATCGATCTCGCCACCTTGTCGCCGGGAGTGGTCCGACTGCCACTGTCGCCCATGACCGCCGGTTCCGGACAGAGACGTAAGTCCTCAGCTGTGGGGACCTGTGCAGCCGATGACGGGCGGCCCGGCTGCCCGAATTGCGGCCGTAGGTCCCCTCTCCGCGTGGCGGCGCGGGTCGGTCCCCGGTCAACGGCCCAGGTGACAGCCCCTTACGGGGGTTACCGCCCCGGCCCGCGCCCGGCTTCTGGCCGGCGCCTGGCCGCGGTGACGATGGCCCCTTTCAGGCCTGGTCCTCCAGGGCGGCCCGGGCCGCCGGACTCGGGGGGTTGTCGAACCAGAGGTTCTCTTCCCGTAGCTGTCTACTGCGCCAGCCGTCCTCGGTGCGCACCATCTGGTGGTGGTAGTAGCCGCCGCACGCGCTGATCGTCGTGGCGCCGGGCAACAGCATCGGGTTGTAGAACATCGCCCGCACGGTGGCGCTGTCACCGTCGATGTCGGCCTCGATGTTGGAGATCAGGTGCTGGGTCATCGGCAGCAGCGCCAGCCCGCGTTCGAGCCAGGCCGATACCTCCTCGCGGTCGCCGACTGCCCCGCCGACCGAGCTGTAGTCGATGACGGCGGCCTCGGGGAACGGCGAGCGCCACAGGTCCCAGGCGCGGCCGTCGACCGCACGCGCGTACCGGTTGAGAACCGACGTGATCTCGAGTTCGTCGCTGATGCGCTGAATGTCCATTGTCATCCTCGGTGTAGGAAACCTCTGCGGCGCTTGGGCTCTGCCACCCCGGCGGCCTCGATGATCGCACGAACCGTGTGCTTGCAGCGGCCGCATTCCGATCCCGCGCCGCAGGCCTTCGCCACCTGCTTGGTGGTGTGCGCTCCGGATGCCACCGCCTCGGCCACCGTCTGGCTGGTGACCCCGTTGCACAGGCAGACGAACATCGCTACGCCTCAAGCGTTCTCGTCGAGACGCATCAGATGTGCCAGCCGGCCGACGAAGATCGGCGGGTAGGCGCCGACTCCCGAGCTCGCCATCCACTCGGCCACCGAGTCGGGTTTGTTCATCCAGCGGCTAGCGTCCTCCTCGGTGTCGAGCTCCTGCAACACCATCGCCTCGTGCTCGTCGTCGAAGGCCTGGAAGAGTCGCAGGTTGCGGATTCCCGCGTCCGCGAACCGCGGGAGGGTGTCGCGGATCCGGGAGATCAGTACCGGAAGGTCGTCCACCCGGGCGATCGTTCCCATGATGACGCCCGGCGGGCCGTGCGGATCGGGATCGGCGACCGCGATCTTCTCGACGGTCTCTCCGGCGAAGATGGCCGGGATCTCCTCCAGGCCCACCGAATCGAACCAGTCCAGGAACACCCGGGAGCGCAGTACTTCGAGAACGGGATCCTTGCTGCGCAGCGACATCGTCACCATGACCCGGCCCGGGTCCCGGGTGGATATGTAGACCAGGACGTAATGGGCGCCGAGATCGGCCAGGGCGGGCTTGCTGCGCTGCAGGACCGGCCACACCTTGGCCGGGTCCGGGACTCGGTAGTCCATGGCCAGGACGAGGGTGTGCTCGTCGGTATCCCCGGACACGCTCATGGCGTTTCGGCTAGTCGCTGGCGGGAAGGGGTTTGGCGGTCTTCTGTTCCAGTGGTGTGGTACCGATGCTCAGCGAGCCGGCGCCCGCCTTGGTGACCAGCAGTTCGGCGCCGCTGTCGTCGACGTAGCGCTTGCCCATCACGGTGCCGCCGGCGAAGGCCGGATCCAGCTGGGCGTCGGCGGACTTCGCGGCGTCCAGTGGGACCATCGGGACCCCGCCGGCGCGCAGGTCGTCGAGGGCCTCCGACGACCGCACGACGATGACCTGGGTGTCACACACCTGGCTCTGCAGTCGGGTGCCGGTTTTGACCATTGTGTCCTCCTCGGATTCAGGCGGTCGGCGACTTGAGTTCGTCGGCCAGTTGGCGGCGCAGCACCTTGCCGGTCGGCGTAGTGGGCAGTTCGTGGCGGAACACCACCCGGTCCGGGGTGCGCGAACCCCGAAGATGCTGGCGCACATGGGCCCTCAGGTCCTCGGGATCGGGTGTGATGTGGGCGACCGGTACCACGACCGCCACCATGATCTGGCCCCATTCGGCATCCTCGACACCGACCACGGCCACGTCGTGCACGTGCGGGTGTTCGACGAGGACGTCCTCGACCTCGGCGGGGGCGATGTTCTCGCCACCCCGGATGATGGTGTCGTCGGAGCGCCCGCCGATGAACAGGTATCCGTCGGCGTCGAGATAGGCGACGTCCTTGGTCGGAAACCAGCCCTGTTCGTCGAGCACCGAACCGATCTCGGCGTAGCGGCCCGATACCTGATCACCCCGGACGAACAGTTCGCCGACCTCTTCGGGGCCGAGCACGGTGCCGTCCTCGGCGCGGATCTGCACCTCGATCCCCGGTACCGGCTGTCCCACCGAGCCCAGCCGTTTGCGGATCGGCTCATGGTCGGCGGTGTGCGCGATCCGGTGGTCCTCCGGGGTGAGAACCGCGATGGTCGAACTGGTCTCGGTCAACCCGTAGGCGTTGACGAACCCGACGTCGGGCAGCAACTCCAGCGCCGTGCGCACCAGGGGCAGCGCCACCTTGGACCCGCCGTAGGCCAGGGTGCGCAGCGCGGGCAACGGGGTGGGATCGGCCTGCAGTTCGGCGATGATGCGGTCGAGCATGGTGGGGACCACGGTGGCACTGGTCACCGCCTCGGTCTCGGCCAGCCGGATCCATTCCTTGGGCTCGAACTTGCGCAGGTACACCATCTTGCGGCCGGCGTACAGGTTCGACAACGCCGCCCCCACCCCGGCGATGTGATACGGCGGCACGCAGATCAGCGCGGCGTCACCGGGCTCGGCCGAGGCGAACTCGACGGTGCCGGTCACATAACTGGTGAGGTTGTTGTGGGACAGTTCAACGGCTTTGGGCCTAGAGGTGGTACCCGAGGTGAACAGTACGACCGCAACGTCGTCGGGGTCGGGGAACTCGGCGACCGGTTCGGCCGTACCGGCCGCGACGATGAAGTCCGCAGACTCGATCCGGCCGACACCCAAACCGGCCACCACGTCACCGTATTCGGCATCGAAGACCACCAGCGGGTCGGGCAGCCGTCCGATCAGTTCGGCCAGCGCCTCGGCGGACAGCCGATAGTTCAGCGGGGTGAACGGTCGCGCCGCCCGGGCCGAGGCGAAGATCAGCAGCGGCAGCATCAGACCGCCGGTGCCCACGTACACCACGCTGTCCGCGCCGGTTCCGGCGATGACGCCGGCGCCGCCGTCGGCAAGGGTGTTGAGCTCCCCCACGGTCAGGCGCTGGTCGTCGCAGACCACGCCGACCCGGTCGGCGTCCGACGCCGCCATCTCCAGGAGGAGCGCAACACTCATCGATCGACCCCTAGATCGGATTGAACTCGGAGATCAGCCAGCGGCCGTCCTGGTTGACCATCGTCACCAGCACGCTGCTGGTGGCCAGGGCGGGGTCCGGACGGTCCTTGCTGGTCGTCACCTGATTGACGAACACCAGCACCACCGCACGGTCTGGCTGCATCTCGGAGACGGCCGCGCGGGCGACGGTCGCCTCGGTTTTGACGCCCTTCTGCTTGGCCGCCGGAGCCACGATCTTGTCGGTGAAATCGCTGTAGTACTTGAGGAATTCGCCGGTCAGGTGCGACTTGGCGGTGGCGAGGTCCTTGTCCAGCGTCTCGGGGGCGTAGGACAGCAGGGCCACGGTGCCGTCCCGCGCGGCGTCGGTGACCCGTTGCTGAGCGGCGGCGTTGGTCTGCTGATCCGGACGGTATATCCACCAGTAGACGCTGCCCGCCCCGGCTGCCGAGGCCACCAGTAACGCGGCGAGCACCAGGGCCAGCCAGGGCCTGCGACGCGTGCCGCCGGTTGCGGTGTCCGGCACGGCGGATTCGCCCGAGATGTCCCCCGAGATGTCCGAGGTATCGCTGCCCTCAGCCCCTTCGGTGACCTCGACCTCGCTCGCGGTGGTCTCGGTTATCTCGTCGGCTCCGGTGTCGCCATCGGCGGCATCGGTGGCTGCGGTGCTCTTCTCATCGCTCACGGCACGAACTCCACATTCGACATCTTCAGCTTGTCCCCGTCTCGGGTCATCGTCACGCTCATCCGCCAGGCACGCGGATCCTGCCGCGCCCCGGCTACATTCGTCACCTGGGACGTCGCCGCAAGCAACACCACCCCGGTGTCACCGGTCTCCGACTCCAGTGCGGCCGTGCTGATCTTACCGACGGTCACCGCCTTGGACTGTTCGGCGGTGTTCACGAAATCCTGCGCGCCCCTGGTGAAGTCGTCGCGGAACGTTCCGGTGGAATGGTCGATCACCTTCTGCACGTCGGCCTTGGCATGGTTGAAGTCGATCGACAGCAGGGCCTCCACGCCTTCTTTCGCCGCGGTGACGAACTCGGCCCGGTGTGCGCGCACCGCGTTGACCTGCCGATGCTGCCGGACCATCAGCCCGGTCGCGACGAGCGCCGCAGCGATCACGAGGACGGCGGCGGCCAGCGCGATCTTCGACCACGGCAGCCGCGACCACCGGCGGCGGGCAGTCTCGTCGCCCGCCGCGACCACCTCGACATCGTCGTCGGGCCCGGCCTCGATCTCGGGGGTCGCGGCCTCGGGGGTCGCGGTTTCGGGGATCTCGGTGTCCGCCGAACCGCGGAGCCGGGCGGCGGTGGCCTTGGCCCGAGCGGCCTCGGCACGCGCCTCGGCTTCGGCCGCCTCGGCTTCCGCCAACTGCGCCCTCACCTCGGACACGGCGTCGTCGTCGGATGACCGGGACGGGGCCCCGGCACCCTTGCGGTTGACCTCAGGCGCCATGCCACCTACACATGTCCGCACTCCTCCTCCGACCGAGCATCCCGCCAGCGTACGGGCGTCCCCTGGGCGGTCGGCGACCGCCGCCGGTCTTTGCCGGTGACACCGCCGCCACACCCGGATGCGTATCCCGCCGACGGGCCCGCCGGCTGGTGGCCAGCCGTGAGAATGACATTATCACCAAACGATAACCCAACCGCCGGAGGAGCCGCCAAAACTGCCGAAATCAGGGCTTCACACTGCGGAAATAATGTTTTCATCATTCCCGGTGCAGCTGGTCCTTCATCACCTTGCCGGTTGCATTCAGCGGCAGGATGTCCAGAAATTCGACGAACTTCGGCACCTTGAATCCTGCCATCCGGTCGCGGCTCCAGGCGATCACCTCGTCGGCGGTGACCGCGGAACCCCGTCTGCGCACCACAAAGGCCTTGCCCACCTGGCCGAGCCGATCGTCGGGCACACCGATCACCGCCGCCTGGGCCACGGCGGGATGTTCCATCAGGAAACCCTCGATCTCCGCGGGGTAGGCGTTGAAACCGCCGACGATGAACATGTCCTTCTTCCGCCCGACGATGCGCAGCCGCCCGGAGTCCGTGAACTCCCCCAGATCCCCGGTGTGCAGCCAGCCGTCACCGTCGATCGCCTCGGCGGTGGCGACCGGGTCGTCGAAGTAGCCCTGCATCACGCTGTAGCCCCGCACCAGCACCTCGCCGTCGTCGGCCAGGCGCACCTCGACGTCGGCGACCGGGAGCCCGGCGGTGGTGGCGATGTCCTCGAAGGAGTCACCCGGCCGGGACATCGTCGCCGTGCCCGCCTCGGTGAGCCCGTAACCGGTGGCCAGCGTCTGGAAGGGCAGCTCCTCGTGCACCCGGCGGATCAGTTCCACCGGGATGTCGGCCGCGCCGGTCACGCCGGCGCGCAGCGTGGCGAGCTTGGTCTTGTCCTCGACCGCGAGCAGCGAGTGGTACAGGGTCGGCGGCCCCGGCAGCATTGTGATGCGCTCGGCGGCAATGATTTCCACGACATTGTCGATGTCGAACACCGCAACCGGCAGCATGGTGGCGCCCCGGATGAACGACGCGATGCAGCCGGCCTTGTAGCCGAAGGTGTGAAAGAACGGGTTGACGATCAGGTAGCGATCGCCGCGACGGAGGTCGGCCAGATCGCACCATTCGGCGTACATCCGCAGGTTCTGCGAGTGGTTCATCATCACGCCCTTGGGGCGCCCCGTCGTGCCCGAGGTGTAGATGATGTCGGCGATGTCGGTGCCGCCGACCGCTCGCTGCAGCGGTGCGCCGTCCTCGAGAAATCCGGACGTGAGATCGACCGCGGGTACGCCGGGCGGAGTAGTGAACTCGGGGCCCAGGAAGCGGGCCAGGAACGCGGTGTCGAGCAGCACCGCCTTGGCGCCACTGCGGGTGATGATGTCGGCGGCCTCGGCGGTCTTGTACCGGGTGCTCACGGGGACCACCACGCCACCGGCCGTCAGCACACCGAACGCGGCGATCATCCAATGCGCGGAGTTGGGCGCCCAGATGGCGACCCGATCACCGGAGTCGACGCCCAGCTGCACGAAGGCTCCCGCCGCGCGGCGGACCCGGTCGGCGACCTCGACGAACGACAGGCGCAGCGGACCGTCGACGACCGCCTCGGCGTCGCCGAACCGGTCCGCTGCGCTGCAGACCATCTCGGGGATGGTCTGAAAATCCTTACCTAGGGCCGTCACGCTGCTCCTCGTCGGGCGTTCCGCCCTTGATCGTCGCAGCGGGAAGGTCACACGTTGACGAGGCGCGACAGGTTGCCGCCCATGATCTTCGCCTGATCCTCCAACGGCAGGTGCTCGATGGCCTTCGCGTAGTAGGTGGGCTCCGCCAACCCCTCCGGGTGCGGCCAGTCCGAGCCGTACAGCACGTTGTCCACGCCGATCAGGCTGACCAGCTCGTCGATGCCCTCCTCGTAGAACGGGCTGACGGCGATGCGGCTCTTGACCATCTCGACGGGGTCGCTCGGGAAGGCCTCCGGAGCCTTCTTGAACACCTCGGCCAGACCGTCGAGCAACGGGAACATCCACTTGGCGCCGGCTTCGACGATGGCGATCTTCAGCTTCGGGAAGCGGTAGAGCAGGCCGTGGATCACGCAGGAGGCCACCGCGTCCTGGATCGGGCGCCACTCGTTGAGGATCGACATCGCGTTGGTCTGGAACGGCAGCATCTCCTGTGCCGCACCGTCCCACTCGGAGGTGTAGCGGGAGTAGCCACTGTCGCTCGAGTGCATCCCGACCAGCAGGTCGTACTCGACGACCCGCTCCCAGAACGGGTCGAACTCGGGCAGCGCGAACGACCGCGGGCCCCGGAAGCCGGGCACCGGAGCCGGGCGGATGAGGATGCAACGGGCGCCGCGCTTGACCGCCCACTCCAACTCCTCGATCGCCTTCTCGACGATCGGCAGGGTGATCACCGGGGTGGTGTAGATGCGGTTCTCGTAGTTGAAGCCCCACACGTCGGCGAGCCATTCGTTCAGCGCGTGGATGATGACGTGGATCGCGACCGGATCGTCGCGCAGACGCTCCTCGACGACGCTGGCCATGGTCGGGAACATCAGGGTGCGGTCCAGGCCGAGCGAGTCCATCACCTCGAGGCGCGGGCCCGGCTCGAAGAACGCCGGGATCGCGCGCATCGGCTCGCCGAACAGCTCGCGCTTGCTCTTGCCGTCCGGGTTGCCGTACTTGAAGTACTCCTCCCAGGCGCCCGGCTTGGCGACGACCTCGAAGGTCGGGTTGGGAATGTAGTTGCTGATCTGGCCCCGCAGCGCGATCTTGGTGCGACCGTTCACCTGCACGTACTGGACGATGTCCTGGTACTCCTTCGGCAGGTACTTGGTCATCGCCTCCGGCGGCTCGTAGAGGTGATTGTCCGCGTCGAACAGCGGAAACGGTAAGTCAACACGTGTTGACAGTTGCCCCATGGAATCCTCCTATACGGTTCATGAGAACGATATTCTCATTATGGACTAACTGCAATACCCTCGATGTCACCGCGTCGCCTTCGACCCGCCCATCGCCGGTTCGGTGCCGATCACACCCTCGGCTTCCAGTGTGGTGATGTCCGCCGCGGCCAGGCCGAGTTCGGCCAACAATTCGCGGTTGTGCTGGCCGAGCAGCGGCGCGGCGGCGACGTGGAAACGCTGCGGCCCGGCCGACGACCGGAACGGCAGCGTGGTGAAGCGCGCCGGCCCGTTCACCGGATGCTCGACGACCTCGAAGAAACCGCGAGCGCTGAGTTGCTCGAGGTCGGTCTGCCGGTGCGGCTGCATCACCTTGGCCACCGGGATGCCGGCCGGCCACAAGGTGGCGACCACGTCGTCGCCGGTGCGCTCGCGACACCACGCGGCCAGGTGCTCGTCGATCAGGTCCTCCCCCACCCGCCGACCGCGTTCGGTGGCGAGCGCGGGGTCGGCGGCCCAATGCGGGTCGCCGAGCGCGGCTCGCAGCGCGTCCCACTGCTCGTCGGTCTCGACCGCGATCGCCACCCAGGAGTCGTCACGGCCGAACTCGTCGATCTCGCTGGTGCGGTACAGGTTCTGCGGCGCGGCGGCCGGACCGCGGTTGCCGGCTCGCTGCAACACCGACCCGTAGGCGGTGTACTCGATGACCTGTTCGGCGGCGATGTTCAGCGCGGCGTCCACCATCGCCGCCTCGACCAGCGACCCCTCACCCGTGCGCCGCCGATGCTCGAGGGCCAGCAGCACGCCGTTGAGGGCGTGCAGCCCGGCGTTGGGATCGCCCACCGAGTAGGGCTCGTACGGGTTGCGGTCCGGGTAGCCGGTAAGCCAGCTGATGCCGGCCGCCGCCTCGATGACATAGGCGAAGGCCGGGTTGTCCCGCCACGGTCCGTCAAGGCCGAAGCCCGGCATGCGCACCATGACGATGCCGGGATTGATCCGTTGCACCGCCGCGTAATCCAGGCCGAGTTGGTCGAGCACCCGTGGGGTGTAGTTCTCGGCGAGCACGTCCGCGGTGGCGATCAGCCGGGCCAGCAGGTCGCGGCCAGGCTCGGTGGCCAGGTCGAGGGTGATGTCCTTCTTGTTGGTGTTGAGCGCGGCGAAGATCGGTTGCTTCTCCCACCAGTTCGCCTCGGTCACCGGCACCCCGGAGATCAGTCGGGTGCCGTCCGGGCGGCGCGCCGACTCGACATGAATCACCTCGGCCCCGAGCAGCGCCATCGGATGGGTGCAGGAGGGTCCCGCCCAGAACGTGGTCAGATCCAGCACGCGAATGCCGTTGAGCGGCAGCGCCTTCGTGCCGCTGCCGGACTTGCGCGGGGCATGTGCGGCGCCGCGGTGACGCTCGGTGTGCTCGCCGAGACGCGGCGCGCGACTGGGTGGGCGGAGTTCGACGCCGGTGATCCGGTAGGGGTGGCTCGGCTGCCGGAAGCCGGCCGGGTTCTCGACAAAGGAGCCACGGGCGACGAAGTGTTCCAGTGACGCGATGGTGGCGCCGTTGGCCACGGGTGCGTTCGGGATGCGGAACGCCGTCGCCAGGTCGCGCACCTCGGCGCCGGTATGTTCGGCGACCCACGCGTAGAGCTCGTCGGCCTTCTCGTTGGCCTGCTCGGTGATGGACAGCGGCGAGCCCTCGTCGATCCAGTCCTCGTGCCCGGTCATCGCGCACAGGTCGAACCACTGCTGGGCGGTACCGCAGCCGAGGTCAACCAGACCGTCACTGGCCGTGGCGATTCCGGGTACGGTGAGCTTGCGGGCGTCGCGCCACGGCCGGCCGAGCATCTCGAAGTAGGTCACCGGATAATAGGTCAGCCCCAGGACATGGCTCTCCAGCATGGACAGATCGATCAGCTCACCGGACGCGCCGGAGTGGACCCGCATCCGCGCGGCCAGGATCGCCGCACTCGCGTACGCCCCGGACAGGTAGTCCCCGACCCGTCCCCCGACATGGACCGGGGCCCGGTCCGGGGCGCCGCGGCCGAGCCCGACGATGCCACCGGACCACGCCTGCAGGGTGAATTCCGTTGCTGCCCGGCCACTCCAGGGGCCGGTGAGCCCGAATGGGGTGATCGCCGCGACGATCAGGTGCGGGTGACGGGCCAACACCTCCGCCGGCCCGAACCGGGGCAGCTCGGCCACCGGCGAGCCGTGGGACCACACCACGGCGTCGGCGCAGCCCAGCAGGTCATCCACCAGTCGGGCACCGTCGGGCGCCGCCGGGTCGGCAACCACGCTCTGCTTGCCGCCGGCAAGGAAAGCGAACAATGCGCCGTCCTCCCCCACCGGGATCTGCGCTCCCGACGCCGACCACCTGCGCAGCGGATCCCCCTCGGGCGCCTCGACTTTGACCACATCGGCGCCGCCATCGACCAGCATCTTGGTGCAGTAGGCGCCGGGGATCCCGGTGGAGAGTTCGACGACGACGAATCCGTTCAACGGCGGGACCGCCCGCCCTGGATCCACGGCGCTACTTCTTCTTCTTCGGCTTGGCGTTCTTGCGGCCGGACTTCGACAGTCGCCACTCCGGCGGGAACTTGGCGTCGTTGTCCTTGACCGCGCCCGATAGACCCTCGTCGAGTGCCTCGTGCATGTCCAGGTCATCCTCGTCGTGGGCGATGGCCGCGCCCATCGACTCGAAGTAGCCGCCGAGCAGGCTGCCCATGTACTCACCCTGGAACTGCTTCATCACCTCGAAGAAGATCTTCTGCTGAAAAACCGTGTCGGTCGGCCGGTTCCGGGCACAGGCCAGCGCGTACTTGGCGACCTCGGCCTCCAATTCCTCCCGCGGCACCACGCTGTTGAGGAAGTTGCACTCGGCCATCTCGGCGGCGGTGAACGGCCGGCCCGTGTAGACCATCTCCTGGAACTTGCGGATGCCCATCATCTGCGCCCACCACCACATCCGGGGTCCCCACCCGTAGTAGCGGAACGACGGGTGCCCGAACAGGGCGTCGTCGCTGGAGATCACCAGGTCGGCATCGGCGGCCTGATAGAAGTGCCAGCCGTAGCAGTAGCCCTTGACCTCCAGGATCGAGATCTTCTTGAAGTCCTGCAGGGTCCGGATGCCCGAGTGCGGGCTGGCGTACCAGGCGCTGATCGTCGCGCCGCGGCGAAACGAGCCCTTGGGCGGGTACTTCACCTCGCCGGCTGCGATGCGGAACTCTGAGAGCCGTGGGCCTTCATCCTCGTCGTCCTGCATCTCCATGAACTCGGGGAGATCGGCGCCGCTGCCCAGATCCTCACCGACGCCGCGGATCACGAGCACCTTCACCTGGTCGTCCACCCCGGCCTGGTAGAGCAGATCGGAGTAGCGCAGTCGCGCGGCGGCGGTCGGGGCGTTGAGGTACTCGGGCCGGTCGAAGGTGATCGTTGCGATCTTGGTCTTCGGGTCCTTCTGGTAGCGGATGATCTCCTCGGCCGACGGCCGTTTGGCCTTACCCATTCACGCGCTCCAGGCCGGAGCCGAGGTCAACACGTCGGCGCCGTCCTCGGTGATCAGCACCACGTCGCGCCGGAAGACGGCGCCGACTTCCGATTCGAATACGTAGCCGGTGACCGCGAGCACCATGCCCGGTTCCAGCCGTTCGGCGGCGGCGGTCGCGGCGAGTTGCGGCGAGACCACCGGCGAGTCGAATCCGGCACCCAGGCCGTGGGCGACCGGAACCACCGGAAGTGCTTCGTCGGCAGCCTCGTACGCGGCCAGCAGTTCGGCCGCGGCCAAGCCGGGACGGCACGCGCCGATCAAGCGGTGATACAGCGCATCGGATCGCTCGAAGAGGGCGCGGGCTTCCGGGTCGACGTCACCGACGGGCCAGGTGCGCCCGACCTCCCCGATGTAGCCACGATCCAGCACACCCGACGCGAACGCCACCAGGTCGCCGTCGTGCACCCGGTCGTCACCGCGCGCCCGCCGCCAGGGGTGGTCCTTGGCGGTGACCCACACCGCGTCCTGATGGGCCGGTGTGCTCACCCCGCCGGCGGTCATCGCCTCCAGCACCACCGCGGTCAGGTCCGGCACCGAGACGCCGGATGCCAGCGTTGCGAGTCCGGCCGCGAGGCCCACTTCGGCGACCCGGACGGCCTCGCGCAGCGCCTCGATCTCCCCGGGGGTCTTGATCCGTCGGGCGGCCCGGATCGCGGGCTCGCCGTCGACCAGTTCGGCGTTGGGAAACGCCATCGGCAGCAGCTGGGCGAAACCGGGTGACAGCGCATCGGAACCCACCCGCCGGGCGGTGGTCGCCCCGGGGATCTTCTTGAGGTTCTCGATGGTGTTCATCGGGTTCCACGAGATGCCGTAGAGGTTCTCGTGCGGGATGTCTTCCGGCACTCCTTCATCCCAGGTGCTCAGCAGGTGCACCGCGCCGTTGCGCAGCAGCACGCAGGACGGTGCGAACGGTCGGGTGCCGGCCACCCAGAGTTGTTGTGCACCACTGACGTAGCGGATGTTGGACTGCCTGCCGAGCACCAGGATGTCCAGGTCGTACGCCTCCATCTGGGCAAGCGCCCGCTCCCGCCGTTCGGTGCGGAGAGCGCGCTCGTCGCCCAGAACCTCAGTCGCCATAGGGCGAATAGGGGTAGTCGGTCAACTTGATCCAGCCTTCCTCGGTGATGACCACGATCTCCTCGCTGCGGTAGCCGCCGGTGCCGTCCTCCCACACCACCGGCTCCAGCACCAGCACCATGCCGGCCTGCAGGACGTAGTTCTCGTCGAACGCGTCGCCGAGATCGGTTCCGATCATCGGCATCTCGGCGGCGTTGACACCGATTCCGTGGCCGAGGTAGAAGTGCGGCAACCAGGGCTTGGCGCCGTCGTTGGCCTCGATGGCCGCGCGGCCCAGGTCGGCCGCGGTGGCACCGGCCCGGGTGACTCCGAGGACGGCGGTCATGATGTCGTCCCAACGCCGGAACTGGGCCTGCTGGCGCGGGCTCGGGTCCTGGCCGACCACCCAGGTGCGGCCGAAGTCGGAGCAGTAGCCGCCGTAGGTGATCGAGACATCGGTCCACAGCACGTCGCCCGTGTGCAGCTCGCGCTCGGTGGACAGCAGCGGCAGGGCCAGGTCGCCGTGGGTGGTCCACACCCCGTCGGCCCGGCTGCGCGGCATCACCTGCCAGATCGGCTCGAGCATGCTCGCCACCGCGCCCAATTCGAAGGCACGGCGCAGGAACTCGGCCGACAGCTCAATCTGCCGTATCCCGGGAGCCAGCGCACGCTGCACGTCGACCATGGCAGTGTCGGTGATCTGCACGGCCTTGCGGATGCAGCCGATCTCGTCTGCGGTCTTGACGGTCTTGGCCGCACCGACGATCACCGCGGCGTCGCCGGGGGCGCCGTCCGGGAACAGCAGCGTCGCCGAGCGCCGCATGGCGCCGGTGAGTTCGTCGACCGCGATGGTCGTTCCGCGAGGGACGAGGTCGGCCACGACTGCGGCGAAATGCTGTACACCCTCGTCGAATTCGAGGTAGACCGGCCCGTGCAGATGATCGGCGGGTAGATCGGTCTCCTCGGCCGCCCCTTCGCGGAACGGCAGGAACAGGTGCGGCGCCGGGTCGTCGGCCAGCACCAGGGCGACCGGGCGCTCGACGTGCGACAGGCCGGCATCCCCGAGCGGCCAGCTGGTGCCGGTCGCATAGGTGACGGCGTTGTTGCCCAACAGGATCAGCGCGCCGACCCCGCGCTCGGCCATCGCGGCCCGCAGCCGAGCGCCGGTCTCCGCACGCATCCGGGTCCGGTCGGGCCGGGCCGGAATGTCGGCGAGGGAGCGCACCGGTCCGGTCAGCGATGTCGTCATCACACGCCCAGGAACTTCGTGATGTTGGTGCTGCAGATCTTCACCGCGGCCTCCTGACCGACGGTGTCGACCACCGACTTGATCGAGCGCTGCGAGTACCCGAACGTGCTCTCGTTGTGCGGGTAGTCCGATGACCACATGACGTTGTCGACACCGATCTCGTCGAGCAGCTTCAGGCCGAGCGGATCGACCATGAACGACGCGCTCATGTGGTTGTCCCAGTAGTAGCGGATGTCGTGCTCCACCTTGCGATTGAACATGTGCTGGTAGGAGGCCAGCAGGTGCTCGGCGTCCTGCAAAGCGGTGGCCACCCAGGCGATACCGCCCTCGAACCAGCCCACCTTCAGGGTCGGGTGGCGGTCCAGGATCCCGGAGAACAGGTACTTCGAGAAGGTCTCGCGGAAACCGTCGACGTTGATCATCATGCCGACGATGACGCTGTTGACCTCGCACGGGGTCTTGGGCGGCGTCTCACCGATGTGGTGGCTGATCGGCAGGCCGGCGGCCTCGATCTCATCCCAGACCGGGCTGAACGCGGTGCCGCCGTAGTCGATGATCTCGCCGTCGACGCCCTTGCCGGGATTCAACGGCAGCAGGAAGGTCTTGAGCCCCAACGACTTCACCTCGGCCAGCGTGCGCCGTGCCCCGTCGGGATCCCACCAGTTGATCAGCCCGACACCGTAGAAATGGCCGTTGCTGCGCTCCTGCACGGCGGCGATGTGCTCGTTGTAGATGCGGAACACCCGCTCGCGCAGTTCCAGGTTGGGGTAATGGAACAGCGCCAGGACGGCGTTGGGGAAGGCGAGTTCCCGATCGACACCGTCCTCGCGCAATTCCGCGATACGTGCGTCGATGTTGGTGGTCGCCGCGCCGGCCAGGTCGTCGTACTGCATCAGGACCCGGCTGAAGTCCAGTGGCAGGAACGTCTGGCCCTTGCCCTTGCCGACCATGTAGGCGCCGTCCTCGTACCAGATGCGGGGCGCCTTCTCCTTGAGTTCCGGCGGGAACTTCTCGTAGAAGATGTCCTCGGACAGCGAGATGTGGTTGTCCGCGGAGAATACCTCGGTGCCGGCGGGCAGACCGTTGTCGTCATCGGCGTGGGTGTGGCGGTCCTTCGGCGCGCCGAAGCCGCCGGGTGGGTAGAGCGTTGGTGCTGACATCGTTGACACTCCAATCGGGCGGACGGTAAGCGGGTTTCACCAAGTGACGGGTAGCTCGTAGACGCCGTAGGCGAGTTTGTCGTTCTTGAACGGGATCTCCTCGATCGGCTTGGCCAGAGCCAGCGTCGGAATCCGGCGCAGCAGCGTGGAGAACACGATCTGCAGTTCGGCGCGGGCCAGCTGCTGGCCTACGCACTGGTGTCGGCCGAAGCCGAAGGCCAGGTGCTTGTCGGCATCAGGGCGCTGCAGATCGAGGCGGTCTGGGTTCTGGAAGGCGGTGACATCCCAATTCGCCGGGTTGAGGTCGATGATGATGCCCTCACCCGCCTTGATTGTCTCCCCTGCGACCTCGATGTCCTCCGTCGCGACTCTCCGCTGACCGTTCTGGATGATCGAGAGGTACCGCAGGAGCTCCTCGACGGCGTTCGCCACCGCCTTGGGATCGTCGGTGTCGCGCAGGAAGGCCAGCTGCTCGGGATTCTCCAGCAGTGCCAGCACCCCGATCCCGATCATGTTCGCGGTGGTCTCGTGACCGGCCAGTAGCAGCCCGCTGGCCAGCTGGGAGGCTTCCTTGATGCTGATCTCACCAACGCTGACCCGCTCGGCGAGGTCCGACACGGCGTCCTCGGCGGGGTTCTCGATCTTGGCTTCGACGAGGTTCGACAGGTACTTCGCCAGGCTCATCGCGCCCTTCATGCCGTCCTCGGGCTTGGCATAACGGGCCAGCCCGACGTTGGCGTGCTCCTGGAAGAAGCCGTGGTCTTCGTAGGGCACCCCGAGCATTTCGCAGATCACTTCGGTCGGCACGGGCAGCGCCAGCGCGGCGACCAGGTCGGCCGGCTTGGGTCCGGCGAGGATGGCGTCGATGGCGTCGTCGGTGATCTTCTGGATCGCCGGACGCAGACCCTCGACCCGCTTGAAGGTGAACGGCTTGGACAGCATCCGCCGGTAGAAGGTGTGCTCCTCGGCGTCGGCGGTGAACACCGACCGCGGCCGCTTGTGCACGGTGGCGAGCATGTGCTCGTTCCAGTGCGGAAACCCCGGCTTGCGGTCGTCGACGCTGACCCGGGCGTCGGCGAATAGTGCGCGGGCCGCCTCGTAGCCGGTGATCAGCCACGGCGTGCTGCCGTCCCAGATCCGAACCCGACTCAGCGGCGCGACCGCGGCGAGTTCCATCACCTCCGGCGGCGGCGCGAACGGGCAGCGCGCCGAGCGCTCCAGCGGGTACTCCGGCGCGGCCTCGGCCGGGTCGGACGGCTCGGACGTCTCGGACGTCAACGTGTTGGACATACCTACTCCTCGACTGCGATGGCCTGGGCGGGGCATGCCGCGGCCGCGCGGCGCACGTCGTCGGCCAGATCGGCCGGTGGATCGTCGTTCAGGAGCACGACCACACCGTCTTCGTCGCGCTGGTCGAACACCGCGGCGGCGTTGAGCACGCACTGCCCGGAGGAAACGCACTTGTCCTGGTCGACGGTGACCTTCATCGGCGCGCTAACCCTGTCGTGTCACGGGTGCGCGCCACATCCCGACGATCGCATCGATCAGTCCGGAAGCGGCTGCGCGCCAACTGGTCAGGGGCAGAGGCGAGCCCTCGGAGAAGGCCCGTTCGTATTCCGCACAGGTGTGCATCAACAGGTTGCGTCCCATGATGTTGCGCTCGACGCGGACGTCGCCCGGCAGGTCGGGCAGGCAGCGGTTGATGCCTTCGAGCACCTTGACCAGGGCGGGTAGCGCCAGGGCGTCGCGGGTCACCGTCTTGTGGTAGGCCGGGTCGGCCATCACCTGCGCGGCGAAACGGGCGTACCAGGTCGGATTGCCCAGCGCGGTCAGGTGATCGGTCAGTGGCAACACCAGGCACTCGACCCAGTCCCGCAGGTCGGCGGAGTCGTCGAGTTCGGCCACCCGCTGCTCGCGCAGCTTCTCCACCGGGATGGCGTGCTTGTGCTCGATGGCCCGGACCAGGTCGGTCTTGGTGCCGAAGTGGTAGCCGACCGCCGCGTTGTTGCCCTGTCCCGCGGCCTCGCTGACCTGCCGGTTGGATACCGCGAAGACACCGTGCTCGGCGAACAGCCGCTCGGCCGCGACGAGGATGGCCTCCCGGGTCAGGCTGGCCCGGTCGGTGCGGGAATTCCTGGAGGGGCTGGTCGCGGTGGTCATCGCCTGCCAGTCAACCGCTTGAAACCCTTTAAGTCAAGTGATTGATTTAAGCATCTGACGGCTTGGGCTTCTTCGGGGTGGGCTTGCCCGCCGCGGTGCCGCCGTCGACCGGCAACACTGTGCCGGTGACATAGGGCGAGCGGTCCCCGGCGAAGAACAGCACCGCCTCGGCGACGTCGGCGGCGGTGCCCTCCCGCTCCAACGGCCGGTCGGCGCGCATCTGTGCGCGGATGCCCGCCTCGAACTTCGCCACCTTCTCGGCGTCCATGCCCTGGGCGGACGACGCCACGATGGCCGTCCGGATATGCCCGGGCGCAAGGCAATTGACGCGGATCTCATACGGCGCCAGTTCGATCGCCGCGCACTTGGTGAAGTGGATGATCGCGGCCTTCGACGCCCGGTAGGTCAGCACCCCGCCGCCGGCCTGGATGCCGCCGATCGATGTCAGGTTGATGATCGACCCCCCGGTTTCGGTCATGTGCCGGGCGGCGTCGCGGGTTCCGGCCATCACCGCCTTGACGTTGATGGCCATCACCCGTTCGAAGTCGCCGAGATCGTCGGCGAGCAGGCTGCGATGCATCGTGCCGGAGACGCCGGCGTTGTTGACCATGACGTCCAGGCCGCCGAAGCGCTCCGCCGCGGCGTCGACCAGTGCGGTCACCTGCCCTGTCTGCGCGACATCGGTCGGCAAGAACAGGGCACGCTCTCCGTGGCCGTCGGCCAGCGCCCGCCCCCGTTCGGTGTCGATGTCGCCGAACGCCACGACGGCACCCTCGGCCAGGAAGCGCTCGACGATGCCCGCCCCGAGTCCGGACGCCCCACCCGTGACGACCGCGACCTTGCCCGCCAATTCGTTGCCCATGTGGGCGCAGTCAACTCGCTGAACCGAACCCGGGTCAAGCGGTTGACTTAACGCACGTGCATCGCGGCCCAAGACTTGTCGTACCCCGCTGCGACAATGAGGCATGACCTCCACCGAGGCGATCTGCTCCGCGGAAACGCATCCTGGCCAGCGGCTCGAGGCGCTGTTCGGCGAGTTGGCGGAGTTGGCCGGTCAGCGCAACGCGATCGACGGTCGCATCGTGCAGATCGTCGCCGAAGTGGATCGCGACGGGTTGTGGGGTGCCACCGGCGCACGGTCGATCGCGGCCCTGGTGGCGTGGAAGATGGGCTCGTTGTCGACGAACGCCACGACGATCACCACCGTCGCACACCGGGTCGAGGCGTTTCCCCGCTGCGTGCAGGACATGCGGGAGGGCCGGCTGTCGCTGGATCAGGTGGGCGTCATCGCGGCCAGGGCCGGCGCGGGGTCTGACGAGCATTACGCGCAACTGGCCCGCTACGCCACGGTCAACCAACTGCGCACCGCGGTCAGTCTGGAACCGCGACCCGAGCCCGATCCGCGGCGCGACCCGCAACCGTCCATCACCACCGGTTGCGATGAGCAGTTCCGTTGGTGGCGCATCAAGTTGGAACACCCGGAGGCGGCGAAGTTCGAGGCGGCGCTGGCCTCTCATCGTGATGCGCTGATCACCGAGTGGAAGAACGATCGCGACGAGCGTGACGGCACCTCGGATGTCGCGCCGCCGATGCCGGGGACCGTCGATGCGTTTCTGCGCCTGGTCGAGTCCGGGTGGGATGCCGAGGCCACCCGCCGACCACACGGCCAGCACACGACCGTCGTGGTCCATCTCGATGTCGAGCAGCGCGCCGCGGCGCTGCATCTGGGCCCACTCCTGTCCGATGACGACCGCCGGTATCTGACCTGCGATGCCACCTGCGAGGTGTGGTTCGAACGCAGCGGGCAGGTGATCGGAGCCGGGCGGAGCACGCGGGTGATCAATCGACGGTTACGCCGCGCCCTTGAGCACCGCCACCCCACCTGCGCGGTGCCCGGCTGTGACGCCACCCGCGGTTTACACGCACACCACATCAGGCACTGGGAAGACGGTGGTGGCACCGAATTGTCCAACCTGGTGCTGGTCTGCCCGTATCACCACCGGCTGCACCACCGCGGCCTGATCAGCATCACCGGCCCCGCCGAAAACCTCGTCGTCACCGATCAGGACGGACAACCCCTGAGTTCGGCCGCTATCGCCCGCGCACCTACCCAACCGCCACCACGGGTCCCACCGTGCCCCGGACCGTCTGGCGAGCGCGCCGACTGGTGGTGGTACCAGCCCTTCCAGCCGCAGCCACCGCCGACGGACAACTAGGCCGGGACCCACAAGCGAGGGATGTGAGAACCGGCCTCTCTCACTTCGCACATTGCATTGACACCCTTTCCGGCGAACTGCGACAGTTGCTCGCGTGACAGTCAGTGCCGATCTGCACTACGACCCGTACGACGTCGAACTGAACATCAACCCGTATCCGGTGTTCGCCCGACTGCGCGAAGAAGCGCCGCTGTACTACAACCCCGAGCACGATTTCTACGCCCTCAGCCGCTACGACGACGTGAACAAGGCGGTCATCGACCACGACACCTTCATCTCCGGTCGGGGCGCGCTGCTGGAGATCATCAAGTCGGGCATGGAAATCCCGCCGGGGACTTTGATTTTCGAGGATCCACCGATCCACAACATCCATCGCAACCTGCTCTCGCGGCTGTTCACCCCGCGCAAGGTGGCCGCGCTGGAGCCGCAGATCCGCGAATTCACCAGGCGCTGCCTGGATCCTCTGATCGGCTCGGGTCGGTTCGACTTCGTCAACGACCTCGGCGAACAGATGCCGATGCGGGTGATCGGCATGCTGCTGGGTATCCCCGAGGACCGGCAGCGCCAGATCACCGATCACGGCGAGGCCACCCTGCAGAAGGAGAAGGTGGACTCGCTGGCCACCGGTGAGGTGTTCGCGGAGTTCGTCGACTGGCGCGCCGAGCACCCGTCCGACGACATCATGACCGAGTTGCTCAACGCGGAGTTCACCGACGAGACCGGGACGCTGCGGCGCCTACACCGCGACGAACTGCTGCTGTACCTGACCGTCATCGCGACCGCGGGTTCGGAGACCACCACCCGGCTGATCGGCTGGGCCGGCAAGACGCTGGCCGAGTACCCGGATCAACGCCGCGACCTCGCCGAGAACCCGGCCCTCATCCCCCAGGCAGTCGAGGAGATCCTGCGCTGGGAGCCCCCGGCGCTGCAGATCGCCCGATATGTCACCCGCGACGTGGAGTACTACGGGCAGACGGTACCCGCCGGCTCGGCGATGCTGATGCTGGTCGGCGCGGCCAATCGCGACCGTCGCCGCTTCGCCCCGGACGGAGACGTCTTCGACATCCACCGAGAACTCAAGTCGCACATGACCTTCGGTGCCGGGACGCATTTCTGCATGGGTAACGCGCTGGCCCGCCTGGAGGGGCGCGTCGCATTGGAGGAGATCCTCAAGCGCTTCCCCACCTGGGAGGTCGACTGGCCGAACACCCGCAAGTCCCCGACCACCGCGGTCCGCGGCTGGGACGCCATGCCCACCCTGATTCCCTGAACCCAACCACGACAAGAGGATTCGATCTCATGACGGGACGCGTAGCAGGCAAGGTCGCATTCATCACCGGCGCCGCCCGCGGGCAGGGGCGCAGCCACGCGGTGCGCCTCGCCCAGGAGGGCGCCGACATCATTGCCGTCGACATCTGCGGACCCATCAGGCCCGGAACCGAGACCGCCATCCCGGCGTCCACCCCCGAGGACCTGGCTGAGACCGCCGATCTGGTCAAGGCGCAAGACCGCCGAATCGTCACCGCCGAGGTCGACGTCCGCGACTACGCCGCACTGAAGGCCGCCGTCGACAGCGGTGTGGAGCAACTGGGCCGCCTCGACATCATCGTGGCGAATGCCGGGATCGGTAACGGCGGCAACACCCTCGACGAGACCAGCGACGAAGACTGGGACGAGATGATCGACATCAACCTGTCCGGTGTCTGGAAGACCGTCAAAGCCGGTGTACCGCATATCAAGGCGGGCGGACAAGGCGGCTCGATCATTCTCACCAGCTCGGTGGGCGGGCTCAAGGCCTACCCGCAGTGCGGAAACTATGTGGCCGCCAAACACGGCGTGGTCGGCTTGATGCGCACGTTCGCCGTCGAACTGGGCCAGCACATGATCCGGGCGAACTCGGTGCATCCCACCCACGTGGCCACCGACATGCTGCACAACGAGGGCACCTTCAAGATGTTCCGCCCGGACCTTGAGAACCCGGGGCCCGACGACATGGCGCCGATCTGCCAGATGTTCCACATGATGCCGGTGCCGTGGGTTCAGGCGCAGGACATCAGCAATGCCGTGTTGTTCCTGGCCTCCGACGAGGCTCGCTACATCACCGGCGTGACGCTTCCGGTAGATCTCGGTGGCTGCCTGAAGTGATCGTCGCGCGGGGGTAGGGTCGCCCCTCTCGAGGAAGGGCCCGATGACCAGACCGGACCGCACCCGGACCGCGTTCGCCGAACTCAAGGCCGCCGCCGCGAACGCCTGAATCCCCTCCCGAGGAGGCCGCCACGTGGCAGCATCTCTGCTCACGCAACGACGCGTGGAGGTCAGGGGATGAACAAGTCGATCGCGCCACTCGATCTTTCGTGGCTGCTCTTCGAGACGCCGGCGGGCACGACGCATGTCGGCGCGATGATGCTGTTCAAGAAGCCTCGCGGTAACCCGGCCGCGGTGCGCGAGATCGTGGACGCCTACCGCGAGTTCCGCCCGACGCCACCCTTCAACTTCGTGCCGGAATTGGTCAGCCGCGGCGCGCCCCACTTCCGTGAGGCGGACGACTGGGATCCGTACTATCACGTCGGGCACCTGTCACTGCCGGCCGGAAGTTCGTATCAGGATCTGCTGCGACTGGTGGCCGATTTGCACGAGCCGATGCTGGACCGGGACCGGTTGCTGTTCCGTTGCTGGATCATCGACGGTGTTCCCGGAGGGCGCTTCGCGATCTACACCAAGACCCACCACAGCGTGGTCGACGGCGTCTCGGGTCTGCGGATGCTCTATCAGGGACTCTCGGACAGGGAGGAGCGGAAGGTTCCGTTGCCGGCCTTCGCGCTGCCCCCGGTGCCCAGGACGCCGCCGGAGCCGACGCCACTGCTGAACAAGGTCACCGACGCGGTGAAGAGCGTGGTGTCGGGCGCCGGCGCGGTCAACTCGATCTCGGTGAACATGCTGCGCAAGGCGTTGAGCAAGGCGATCGGGGCCGACCCGAAGGGCAGTCTGCCATTCCTGGCCAACCACGCTCCCACCAACCAGCCGCTCAAGCAGGGCCGGAGTTTCGCCACCCTGTCCCTGCCACTGGAGGAGATGCATCAGATCGGGCGCGGCTTCGGGGCGACGCTCAACGACGTGGCGGCGACGATCGTCGACGCGGGCCTGCACACCTATCTCGCCGAGACCGGGGAGGTCTTCCCGCACCGGCTGATCGCCATGATCCCGGTGTCGCTGCGCTCCGAGGGTGAAACGACGGTGGGTACCCGGGCATCGGCGTTGTTCGTACCCCTCGGCGAGCCGGAAGCCGGTGCGGCGGAGCGCATCGAGCAGGTGGTCGAGTCGGTGAAGGTGGCCAAGGGCGAGTTGGCGGGCTGGACCTCGGATGCGGCGATGACCTACGGGGCCGGGCTGCTGGGCCTGGCGGTGCTCGGCGCGTCGACCCGGGTTGACCAGATCACCCCGCCGGTGTGCAATCTGGTGATCTCCAATGTGCCGGGCGTCAAGGGGACCAAGTACCTCAACGGCGCACGACTGCTCGGCATCTTCCCGATCTCGGCCCTGGCGGCCTCCATCGGACTCAACGTCACGCTCAGCTCCTACCACGACCACATGGACTTCGGCTTCGTCGCGAACGCGGCGGCCATCCGTGACGTCTCGTCGCTGGCCGAGCACACCATGCAGGCCTACCGCGAGCTCAAGGCGGCCGCCAAAGGCTCGGCCAAGGCGGGCGCCAAGTCCGCCTAGGCGCGCGCGAGGAACTCGAGCACCAGGTCGGTGAGCGCCTCGGGTTGCTCGATCTGCGGGCAGTGCCCGGCGGCGTCGACGACCGCGAAGCGGGCACCGGGGATCTGCCCGGCGATCTCGGCGGCCCAGCCCGCGGGCAGCAGCTTGTCCCCCGCGCCTTCCACGAGCAGGACCGGCACGGTGATGCGCTCGTAGGCCCGCTTGCTCGACGGCATCGCCGGCGCGTCCAGGCCGGGTCGGCGAAACCGGGCCGCCGCCAACGACTCCCAGGCCCCCGGGGCGATGCTGGACTCGTAGCGGCGGCGGACGTAGTTCTCGTCGGCCGGGTAGGCCGGGTCGAGGAACAGGGCCGCCACGATGGCGCGCATCGCGTCGACCGTGGCGTCGTAATCGTAGAGGGCGGCGGTGTGGGCGTTCTTCTGGATGTCGCCGCCCCCGCAGATGGCCACCGCACTGCGTACCGGCAGCACGGGCGTGTCGGAAGTGAGGTCGGTCAGCAGGTTGATCCCGCCCATCGAGTTGCCGATGAAATGCGCCGAGGAGATGCCGAGCAGTTCGCAGAACCGGGCGATGTGGCGGATCCGCATGCCGCGGCCGTCGGTGAAGTCCACCACCTTGGCCGATCCGCCGAAGCCGAGCATGTCCGGGGCCAGCACCCGATACCGCTTCGCGAGCGCCGGAATGACCTTCTCCCAGGCGATTTCGGCATCCACCCCGAACTCCCCGCCATGCAGCAGCACCACCGGTTGACCGTCGCCGGCCTCGAGGAAGTGGGTGGGCAGCCCGTCGACGGTGATGCTGCGATGCCGGTGGCTCATCACGGGGCGGGCGTCGCGGTGGCACGGGCGAACGTCAGCAGCTGGGTGGCCAGCAGTTCCAGTTTGCCGCCCGGGCCGACGACCAGTGGGGTATCAGTCATGGCAGTCTTTCGGCTACTTGATCGCGATGGGGTTGACCGGTGATCCGACGGCGCCGGTGACCGACAACGGCGGAGCCACCAGCTGGAACTCGTAGCGGCCGTCGGCCGCGCAGTCGGCGGCGAGTTCGTTCAGATTCCAGTACTCCCCCAGCATCAGGCCCATGTCGCGCAGGCACAGCATGTGCAGCGGCAGGATCGCACCGTCGACGCCCGACACCGGGTTCTCCACCATCAGGTTGTCGGCGGCGACCGCGGCCACCTGATGGTCGTGCAGCCACGACGCGCAGGTCCAGTCCAGCCCGGCCCCGGGCTCGGCGCCGTCGCCCGTCTCCAGAAACCTTGCCCACCAACCGGTTCGCACCAAGACGATGTCACCGGGTTGCACCGTCACGCCCTGTGCCCTGGCCGCCTCGTCGAGCTCGGCCGGCGTGATGGGTCGGCCCAGTTCACAATAGGTCGGCACGCCGCGCAACTTCACGATGTCGAGCAGCACACCGCGGGAGGTGATGCCCTTCTCGACGACCTTGTCGATACCCAGGTAGTAGGCGCCGAGGCTGGTCACGGAGTCGGCGGGAAAGTCGTTGTACAGCTTGTCCTCGTAGTAGACGTGCGACAGCGCGTCCCATTGGGTGGCGGCCTGCAACGGCATGATGATCATGTCGTCGTTGAAGCGCATCGGACCGACCTTCGAGTAACTGCTCAACTGCACCGCACCCGGATTGCGCAGCCACGTCGGCCCGTATTCCATCAGGGTGTTCGCGTCGCCGCCGTCGATGGTCATCACGTGCGTGGGGTTCTGCCGGTACTTGAACGCACCCTGCGGTCCGGAGGAGCCGAAGTCGACGCCGAGCGGGAACACCTTGCCGGCCGTGACCAGGGCTGCGGCCTGGGCCACCTTGTCGGCGGTGATCAGGTTCAGCGTGCCCAGTTCGTCGTCATCGCCCCACCGGCCCCAGTTCCGCACGTCGTCGGCGACCCGCCGGAAGTCACTCATGTTGTCCACGAGGGCAATCCCTTCTCGAAGTCCGGCGCCTGACGGGCCGCGATGTTGCCGCCGTCGACCCAGATGACCTGCCCGGTGATGTACCCGGCCGCCGGGCTGCCCAGGAACGCCAGCGCCGCCGCCTGTTCGGCCGGGCTGGACACCCGGCCCAGCGGCTTGGGGATGGTGTCGAGATAGTCCGGCCCGTAGGCCGTGCGCAGCTGGTCGAGGATCGGTGTCTCGGTGACGCCCGGGCCGGTGCAGTTGATCCGGATTCCCTTGGCGCCCAACGGGACCGCATTACACACGGTGTAGCCGATGATCGCCTCCTTGGCCAGGCGGTAGCCACCGTCGGCGAGTGCTTCGGGATGGTCGTGGCACCATTGCACGCCCTGCGCCATCGTGCCGGTCGCCAGCAGGCCGGCCACCTGCGTCAGGTGCTCACGGTAGTCGGCGGCCGCCAGTGACGACACCGACACGACCGCCGACTCGACTTTCGTCAGCATGGCCTCGGTGAACATCCGGGTGCCGAGGAAGTTGATGGTGACGACCAGCAGCGGATCGCCGATTCCGGACGACACGCCCGCGACGTTGAAGAGCGCATCGACCGGCGCCGCGACGGCCGCCGCCGCCCGCTCGATCGAGACCGGGTCGGCGAGGTCGAGTTCGACGAACTCGCTCAGCGTTCCGGGCGCCGGCCGGTGCAGGTCCAGGCCGATCACCTCGGCGCCGAGTTCGGTGAGCTGTTCGCACAGCGCGGCACCGATACCGGAGGCGCACCCGGTGACCACGGCGCGACGGCCGTCGTAGCGCATCAGATCGGTCAGGCCGGTCAACGACCGGGTCTCTCAGCTGGATGCCTCACGCGCACGCGCGTCCTTCTCGGCCTGGGCCGCCTGCACCCGGCCCTCGTTGATCTCGGCCCACGCTTCCGGAATCTCGGAGGCGGTGAACTTTCCGCCCTGCCCGGTGGGCAGCCCGCCGAACGCGTAGGTGTCGTCGAACAGCGGCGCCTCCGACGGGCGGCGACGGGCCTCCACCTTCTCGATGACCGGCTCGAGCCGCTTGGCCTTTGCCGCCACGGCCTTTTCGTCGCGTTCGATGAACTCGGGCAGGATCTCTTTGCCCATGATCTCGATGGACTCCATGATGCCCTCATGCGCGCGCGGGTTGAGCAGCAGGATGATCTCGTCCACGCCGCTGGCCTCGTAGTCGCGCAGGAACTGCCGCACGGTGTCGGGTGATCCGATGGCGCCGCGACCCGGGCCGTAGGCCAGGGTGGGGTCCTCCTTGACGGCCTGCTCGTAGAGCTCCCACACCTTGGTCTTGCCCGGGGTGTGCATACCGGTCAGGTAGTAGTGCATGATGCCGAACGAGAAGAAGCCGCCGCCGACGCCGAGGCGCTTGATCGCCTCGTCATCGGTGCGGGCCACCATCATCGACAGATCGCCGCCGATGGCCAGGATGTTGGGATTGATCGCCGGGGTGACCGGTGCGCCCTTCTCCGCGAAGTCCCGGTAGTAGGTGTCGACCCGGTCCTTGAGCGGTCCCGGTCCGGTGTAGGCGAAACTCAATGCGCCGATCGCCTTCTCGGCGGCCATGTTGACCGATGACGGCCGGGTGCAGGCCACCCACACCGGCGGGTGCGGCTTCTGCAGCGGGTGCGGGATCACGTTGCGGGCGGGCATCTCGACATGCTGGCCCTTGAAGCCGCTGAACGGGTCCTCGACCATGCAGCGGATCGAGACCTCGAGGGCCTCCTCCCACATCGAGCGCTTGTCGGCGGGGTCGATGTTGAAACCGCCGAGCTCGGCCACCGAGGACCCCTCGCCGGTACCGAACTCCACCCGTCCGTTGGACAGGTGATCCAGCGTGGAGATCCGCTCGGCGATCCGGGCCGGATGGTTGATCGGGGGCGGCAGGTGCATGACGCCGAACCCGAGCCGGATGTCCTTGGTGCGCTGGCTGGCGGCGGCCAGGAACATCTCGGGGGCGCTGGAGTGGCAGTACTCCTCCAGGAAGTGGTGTTCGGTCAGCCACACGGTGGAGAAGCCGGCCTTGTCGGCGGCCTCCACCTCGGTCAGCCCGTCCTGGAACAGCTGATGCTCGTCGTCCTCGCCCCACGGCCGCGGCAGCGGAAACTCGTAGAACAGCGAGATCTTCATGACGTACCTCCGATGTGGGTGGAATTCTTGCTCATGTCGTTCGAACGTGGGGCGTTGTCCGGGTTTTCGGGACGGTCGGCGATGTGCCGGGCCGCGATGTAGCCGAATGTCATGGCCGGGCCGATGGTGGCCCCGGCCCCGGCGTAGCTGCGGCCCATCACCGCCGCCGAGGTGTTGCCGACCGCGTAGAGCCTATCGATCACGGTGTCGTCGGAACGCAGGACGCGGGCGTACTCGTCGGTGCGCAAGCCGCCGGAGGTGCCGAGGTCACCGAGGATGATCTGGAACGCCAGGTACGGCGGCGTGGTGAGCGGGTACAGGTTCGGGTTGGGCAGCGTCGGGTCGCCGTAGTAGTTGTCGTAGACGCTGTCACCGCGGTTGAAGTCGTCGTCGTGACCCTTGCGGGCCAGCGCGTTGAAACGCTCTGCGGTGCGGCGCAGTTCGGCGGGCGGCACCCCGATACTCACGGCAAGCTCGTCGATGCTGGCCGCCGAGCGCACCACCCCGGAATCCAACCAGCCTTGGGGCACCTTGCGCCCGGTGGGCACCGGCGCGCCCGGAATCCTGGGGATCGGCAGGTGCCCGCCGACCACGTAGCGATGGAAGGACCGGGTGTCGGTGATCAGCCAGCACGGGATGTGGCTGACGCCGGTGCGCTGGCCGGCGATCATCGCGTGCGCGAAATCCATGTAGGGGGCAGCCTCGTTGATGAAGCGGCGGCCGGCACCGTTGACCACGAACTGCGCGGGCATCATCCGCTCGTTGAGCATGAACTGCAACCGGCCGTCCGGCCAGCACATCGCGGGGAACCACCAGGCCTCGTCGAGCAGGCCGGTGGAGGCGCCGACCTTCTCCCCGGCCCGGATACCGTCACCCATGGCCACCGGGTTGCCGAAGCTCCAGTCGTGGGTCAGTTCCGGCAGCTGCGCACGGCGCCAGGCCATGTCGTGGTCGAAGCCGCCGGTGGCCAGGATGATTCCGCGGCGGGCGCCGATCCGCTGTTGCGTGCCGGCCCGCTCGATCACCGCACCGATCACCGCGCCGTCGACGTCGGTGATCAGTTCGGTCATCGGCGCGTCCAACCACAGCGGGATGTGTTGTTCCTGCATCGCCAGCCGCAGCCGGGCGGCCAGCGATTGGCCGATGGCCGCGATGCGGTCACCGAAAACGTGGGCGCGGAACTTCCGCCAGAGCAACTTCAGCAGGACTGCCTTCCCCCGCCAGTTCTGCCGGACCTGATAGAACAGCCGCAGGTCCTTGGGGCCCAGCCAGATCCCCTTGGGCGCCAACGCGAGCGGCTTGAGCAGGTTCTCCTCCTCGTCACCGAGCACCCGCAGATCGATCGGCGGCACATTGATGGTGCTGCCCAACGCCGAACCGCCGGGCAGTTCCGGGTAGTAGTCGGCGTAGCCCGGCTTCCAGACGAACTCCAGCCACCGACTGGTCTGTTCCAGGAACTCCATCATCCGCGGCGCGTTGTCCACGTACGAGCTGATGCGTTCGTCGCTGACCAGGCCGTCGGTGATCTGCCGGAGGTAGTCCTTGACGCCCTCGGGATCCGGGGCGTAGCCGGCCCGCCGTTGTGACGGTGCGCCGGGAACCCAGATGCCGCCGCCGGACAACGCGGTGGAACCGCCGAAGTACGAGGCCTTTTCGACGACGAGGGTGTCCAGGCCGCGGGCTCGGGCGGCCAGCGCCGCGGTCATGCCGCCACCGCCGGAACCGATGACGAGCACGTCGGTGCAGCTGTCGAAGTCGGTCACCGGGCCGCTTCCGTCGGCACCGCGGTGCGCACCGCGAACCCCGCGATCAACTCCGGCGCGGCCCGGTAGTAGCGGTCGGCGGTGCGGTACGGGCCCGCGGCGGCCAGCGCTGCGAAAGCGGCCACCCAGGTGCGCACCTCGTGAGCGGAGTTGCCTGCCTCGGCGGCGATCCACGCGTTGGTCCAGTTGTTCAGCTCACCGAGCCGGCCGCTGTCCATCAGGTCGAGGAAGGACCGGTCCCAGTCCGGGTTGAGCGGACGGCAGCCACCGCCGCCGGCGGCGAACTCCGCGGCGGCCGCGGCCACCGAATCCTGGCGGGCGCGACGCTGCTCGGGTGTCATCGGGGTGCCGTGCACGATCCGGTCGAGCGCCGCCGGGGGCGCCGTCTTCAACGTCGGCACCGGCGGATCATGCGACAGGCCACCGGAACCCACCACCAGCACCCGGCGGTCCAGACCGGCGAGGAAGGTGCCCACCGCGGTGCCGAGCGCTCTGCTGCGGTGCAGCGGCCCCAGCGGGGTGGCCACCGAGTTGATGAAGATCGGGATCGTCGGCACGGCGGCGACATCCCCGAACAGCTTCTCCAGCGGCTGCACGGTTCCGTGGTCGACGTCCATTCCGGCCGAGATCGCCACGTCCACACCGCAATCCAGGACGTGCTCGGCCAGTTCGGTGGCCAGTGCGGCGGGGACGTCGAGCGCTCCGGTCCCGGTGCCGTAGTCGCCGACCCCGGTGGCGGCGGTGCCGATGCAGAACGCCGGCATCAACCGGTAGAAGAAGCCGTTGTAGTGGTCCGGGGAGAAGATGACGACCAGTTCCGGGTCGTAGTCACGGACGAAGTCACGTGCGGTGCTCAGTGCGCCCTCCACGTCCTCGAGCAGTTCCGCCGCCGGGCCGGGCACGTTCAGCAGCGGGCTGTGCGACATGCAGCAGAGGGCCAGGGCCATCGTTGCCTCCCGGGATCAGGGTCAGCTTGTCGATCAGAGCGGCACTCAACTCGGGAGCGCGTTGGGCGATGCAGGCCCCGGCGATGCAGCGGTCGGGCCGCAGGAACAGCACCGACTGCTCGCGGGCGTCGAACCACGTCTTCAGCGCCCCGGTTCGGTCGCCGACCACGACCACATCCGGGTCGTCCTGATCGGGCCAGGACAGCTGGGTCTGCGGCCGCAGCGCGGCGAATGTGGCGCCCAGGGACTTCCAGGCGTGGAAGGCCGCCTCGCCCAGTATCTTCCGCGGGTGGTTGTTCCAGCACAGCACCGCGAACCAGGGTCCGATCACATCGTCGAGCAGGACGTTCTGCGCGGCCCGGGTGTCGACCCGCGGCTGGATGAACAGGGTGCCGACCCCGAGAGCGGGCGGCTGGGTGTGCACCACCGCACCCTGGTCGTAGAACGGCATCGGCTTGAACCGCATCTCGAGCACGTAGCGCTTGAGGGTCGGCACCAGCGAAGCCCCGCGGATCACCATGTCGCGCACGCCCGCCACGCGGCGGTTGGTCGGCGAGATCACCCGGCCGACCGTGGTGGACAGGTCGATCATCGCCCGCGCATGCTTGCGGCGTTCGACGTCGTAGCTGTCGAGGAGCTTCTCGCTCGCCTGTCCGTTGACCACCGCGGCCAGCTTCCAGCCGAGGTTGGCGGCGTCGCGGATGCCGCTGTTGTAGCCCTGGCCCTGCCACACCGGCATCAGGTGGGCGGCGTCACCGGCGATCAGCAGGCGGCCCGTGCGGAACGCGCCGGCGATCCGGGAGTGGTGGGTGTAGACCCGCCTGCGGATGATGTCGACGCGGTCCGGGTACGGAACCAGCCTGGCCAGCATCGCCGCGACGAACGCGGGATCCTCGGCCTGCGCGTCGGTTTCGTCGGCATGGATCATGAACTCGAAGCGGCGGATGCCGTGCGCGATGGAGATCGACACATATGGCCGGGCCGGGTCGGCGCCGACCTCGCTGTTGGGGTGGCCGAGCGGGTCATTGGCCACATCGATCACCAGCCACCGGGTCGAGGAGGTGGTGCCGTCGAACGAGACGCCCATCAATCGCCGGGTCGCGCTCCGGCCACCGTCGCAGCCCACGACGAACTTGGCCCGCACCTCGCGGGTGCCGCCGAGATGCGACAGGCCGACGGTGACGCCGTCGGCGCTCTGGGTAATGGCCGCCATCGGGTGTCCCCAGGCCACCTCGACATGGTCGAAACGGTCGAGCCCCCTGAGCAGCTCGGCATCGACGAGCGGCTGAACGAAGCCGTTGCGCTTGGGCCAGCCGAACCGCGCATCCGGCGGTGCCATCTCGGCCAGCAGTCGTCGCCTGCCGTCGAAGAACCGCAGGATCTGGTTGGGCACGGTGTGCGGCAGCACCGCATCGACCAGGCCGATGCCCTGGAAGGTGCGCAGCGCCTCGTCATCGAGTCCCACCCCGCGCGGGTAGTCGATCAACGCATCGCGTTCCTCGGCCACCAGGGTGCGGACGCCCTGCAGCCCAAGCGCATTGGCCAGGGTGAGGCCGACCGGCCCGGCCCCCACCACGACGACGTCGACCTCGGGCGCCGGACCGTTGCCGTTGACCGCCATACTCACCGGCCCAGCAGGAAGTCGATGTGCAGGCGGTTGAACGTCTTGGCATCCTCGTACTGCGGCCAGTGGCCACAGCCCGCCATGACCTCGAACCGCGCGCCCGGGATCATTTCCGAGATCCGCCTGCCCTCGCTGACATCGGCGGTCGGGTCATCGCTGGTCCACAACACCAGGGTGGGAGCGGTGATCGCACCGTACTCGTTGGGGCCCAACAGATTGCGCCGGCGGATCTCCGGGTCCTGCAGCGCCATGATGTCACGCATCGCCTCGACGAAGCCGGGCTGGCGGTAGACCCGTTGCCGACTGGCGACGATGTCGTCGTAATCCCTGGACTTGTCGGCCATGAGCCATTTGATCCGGGCTCCGACCGTCTCCCAACTCGGGTTCTCGGCCGCCGCCATGGACAGCGTGATGATCCGCTTCATCACCTCCGGGTCGGCCTGCGAGCCGCCCGCGGTGTTGAGCACGAGGCGGTCGACCCGGTCGGGATGGTCGACGGCGAAGCGGGAGACCACCCACCCGCCCAATGACTCACCGGACAGGTGGGCGCGTGCGGCTCCGATGGTGTCGAGGACGGCCGTCACGTGGTCGACGTAGTGCCGGATCTCGAGGGGATGCCCGGGCTTGTCGGTGTAGCCGTGGCCGACCATGTCGATCGACCAGGTGGAGAAGTGTTCGGCGTGCGCCTCGAGGTTGCGGACATAAGCCTCGGCGTGGCCGCCGGACCCGTGCAGCAGCACCAACACGGGTTTATCCGGGTCGCCGGCGTGCAGGTAGCGGGTGCGGACTCCGCCGGCGTCGAGGTAGCCCTGCGAGAACGGCACGCCCTGGAGATCACTCCAGACGCTCTCGAAGTCCGCCACCGTCGGCCATCCCTTCTGCGATAATGGCATTCTCATTTTTTGTAAGCGGTATGTGTAATTAGTGCACTATGGTGTGCTATAGATATCAGAGCATCACTCTCGGCGCGGTATGTCAAGGCACTGCGCCGAAAGTGGGCTCTTGGCAGGGCGGGTTACGGAGTTCACATGGCACAAACCGAGGTCGACAACCGCGTCACCAGCGCTCCGGGTTCTCAGACGCTGGCCCGGGGGCTACGCGCGTTGCAGCTGGTCGCCGCGGCCAAGGGCGGTCTGACGATCCAGCAGGTCGCCGACCGCCTCGGTGTGCACCGCACCATCGCCTACCGGGTGCTGAGCACGCTGGCCCAGTACCGGCTGGTGGCCAAGGGCGAGGACGGCAGATTCCGGACCGCCGCCGGGCTGGCGACACTCGGCGCCTCCTTCGACAACAACGTCCGGGAGCTGAGCCTGCCGACCCTGCGCGAGCTCGCCGACGAGCTCGGCGCCACGGTGTCGCTCCTGGTGGCCGAGGGCGATCAGCAGGTCGCCATCGCCGTCATCGTGCCGACGCACGTTTCGTACCAGTTGTCCTTCCACGAGGGCAGTCGTTACCCCCTGGACCGGGGCGCGGCCGGGATCGCGTTGCTGGCCGGCATGCCGGCGCGTCCCGGCGAACGCGATCTGGTGACCGAGGCCCGCGCGCGAGGTTGGGTGATCACCCATGGCGAGATCGAACCGAACACCTACGGCCTGGCCGTCCCGGTGCACCGGCCCGCCGGTGCACCGCACACCTGCATCAACCTGATCTCGCACCGCGAGGATGTGGTGGTGCGCGGTCGGGACGCCGTTGTCGATGCGGCCGAACGACTTTCGAAGACATTGAGTTAAGCACCCCGCTGAACTGGGAGAATGCGCCGCAGACGCTTGACACCCCGCAAATCCCGTCACTAGCGTGTGAACGACGGACGACATTGTTCGCTATCTGCACACAACGAAAGTTCTTGCGCGGCAGGTGTACTCGAGAAGGGGCCGGACATGGCACATGCGGACTCTCCCAGTTGGGATCAGGAGTTCGATGTCGTCGTGCTCGGCACCGGAGCGGCCGGGCTGACGGCGGCCCTCGCCGCCGCCGTCAACGGCGCCTCCGTCGCGCTCTATGAGAAGGCCGCGACCGTCGGCGGCACCACCGCCGTCTCCGGCGGGATCGTGTGGACGCCGGCGCACCACCGCTCGCCGGATGTCGAGCTGCCGGTCGAGGATGCGCTGACCTATCTGCGGGCCCAGGCCCTCGGCGCGATGGACGAGGAACTGGTGCAGACGTTCGTGCGCACCGGGGAGTCGATGATCGACTTCGTCGAGGCCAACAGCGACGCGCGGTTCGAGATCGCGCCGGGCTACCTCGATTACAAGCCGGAGCTGCCGGGCGGCAAAGCGGTCGGCGGCCGGTCGCTGAGCCCGATGCCCTACGAGGTGTCCCGCATCGGCGAGTGGGCGGGGCGGATCACCACGTTCCCCGCCGACTGGAGCAACGTCGGCTTCGACGCCGAGACCAGGGCGCGGCTCAACGCCGACGTCGACGACCGCGGCGGCGAGATCGTGGTGGCCGGCGGTGCGTTGGTCGCCGGCCTGCTCAAGGGCCTGCTCGACCGCGGCGTGGCACCTGTGACGGGGGCGCGGGCGCTGGACCTGATCTCGGAAGCAGGATCGGTCGTCGGGGTGCGAATCGAGTTGTCGGGCAAGCAGATCGCCGTGCGCGCACGCAAGGGCGTGATCCTCGGTACCGGCGGCTTCGAGTGGGACGAGGCCCTGGTGGGCGCCTTCCTTCGGGGGCCGATGCGGGGTGCGGTCTCACCGCCGAACAACACCGGCGACGGGCTGCGGATGGCGATGGCCCAGGGCGCGGATCTGGCCAACATGGGCGAGGCCTGGTGGGTGCCGATCGTGCGCATCCCCGGCGACACCATCGACGGCAAGCCGCGGAGTCGCAGCGTGCGCCTGGAACGCACCCGGCCGCGCAGCATCATCGTCAACCGGTCCGGCAGACGATTCGTCAACGAAGCCTGCGACTACAACTCGATGGCGGGGGCCTTCCACTACCTCGATCCCCGCGGCGGCTACGTCAACGACCCGGCCTGGATGGTGTTCGACGCGTTGCACCTCAAGCACTACGGCTTCCTCGGCGTCGAACCCGACGGGCCGGCCCCCGACTGGTTCAACCAGTCGGGGGACCTCGCCGAGTTGGGTGAGCAGACCGGCATCGACCCCGACGGCCTGGCGGCGACACTGGAGCGGTGGAACGACCACGTCGCCCACGAGGTGGATCCGGACTTCGGCCGGGGCTCGAGCGCCTACGACGGCTACTGGGGTGACGAGAAGGCGGCGACGACCGCGGGAAAGACGTTGGGCCCCATCGACACCGCGCCGTTCTACGCCGTCCCGATCTCGATCGGCTCGATGGGCACCAAGGGCGGCCCGCGCACCGACCGCGATGGCCGGGTGTTGCATGTCGGCGGCAAGGCGATTCCCGGGCTCTTTGCGGCGGGCAACGCGATGGCGGGTGTCACCGGGCGCGCCTACGGCGGGGCCGGCGGAACGATCGGGCCGGCGATGGTGTTCGGTTACCGGGCCGGGCATCTGGCTGCGGCCGGAACTCCGGCCGAGGTGCCGGCCTAACTCAAGCGGCCCTCGCGAATGCTCTTGCGCACCAGGTATTTCTGCACCTTGCCACTCGCGGTACGGGGGTAGTCGTCGACCTGGTGCAGCTCCTCCGGCCACTTCTGCCGGGCGGCGCCGGACCGCTCGAAGTGTTCGCGCACCTGTTCCAGGCTCGGCATGGTGTGACCCTCCCGGATTCGCAGCACCGCCGCCGCATGCTCACCCAACCGCGGCTCGGGTGCGGCCACCACCACCGCCTCGGCGACCTCGGGCATGGCCAGCAGCAGCTCCTCCACCTCCAGGGCGCTGATGTTCTCGCCGCCGCGAATGATGAAGTCGGCCTTGCGATCGGTGATGGTCAGGTAGCCGTCCTCGTCGAGGATGCCGATATCGCCGGTGTGATACCAGCCCTCGTCGTCGAACGCCCCGGCGGTGAGTTCGTCGTCGGTATAGCCGAGGCACAGGTCCGGCCCGCGGGAGAGGATCTCACCGTCCTCGGTCAGCCGGATCTCCACGCCGGGGCGGACATTGCCGTCGGTGAGCAGCCGCTTGTCCTCCGGAGCGTCCTGCCGAGAGCCGGTGATCGAGGGATGTTCGGTGCTGCCGTAGGACCGGAACACGTGGATGCCCAGATCGGCGAGGCGCCGGGTGACCGCGGCGGGCACGGTCGATCCGCCGAGGCCGACGGTCTTGATCCGGCTCAGGTGTGACTCGGTGAAATTCGGGTGATCGAGCAGGCTGGTGACGAAGAACGGCGGGCCACCGCCCAGCGACATCCCTTCGCTCTCCATCAGTTCCAGCACCCGCCCGGGGTCGAAGACGTCGCAGAGATCGACCGGGGCGCCTTCGATCACCGGGATCAGGAACGCACCGACCATGCCGATGAAATGACCGACCGGGGCGGCGGTGATCTGCCGGCCACGATCGGCGGCATAGTTGGCCAGCAACTGGCGGGTCTCGCAGATCAGCGTCTGGTGGCTGTGGATCACGCCCTTGGGGTCGCGGGTGGTGCCGGAGGTGAACGCGATCAGCGTCGGCGACGCCGGGTCGGTGTGCAGTTCGCCGCCCATCGGTTCGTCGGCGAGCAGATCCTCGAACAGATGCTCGTTGTCCGGGCGCTCGCCGCGCTCGCTCCCGGAATCCCCTACGAGTCCCACGATGGGGACCTCGGCGCACAGGTCCGGATGGAACTCCATATGCCGGAAGTGGGCGGTGCTGACCAACACCTTCGGCTTGACGCTGTCGATGATGTAGGCCAGCTCCTTGCGGCCGTAGAAGTGCACGATCGGCACCACCACCGCGCCGAGGAACGCCGATGCCCAGAACGTCACCGCGGCCTCGACCCAATTGGGCAACTGGAAGGCGACCACATCACCCGGCCCGACCCCGCGCGCCCGCAGTCCCGCGGCCAGCCGACGGGCCATGGTCTCCACATCGCGGAAGGTGCCCCTGAAAGGCCGGACGTCGGAATGCACCCAGAAACCGGTGTCGGGGTTCGCGGCCAGCCCACGGGCGAGGAGCTCACCGAGGGTGTCCTGGGTCCACCAGCCCTGGTCCTCGTAGTGTTTCCTCAGCTCAACTGGGATGTTCCGCATCTACCTACCTACGTCGGGGGTCGCTGGCGATGCTATTCTCGCAACGCGAGAATGCCAATACCGAAATCGGAGAACCAACGATGGTCGACCTCCAGTGGAGCGACGGACTCGCGGTCCTGACGATCGACCGCCCGCATGCCCGCAACGCCATCGCGCTGTCGACCATGGGTGAGCTCGAGGAGGCGCTCGCCTCCGCCGCCGGCGCCACCGCACTGGTGATCCGCGGTGGCGGCGACCGGGCCTTCGTCTCCGGCGGCGACCTCAAGGAACTCGCCGCGCTGCGCACGCTGGAGGAGGCGGCAGGCATGGCGCGGCGGATGCGCACGATCTGTGATCGCATCGCGGCTTTTCCCGCCCCGGTCATCGCCGCGCTCAATGGCCACGCCCTCGGCGGTGGTGCCGAGGTGGCGGTGGCGGCCGACATCCGGGTGGCCGCCGACGACGTCAAGATCGGCTTCAACCAGGTCTCGCTGGGCATCATGCCGGCCTGGGGCGGTGCCGAACGGCTGGCCGCATTGGTGGGCCGAAGCGAGGCGCTGCTGCTGGCAGGGTCGGGCACCGTGCTGTCCGCGACCGAGGCACATCGCATCGGCCTGATCAACCGGGTGGTGCCACGCGCCAAGTTCGACGCCGAATGGCGCTCGCTGGCAGAGTCTTTGGCTCATCGGCCCGCGGGTGAGATCAAACGCGTCCTCGCCGGGACGACCGCCGAGGAGGCCATCTCCGCGTTCGCCGCCCTGTGGGTCTCCGACGAGCACTGGGCCGCCGCCGACCGGGTGATGAACCGGACCAAGTAGGTGCCGGAGAGATCACAGGTTCGCCGGTGGGCGAACAGGTCCACGCTCTACAATCGCCGGATAGCTTCTCGTGAAGGAGGCGGCGTGCCAGGCTGTGCCATGAGGTTCGTCCGGGTCGGCTCCGCGGTCCTGGCCGCGGCCGCCGGGGTGGTCGCTACCGCGACACCAGCGGTAGCCGACGAGGCGGTGATGCACAACATCACCTACAGCGTCTTCACCGAACAGCCGTTCCGTGGCGCCGAGATCTACTACCGGGACACCGACCCGCCGACGTGGGCCGACTACAGCCACGACCCGTACCTGTTCAGCCCGAACGTCGAAGCCGACCTGGGGCCCGGACAGAAGTGGACGATGAACGTCCAGCTGGCCGACCCCAACGAGTGGGCGATGGTGATGGCTACCAGCGGGCCCTCGAAGTTCCCGCCGAACTTTCACTGCGTACTGGCCGTCGACGGAGTGGTGGTTTCTCAGAACTCCGGCGCCAAGGGTGCGCTGTGCTCGTTGCGCCACTGGTGAGCTGACCCGCCGGCCGGGACGATCTGGTCGGGCTCACCCTCCATCAACGTCAGGTACCGCTCGACGACCTCCAGCGTTTCGGCGTGCCCCGCGGTGACCCCGAGGGCGTCGCCCATCATCACCACCGTCGACACCCCGGTGAGCAGGATCGACCACACGATCGGGGGCACCTCGTCCGGCAGCACCCGGTGCCGCTGCAGCGCGGTGACGAACGCCTCGCGCTGTTGTTCCCGGAACACCTCGGCGTAGCGGGCGATCTCGGCGCGCAACTCCTTGCGGTGGTTGGCCAGCGCGGCCATCTCCATGGTGAGCCGGCTCGCCGCGGGGTTGATCCCGAACCGCCACAACGCCCACAGCGGCTGCGGCGATTCCAATGCCCGCCGATGAGCTTCGATGCCCTGATCCGCGTAGCGGCGGAACACCTCGAGAAACACCTCGTCCATGGTGCGGAAGTAGTAGTGGACGAGTTGCGGTTTGAGGCCCGCCTTCTCGGCGACCCGCCGCGAGGTCACCGCGGCGTACCCTTCCTCGATCAACAGCTGCTCGGCGGCATCCACCAGGGCGGAGCGATTCTTCGCGTCGGGCGCCCCGATCCGTCGCGCCGATGCCATCGCTACCCCGCCTCTCGACCGAACCCGCCGATCGTACGTCGCGTGCCGCCGTCCAACCTTGACCGGCACTCTACGCCCATGCTAAGCAAGTGCTCAGCATTTGCCGGCTGCCGGGAGGACTGCATTCATGACCGACTACAGCGACGTCGACTTCCTCACCGATCAGTCGCTGGTCGCCGATCCCTATCCGTACTACGACTACCTACGCGCTCAGAGCCCGGTCCTACGGCTGCAGCCGCACGGATTCGTCGCGGTCACCGGCTACGACGAGGCGCTCGGCGTCTACAAGAACATCGAGGACTTCTCGTCGATCGTGGCCCTGGGTGGACCGTTCCCACCCCTGCCCTTCACCCCGGAGGGCGATGACCTCAACGCCCAGATCGACGCGCATCGCACCCAGTTCCCGATGTACGAGCACATGGTGACCATGGATCCCCCGGAGCACACCAAGGCGCGCTCGCTGCTGAGCCGATTGCTGACCCCCAAGCGGCTCAAGGAGAACGAGGACTTCATGTGGCGGCTCGCCGACCGCCAGCTCGACGAGTTCCTCGCCGAGGGCCACAGCGAGTTCCTCGCCGAATACGCAAAGCCGTTCTCGCTCTTGGTGATCGCCGATCTACTCGGTGTGCCCGAGGAGGATCACCAGGAGTTCCGCGTCGTACTCGGCGCCGAGCGGCCCGGCGCGCGCGTCGGCTCGCTGGACCACGAGCAGATGGCCACCAACCCGCTGGAGTTCCTCGACGAGAAGTTCAGCGGCTATCTGCGGGACCGCCGCAGCCGGCCCCGCGACGACGTGCTGACCGACCTGGCGACCGCGAAGTACCCGGACGGGTCCACCCCGGAGATCATCGACGTGGTGCGCACCGCGACGTTCCTGTTCGCCGCCGGGCAGGAGACCACCGCCAAACTGCTGTCGGGCGCGATCAAGGTCCTTGCCGAGCGGCCCGACATCCAGCAGGCCCTGCGCGCCGACCGCAGCCTGATCCCGACGTTCATCGAGGAGTCGCTGCGCCTGGAGAGCCCGGTGAAAAGCGACTCCCGGCTGGCCCGCAGGACGACGACGGTCGGCGAGATGGACGTCAAAGCCGGCACGATCGTGATGGTGCTACCCGGTGCGGTCAACCGCGATCCGCGCCGGTTCGGCGATCCGCACGAGTTCCAGCTGGGCCGCGCCAATGTCCGCGAGCACATCGCCTTCGGGCGCGGCGCGCACTCGTGCCCGGGGGCGCCGCTGGCGCGGGTGGAGGGCCGGGTGTCGCTTGAGCGGATGCTGGATCGGATGGGCGAGATCACGGTCGACGAGACGTTCCACGGGCCGGCCGGTGCGCGGACGTACAACTACGAGCCGACGTACATCTTGCGGGGGCTCACCGACATTCACGTCCGGTTCACGCCCGAGAACTGAGTGTCAGGCGTCTCCGCGGACCCAGATGGACTCGCCGTTCTGGGCGGCGCAGGTCAGGAACAAGCCGTCGGGTGCCTGGGCGACGTAGGTCTCGTTGCCGCTGCAGTTGCTGTTGAACTCCTTGACGCCCACCATCGGCGGCGACCGGAAGTAGCGCGGCTCGTAGCGCCGCGGCGAACCGCAGAACACCAGCCTGCCCCAGTTGTTGCGGGTGTCCACGCCGAACACGTAGTAACCGGTGTCGCTGCACGGGGCGCCGAGCTCCACCCCGGCCGTGATGCCCGGCGTGCAGAAAGCGTCGTTGCATTCGTTGGCGTTGATGGGTACCGGCGCCGGGGCCGGGGCGGGATCCGCGGCGGCCTGGGCCGGCATCAGCAAACCGACGGCCACGGGCGCAAGAAGGGCTACCACGGTCATACGCACCCGAATACCTTCCCATATTCGGTAAGCGAATTCTCCCCCTCCGGGAAGAAAAAATGGTTGCTGTGCAATGCTGGGCGGCAGTGCTAGACGAGGAGGTCGTAATGCCGTCCGGCAAGCCCGAGTCCGAGACTCCCGACGCCGACGGCGCGGTATCGGCGGAGGCCGCGGAAGCCGCAGCCGCCGAGGCCGAGGCCCGGGCGGAGGCTGCCCGCGCCCGCGCGAACGAGTTGCGCCGCAAGCTCGCCGCTGACGGCGAAACGGCTCCGGCCGACCAAGGCGGGGTACCGGCTCCGGCCGCCTCCGAAGACCCGGTGGCCGCCGCCGACGACGAAGCTGCCGAGACCGAACCCGCCGACGAGACCGCCGACGAGTCGGCCAGTCCGGAGAAGCGGCGCCTGCGCCTGCCCGGCCGCAAGGCGCTGGCCGCGAGCCTGGCGCTGCTGGTGATCGCCGGCCTGCTGGGCGTCACCGGCTGGATGCTCTGGGAGCATCGAAAGGCCAACGAGGAGCGGCATCGCACCGCGGAGTACGCCGCGGCGGCCCGTCAGGGCGTGGTCAACCTGATGTCGATGGATTACTCGCACGCCCAGGAGAGCGTGCAGCGCGTGATCGACGACTCGATCGGCAAGATGAAGAACAACTTCCAGGACACCTCGCAGGATCTGATCAAGGCCCTGCAGGAGTCCAAGATGATCACCAAGGTCACCGTCAACGACGCCGCCGTGGAGTCGATGGACGACCAGACCGCCACGGTCCTCATCGCCGCGACCTCGCGCCGGGAGGGGCCGAACGCGCCCAAGGAGGATCAGCAGCCGCGGGTCTGGCGGGTGGTGGTGACGGTGCAGCGCGACGGCGGCCAGATCAAGATGTCCGACGTCGAATTCGCCTGAGGCGCTGAAGCGTTACTGGATGATCCGCTGGATCCGCACCGGCATCTTGATCACCAGCGGCATGTTGCGTCCGCACGCCCCGGACACGCCATAGGTCTCGTCGTAGCCGCCGAAGGTCGACCCGTCGGTGGGATAGCGCTGGCCGTTGGAATCCACCGGCCAGAACCGGAACTCCTGTCGCCCCGGGGCGGCCGAACCGTCGAAACACGGCATCCAGTTCGCGATGGTGCGGCGCACCACCCAGCGATCCTCGGTGTAGACCATGTCGGCTTCCCAGCCCAGGCTGCTGGTCAGGTGCCCGGTACAGGACGTCGGACTCTCGCAGCTCGACGAGGTGGTCCAGACCTGGCGGACGGTCTGCTCGTCGTGGAAGACCTCGTTGGTCTTGGACATGTCACCGATGGAGGTGACGAGGTACCTGCCGTTGAGTTGTAGGCCGGAGGTGTCGTCCGCGGCCACGGGTGCTGCGATACCCGTTGCAGCACAAAGACTTATGGCACCAGCGCCGAGGATCACGCCGACTATGCGCGTCACGGTGTCTCCTTCCGGTCCCGCCGCCTACGTGGGCAGCAGGTCCTTCCACGTCTTGGCCGCGCCGGGGGCCACCACACTGGCCTGTTGCTGGTACTGACCGTCGGGCGTGAGGTAACGGCCATTCTGGGGGTCGTAGTAGGCCACCGCCACCGGCGGCTTACCGGGTGCGGTGCTGCCGTACGCACTCGGCGCGGCCGGCGCCGCACCGCCGTCGGGCGCGGGCCCGGGCAGCGGCCCCGTCGGATCAGCCGGCGGGGCAACGCCTTCCGGTGCCGACGGTAGCTGCCCGCTGGCGGGAGCCACCGCAGCCTGCGTGGGTGCCGGCGCCGCGGGCACCGGCCCGGGGGGTCTCGGGGTGCCCTCGAGTGGCCCATAGATATTGTCGTTGAAGGTCACCCGGTCATCCGGCGGGATGCCCTGGGAGATCAGGTTCGGATCCAGCGGGTAGGGACCGGTGGCGTGCTGACGCATCGCCAACGGCTCGTACGGCCGATCGCTCTTGCAGATCTCCACCGTGGGCGCCCGCTTGCCCGGCTTGTCCATACACGGGTAGTTACGCGCACCGCGGACCGACAGCGGGGAGTCCTGGGGCAGTTTGCAGTACAGGCCGTCCGGGGTGTCGATATCGGACAGGTCGGCGGGTGAGCGCCACTGCGAGGGCGGCAGGAAACCGGTGGTGCACGGCGGCGGATCGCCGAACATGGTCGCGAACTCACCCAGTGGCAGGCCGGTCGGATTGTTCTTCGGCAGACCGAACGACTCCTGAGCGGCGATGTAGGCGGGCAGGATCACCAGCAACTGCTCGATACCCGGGTTGTAGGTCACCAGCACCTGGCCCACCGTGTTCAGGTTGGCCAGCAGCACCGGCAGGGTGGGCTTCACCTGGTTCAGCAGGGCGGAGACCTCGCTGACCGCACCGGGCCCGGTCTGCAGGATGTTGCGGATCTGCGGGTCGTTCTGGTGCAACGAGTCGGTGATACCGGCGAAGCTGCGCGCCCAGATCCTGATCGAATCGCTGGTCTGCGCCTGACCGTCCAGCAGCGGCCCGCTGTCGTCGATCAGCGCCCGGGTCTGGTCGGACACCCCGTTGAGATCACCGGACAATCTCGACGAGGAGTCGAGCAGCGACTGGATGTCGAACCCGGCGCCGTTGAACGCCTTGAACGACTCGTCGAGCAACTGGGCGATCCTGTCCTGCGGGATGGTGTCGAGCAGCTTGCTGACCTGGTCGAGCATCGGCCCGACCGGTTGCGGGACCGAGGCCGCCTTCACCGGGATCACCGAGCCGTCGCCCAGGTACGGCCCGGACTTGGTGAGCGGCACCAGATCGACGAACTGCTCCCCCACCGCCGAGATGCTGCGAATGTTGGCCTGCAGGTCGGACGGAATCTTCGGGGAGGTGTTCAGCGCCATCGTGGCGACCGCACCGTCGTCGGTGAGGTCGACCGAGGTCACCTTGCCGATCTGAACGCCGCGGTAGGTGACGTTGGCGAACCGGTACAGGCCGCCGCTGGCGGGCAGCTCCAGCTTCACGTTGATCTTCCCGAGCCCCAGCAACGTCGGCACCTGCATGTAGACGAACACCATCGCGGCAACCCCGATGATCGAGGCGATCGTGAAGATGATCAGCTGATTTCGGACGAAACGGGTGAGCATCAGTTTCCTCCGGTCGGGCCGGGCGCGCTGGCCGGTTGGGCGGGCGGCGCCGGCGCGGCGGGTGCGGCGGGCTGCGGTTGGCCACCCTGGGCCGGGTACGGGCCGGCGAAGATCTGGTCGACCGTCTCCTGGCTGGGCACCGCGAAGAGTCCGCCGAACGGCTGCGGAACGACCGGCAGGATGGGCCCGTCCAGCGGCGGCATCGGGCCCGCCGCCTTGACCGCTGCCGCGTCATCGAACTGCGGCGGTGGCGCCACACCGGCCGACAGCGGTTCGACGGTGTAGTTGAGGTACCACGGATCACCGGGGGCGGGAACGAGTTTCGCGTGTTCCTCACCCCATCGGGTGCCGAGGAACAACCCTCGCTTGAGCCGGGGAACCGTGAAGTCCAGCACCGCATACAGATTCATGTAGTCGCCGCGAACCCCGCGGTCGATCAGGCCCTGGCTGTACGGGAAGGTGGTCGCATAGTTCAGCGCCTTGCCGATGTCGGGGCCGATGTCGGCCAGCCCCTTCAGCGCCGGCTCCAGGTTCCTCAGGTTCTGCACCAGGTCGGCCTGGGTGTCGTTGACCAGCCCGGTCGCGGTGTCGCTGAAGGTCCCGAGCCGGACCAGCGCGGTGGTCAGCGCAGGCCGTTCCTTGATCAGGACATCCAGCGCCGGGGGCAGGTCCTTGAGCACCCGGTCGATCGCCTCGGTCTGTCCGGCGAAGGTTCCGGAGAGCCGGTTCAGCGACTGGATCGACGTGATGATGCTGTCGCGCTGCGCGTCGAGCACACCGACGAAGTCGTCCAGGCGGATCAGCAGGTCCCGGACATCGCTCTCCCGCCCCGCCAGCGCCGTGCTGAAGTTGTGGATGATGTCGCCGATCTGACCCAGGCCGCCGCCGTTCACCACCGCGGCCACCGCCGACAGGGTCTGTTCGGTCGAGGGGTACTTGGAGGACTGGCTCAGCGGGATGGTCGCGCCGGGGACGAGTCGGCCGCTGGGGGTTTGGCCCAGCGGGGTGCGCAGCGCGACGTGCATCGAGCCGAGCAGGCTGGTCTGACCGACGGTGGCCACCGCGTTGGCGGGAATGCCCACATCCGGCTTGACCGAGATCTCGACGTCGGCGTGCCAGCCCTTGAGCTTCATCTTGCCGACGCTGCCGATCACGACGTCGTTCATCAGCACCGGCGAATTCGACTCCAGGGTCCCGACGTTGTCGAGTTCGACGTGGTAGATGTTCGCCCCCGGGCCGCGACCCACCGCACCGGGCAGTGGCAGCGAATTGAGGCCCTGGAAGGCGCAACCCGACGTCAACACCGCGCCGCAGGCCACAACGGCGAGCCGCCGGATGGAGGTTCTACGCATCACGGTGTCCCTTCGGCGGGCAGGGGCGGACCCGGCGGCGGCTGGGGACCGGCCGCCGGTGGCGGCGGCCCGGCGTACGCGGGGTCGCGAACCGGGCCGGTGCCCCCCGGCATCAACATGCCGGGCAGGTTCGACACCGTCGGCAACTCCTGGCCCGGCAACAGCGCCGGCGACGGATAGGCCGGCGCGTGCGGAACATCCGGCGCCCCCGGCCCGGGCCCGATGGCGGGCGGCTGCCCGTAGTTCTCCGGGGCACCCACGTCGTTGTTCAGTCCGGTGTAGGACGAGACGGCCGGCGCGTCCTCCGGCGGACGCTGCGGTCCCGGACCACCCGGCGCCAGCGACGGATCGGCGTAGACGATGTTGTTCGGGTTGGCCGACTTCATCAGGTACGGGTTGGTGGGGATCGGGACGTAGTTGAAGTTCAACAACCGCAGCGCCGGACCGAGGTACTGCGCGCACAGCTTGCCGCTTTCGGCCGCGGTGACGTTCTCGATCGCGGCGATGGAGCCGCAGACGAACTCGGCCGGGCTGGAGAAGTTCGGCAGGGTGAAGCCACCGCCGAAGTCACCGGTGTCGGGGTTGTAGATGTTGTAGCCGTTGGCGAACGCCGTCGGCGAGATGTGCAGCACGTTCTCCAGCGCGGTCTTGTTGTCCACCAGGATCTGGGTGACGTTGCCCAGCCGCTGGATCTGCTCGGAGGTGGGGTCGCGCGTCTCGGCGATGAAACGCTTCACCTCGCCGATGGCCACCGACAGATTGGCGATCGCGCCGTCGAGATCCGAACTGCTGTCGTTGATCACACTGGTCAGCGTCGCCAACCGGTTCTGGAACTGAACGATCTGGACATTGCTGTCCCGCAGGGTGGTCACCACGGCCTGCAGGTTCTTGATGACATCGACGATGTTGCCGCTGCCCTCGGCGAGCACCCGGCTCACCCCGGACAACTGGGCGATGGTCTGCCGCAGCTTGTCGCCGTTACCGTCGAGCGCGTTGGCGGCACTGTCGATGAACCGGCTCACCGAGGTGCCCGACAGGTTGCCCTTCGGGCCGAGGTCGGTAGCCAGCCGCATCACCTGGTTCTTGACCTCGTCCCATTCGACGGGCACCGCAGTGCGATCGAGGGGAATCACCGCGCCGCTGGCCATCTTCGGTCCGCTGTTGTGCCGGTAGGCCGGGGTGAGCTGGACATAGCGGGCCGCAACCAGGTTCTGGGCCACGATCACGGCCTTGGCGTCGGCGGGAACCGGCACGCCGCGGTCGACGCTCATGGTGATCCGGGCCTGGGTGCCGTCCGGCTCGATCGAATTGATCTTGCCGACCTTCACCCCCGAGACCCGTACTTCGTCCCCGGCGTAGATACCGGTGGCGCTCGGGAAGTAGGCGGTGATCTTGGTGGGCGCGTAGAACACGTTGCGCACCAGGAATCCCACACCCACGAGCAGCAGCACGGCCAGCACGGCCGCCACCGCTATGGCGAGTCCCCTGCGCTTCATGGCTGTCCCCACCGTTCGTAAGGTTGCGGAATCCCGTTGTACGGGAACGGGATCTCCGCGCGCGGCCCGGCGTTGTCCGGCGGCTGACCGGCGTCGACGCCGCGCCGGAAGCCGAAGGCATAGTCGAAGAACGGCTGGATCAACTGCGGCGTGATCACGTTGGGCACGTAGGCGTTGTAGTAGAACCCGCTGGACACCGTCTCGCCCTGAGTGAGCTCGAACTTCGCCAGGCCCGGAAGGGCCTTGGAGAGGTTGTCGCGTTGGTTCTCCAGCATCGCCAGCACCGAGTTGAGGCGCTTCAGGGTCGGCGCCAGCTTCGCCTCGTTGTCCTTGACCAGCCCGGTCAGCTGCTGTGCGACCGCCGACGTGTTGGCCAGCAGATTGGAGATGGCCAGGCGCCGCTCGTTGAGCACGCCGAGCAGGTCGTTGCCGTTGAGCAGCAACGTGTTCAACTTGTCGCTGCGCTTGCCCAGCACCTTGCTGACGTCGGCCGCGTTGCGGAGCAGCGACGCCAGCGAGTCGTTGCGGGCGTTGAGCGACTTCGACAACCGGGTCACCCCGTCGAAGGTCGGGCCGAGTTGGGGCGCGACCTGATCCAGCGTCTCCGACAGGGTGTCCAGCGACTGGTTCAGCGCCGCGGTGTCGGTGCCCCCGGTGTTGGTGGTCAACTCGCTGACGGCGTCGGTCAGGGAGTACGGCGACGACGTCCGGGTGATCGGGATGAGGGTCTGCGGCTTCATCGTGGTGTTGCCGGCCGACTCCAGGGTCAGCACCCGTTCACCGAGCAGTGTTCCGGTGCGGATGTGGGCGGTGGTGTCGCTCCCGAGCGGGACCGCGCCCTTGACCAGGAAGGTGACCAGCGCGTCGCCGTCCTGCAGCGAAACATTCTGCACCGCACCGACTTTCATGCCGGATACCGTCACGTCGTTGCCGGGCATGATGCCCCCGGCCTCACTGAACAGTGCCTGATAGCGCACGTTGGTGGCCATCGACAGCAGCTTCTCGGGCTGCAGGCCGACGAGAATCACCAGGATGATCAGGGCCGCACCCAGGAAGCCGGCCCTGACCAGGTTGGATCCGCGGTACTTGAGCATCAGGGTTCGGTGCACCTTCCGGTCTCTTGCTTGACCCACGGGAAGACCACGGTCCGGCCCTGCAGGTCGCTGGCACGGAAGGACAGGCCGCAGATGTAGTACTGGATGAAGCTGCCGTAGGCGCCGAGCCGCACCAACTTTCGGTAGTTGCCCGGCATCCGCTTGATCCCGGCCTCCAGGCCGTCCTTGCTGTCGTAGAGCAGCGGTGCGAGGCGGTTCATCTGCTCGACGGCGTCGGCCAGCGGCTGGCGGGCCTCGCCGAGCAGGCTGGCCAGTGACGCGGTGCCGTTGTCCAGCGAGGTGATGGCGGTGCCGATCGGGTCGCGGTCACCCGAGAGCCCGGCGATCAGCTGTTCGAGCTTGTCGATCGACGCGTCGAACTGGCCACCGTCCTTGGCCAGCACCGCGACGACCGTGTTGAGGTTGTCGATCAGCTGCTGGATGGTCTGGTCGTTGTCGGCCAGGGCGCTGGAGAACGACGACGTCTTGGCGAACAGCGACGAGATCGTGCCGCCCTGGCCCTGGAACGCCTGCACCAGGGCGGTGGTCAGGGCGTTGACGTCCTGCGGATTCAGGCCGCGGATGACGGGTTTCAGGCCGCCGAGCAGCAGGTCGAGGTCCAGGGCGCCGGCGGTGCGGTCGGCCGGTATCCGGGACCCGGCGGGCAGCACTTTGGTCGACCCCGGTCCGTCCACCAGTTCCAGGTAGCGGTCGCCGACCAGGTTCAGGTAGCGCACCGCGGCCTTGGTGCCGGTGGTCAGCACCAGGTCGCGATCGGTGTCGAACTTCACCAGCACCGTCTTGTCCGGCTGCAGTTCGAGACCGTTCACCGTGCCGACCCGGATCCCGGCGACGCGAACGGTGTCACCGCTCTTCAACCGCGAGGCGTCGGTGAAGACGGCCGAGTAGCCGTTGGTGGAGCCGGTGCGGTACTGCCCGAAGATGAAGAACAGCGACGCGGTCAGCAGCGCCATCACGATGGCGAAGGTGACGAACTTGATCAGGGTCCGGCGGGTGCGCATCATCCCGGCATCCCGATCTGCGGGGTGTTGCGCGGCGGTCCGTCGATCGGCCCGAACAGGAACTGCTTGAGGCCGTCGGAGTTCAGCAGGATGCCCTGGTTGCCGTACCGCCACGGGTTGGCGCCGACGTCGGCCACCAGCATGGGCGGCACGTACTCGAAGGGCACGTTGGGCAGTCCCATCTCCTTGCAGATCGAGCGGTCGAGTTTGGCGTTGACCTTCGGCAGGTCCTGGGGGTAGCGGTAGCGCTCGATGCCCAGCAGGAAGCTCACCGACACCAGCACCCCGGGGACCGGCAGCGGCGGCGAGGTGGCGAAGGTCGCGATACCGCCCAGGCCACAGGAGATGTTCTCGTGGTACTTGGCCAGCAGCGAGGTGGTGGGCAGCAGCACGTGGACCGCGTCGGCCAGGCCCTGCCGGTTGTCACCGATGACCTCGTTGCCGAGGTCGGCCAGGCCGGTGGCGCTGATCAGCAGCGCGTCGAGGTTCTGCTGTTCGTCGACGATGGACCGGCTGATCGCCGAGGCGTTGTCGGCGGTGCGAATCAGGTTGTCGGAGGCATCGGCGTAGGCGTTGGCCACCGCCGGGAAGACCTCGATGTCGTGGCGGAGGTTGGGCAGACTGGGATCGAGCTTGGCCAGCAGTCGGTCGAAGTCGGTGAGGGTCTGGCCGATCTTCTCGCCGCGACCGTTGAAGGCCTTGGCGATGGCGCCGAGTGTCTCGTTCAGCTTGGCGGGATCGAGCTTGTTGAGCACCTTGACCAATTGCTGGAACACCGTGTTGATCTCGACGGTGACGTGCCGGGCGTTGACCACCTGACCGGAGTGCATCCGCGTGGATGAGGGGTCGGCCGGGGGCAGGAGTTCGACGAACTTGGCCCCGAACACAGTGGTCGATGCGATGTCGACCGAGACGTTCTCCGGGATGTGCCGCAGCTGGTCGGGATCCATCGCCAGGTGCAGCGCCGCGGTGCCGTCGGCCCGGGGCTCGATCGAGGCGACCTTGCCCACCTGGACGCCGCGCATCTTGACCCGGGCATCGGGGTTCATCACCAGACCGGCGCGATCGGAGATCACGGTCACCGGAACGGTTTTGGTGAAACTGCCGCGGAACAGGCCGACCGAGATCGCCACGATGACTCCGATGGCGACGACGGTGGCCAGGCCGGCCAGCGGCCGGGCGTAACCACGGGCGCCGAAGCTCTGACCGGGCCGCGCCGCGACCGGCGCTGCGGCGCTGTCGGTTTCGGATCGGTCGGCCGGACCGGGACCGAGATTTCGCGTCACGTCGTCCCTTCTATCCGGAGAGGTTGAAGTTGCCGTTGGAGCCGTAGATGGCCAAGGAGACCAGC
>CAZHUU010000009.1:0-63764 GCA_964535335.1 uncultured Mycobacterium sp.
GGGCGGGCCCGGCGAGCGGCGGCGCCAACTCGGGCACGTCGTCCGCCTCCGACCAGGCCAGCGCCCGGCCGGTCGGCATCGGCGGTTCGGCCACGACAGGCGCCACCGGCGTGACGGCGGCGGGGGCCAGCGCGGTGGCGCTGTCGTCGGCCGGTCCCCGCGCGGCGCGCAGGGCGGCGCCGATGGCGGCGGTCAGCGCCGGGCGCGGGGTGGTGACGACCGGCACCCGCAGATGCTGCGAGAGGGCGGTGGTGATCACCGGGACGGCGGCGCCACCGCCGACCGAGGCGATCGCGGTGAGATCCGCCGGTCGCACCCCCGAGCGGGCCATGCCGTCCTGCACGGCGGCGACCAGGTCGCCGAGCGCGGGTGCGATCGCGTCGTCGAGTTCGGTTCGGGTGAGCCGCACGTCGCCGCGGAAGCCACGCAACTCCACGGGCAGCGCGGTGACGCCGGCCGAGGACAGCCGCTCCTTGGCGGCCCGGCACTCCGCGCGCAGCTGGGTCAGCGACCCGATCGCCGAGGTGCTGGTGGTGTCGACCGCACCGCCCGCGGACAGTTCGGCGACGACGTGGGCGAGTACCGCCTGGTCGATCAGGTCGCCGGAGAAGTCGAGGTGGCGCACGGGGGCGGCGACCGGCTGATAGCCCGGGGTGCCGGCGTCGACGAAAGTGATCGCGGTCCCGCTGCCGCCGAAGTCACACAGGGCCACCACCCCGCTGGTGGGCAGGCCCGGATCGGCCTGCAGGGCGGTCAGCGCCGCCGCGGTGTCCGGGATCAGCAGCGGCTCCTTGGCCGACCAGCCCGGCACTCGGCGCAGCGCGCGGCGCAGCGCGTCGACCGCCGGCCGGCGCCAATGCGCCGGGTAGGTCACCGCGGCCGCGGACGGTACCGGGCCGCCCCCGCCGGCGATCCCCGCGAGGGCCCGCAGCGCCTCGGCCAGCAAAGCCTCCCCGGCATGCACCGAGCCGTCGGCGGCCACGACCGGAACCGGGTCGCCGACCCGGTCGACGAAGTCGGTGATCACCAGCCCGGCCTGGTCGGGCACCGGGTTCTCGGTCGGCAGTCCCACCTGGGGCGGGCGATCACGAAAAAGCGTGATCACAGCCCTGCGGGTGACCGAGGAGTCGGTGGTGACCGCGGCCAGTGTGGTCGCCCCGACAGAAAGACCGATGGCCGGCCTGGTCGGTTCTGTCATGTCGTCCCAATCCGGGCTCCCGGCCTGCGCGCACAGGCATGCGGGTACCCCCAGCACCGATATGTGGATTCACCAGCTATGTCGAATCCGGCGCCGGGGGTGTTACTCAGCGAATAGTGCCGTGCCCCCCGATGAGCGGCAGATCCAGCGGTGTGACCCAGCCCGGTGGCAGATCGTTGACCGCCGGGACGGCGTTCAGCGCCCGCAGGCCGGTCGACAGGCAGCCGGCCGCCGCGGCGTCACGCCCCGAGCCGTCGGTGAACCGGAACGCGGTCTCCTGGAAGATGCTGGGGGTGCCCTCGATCTCGACCCGGTAGACGTCGTCCTGGTTGCCCGAGGGCCAGTCCGGGGCGGCGTCGTGGCCGATCCGGTTGACGTGCTCGAGCTGGATGCGGGTCTCGCCGCGGTAGACCCCGTTGATGGTGAAGCGCACCGCCGCCACATGCCCGGCCGGGATCACCCCCTTGACCGTGGTGCGTTCGGTGGGTGTCACCCACTTGTCCCAGGTGGTGGTGATCTCGTCGAGGGCGATGCCGGCCGCGTGCGCGATCATCGGCACCGTCGCTCCCCAGGCGAACACCAGGATGTCGGAGTTCTCCAGCAGCGGCTGGTAGTCCGGCTCGCGGCCGATCCCCATCTCGAACTCGTAGTCACCCTCGTAATTGGTGTAGTCGAGCAGCTCCGACGCGCGCACCCGGCGGACCTCCGCGCACAGGCCCATCAGGGTCATCGGGAACAGGTCGTTGGCGAAACCGGGATCGATCCCGGTGGTGAAGCACGACGACCGGCCCGCCTCGCAGGCCTCGGTGATCGGCTCGATCCAGTTCGGCGGGTTCAGGTGCATCTTGGGCCACACCCACGGGGTCATCGCCGTCGAGCAGACGTCGATCCCGGCCCGCAGAAAGCGGCCGATGAGGTCGATGTTGGTGTCGGCGTGCGCGGCGGTCGGGCCGTAGTGCACCAGCGCGTCCGGCTTCAGGGCGATCAACGCGTCGACGTCGTCGGTGGCCAGGACACCGGCCGGCTCGGACAGCCCGCAGATCTCCCCGACGTCCACGCCGACCTTGGCCGGGTTGCTCACGCCGACCCCGACCAACTCGAAGTCGGGGTGCCGCAGCACCTCGGGGATGACCATCTTGCCGACGAAACCGGTACCCCAGATCACGATCCGCTTGGCCATCGCCTCACCTTCTGTTCAGCCCCCCGGACGTTCAGGTTAGCGACCGGTGTTGGCGCGCAGGGCGTATCGGCGTTCGGCGTATGCCAGGTCGTCGCGCCACAGCCGGGTGGCGGCGAACCGCATCATCGGGGTGATGAGCCGGGCGACGCGCAGCGAGTGCTGGAAACCCTCGCGGTCGGACTGGGCGATGACCGCTTCGAGCACCGCGGTGCGGGGCCGTCCGTCCGGCCCGCGACCGACCGGGGTGGCGTGGGTCTCCACGACGCTGCCGGTGCCCTCGCCGTCGACGATCCGCATCACGATGGTCCGCGGCTCCGGCGCGGTGAACTCGGCGATGACCGGGACACCGACTCGTCCCATCCGGAACGTCACGGCGACCAGGAACCGGTCGCCGTCCTCGTCGGCGTCGACGGCCGGCGCGCTGAGCACCTCGAGCTGGGTGAACGAGTACGGGTGAAACCATCCCCCGTGCCACGGGTCGAGGCGGTTGGCGATGATGTCGGCGGGTTCGCACGTGCCGACCAGCCGGGCCACCGCCGCCAGTGCGGCCCCGGCGGGACGGACCGGGATGACCGGGGCGTCCAGGGGCTGCTCCCGGCCCGCGCCTTCGCCCACCGAGTCGAGGCGGACCCAGACCAGCACCCCGTCGTCGAACGCGCGCAACGGTTTCCAGCCGAACGCGCGGCCGCCATCGAGGCGCAGCCCGTGCCAGGGGCAGATCAGCCCGCCGCAGTCGATCTTGCCGGTGGCCAGGTCGGCGCCCAGGTGCGGGCAGGCCGCGGGCCCGACATGCAGTGCGCGCTGCTGGTCACGCCAGGCGACGATCTCCACGCCGGCGACCCGGGCGCCGAACGGCCGGTCGGTGCGCACGTCGGTGCTCGCGGCGAACGCGTACCAGTTCCCACTGGGCCTGCGCAGCGCGCGCTCCAGCGCGGCATCGATGATCTGGGGTTCCGCATCCTGATACGTAGGCCGCTGCCGGCTCCAGTCGAGCTTCGGAATCAGTTGCAGCGGTACATCTTTGGGCCATCGGGCGGCCAGCCGTGACCGCAGGCTCATATCGGTGCGCGCCTTTCTCGGGTGGCGAGCCGGCGCAGGACCGGTGAGCGCCCCTGCACCGGCACGGTGTGCAGGGTGTGCCCGCTGATCCCCCAGCCCGCCAACAATCGGTTGGCGGCGGTCCACCCGGTGGTGGCGGCCCGCTCCATCAAGGCTACCGGCAGATCGATGCGGATCCCGTCCCCCGCCAGCATCAGCCCCTCAACCGGCGTGTTGACGGTGGGGCGGTCGGCGTAGGCGCCCGGCCAGAACAGCGGGCAGTCGTCCCGGAACAGCACCCGCTCGGCGAGGATGCCGGCCTGTGCGGTCTCGGGATAGAGCCGGTGCAGCACCGCCAGCATCCGCTCCCGCAGGCCCTCGAACGGCGGCTCGTCCACCACCGAGTAGGAATGCACCTCGACCACTGAACCGCCATGTGCCCGAGCCCATTCCGCGGCCTGGCGTTCGTAGCTGCTGACCACGCTGATGTTGTCGACCGGTTCCAGGCCGCCGGTGCCCAGGAACGCGGGACGGTCGGCGGCAACCGGCCGGTCCAGCCAGAGCCGCTGCACGACGAACGGTGGCGCGGTGCGCAGCGCGGCCACCCGGCCCCGCCAGTGGGCGTCGCCGAGGCCGGGCGAGTCGGCGAGGATCTGCCGCAGAGCGCCGGGGTCGGTGGCCAGCACCACGCCGTCGGCGTCGATGATCGCGCCGGTGCTGTCGCGCACCTGCAGCCGCTTGGGCCCGCCGATGCCGACCGAGGTGGCCGAGACGCCGGTACGGAACTGCACGCCCTGCTCGATCAGATACTCCCCCAGCGGATCCCACAACGCCGTGTTGAAGTTGGACTCGGCGACGTCGAAGACCAGCCCCTCGCTGGAGCCGAGGAAGTAGATGTGGAACATCGCCGCCAGTTCGGCCGCCGACAACCGCTCGGGGCGGGCGAAGAAGCTGCGCGCGAACACCTCGAAGGCCAGGTGCCGGGCCGCGACCGGGAAGTTGATGTCGGTCAGGAAGGTCTCGGCGTCGAGGTGGTCGAGCCGCTCATAGATGTCCGGCACCGACACCGCAGCCAGCGGGGCGGCGGCAACAGCGTTGAGCCGCAACAGGTCCCGGAACCGGAAGGTCGGGCTGCGCAGTGCGAACACCAGCGCGTTCCAGGGCGGGGATTTGGGCAGTCCGCGGAAGGTGTCCCGCCTGCCCTCGCCGTCGACAAGCGGGTAGTCCTCGACCGCACGCAACCGGTCCAGCCCGGGGTCGCTGCGGCGTAGCAGCGCGCGCAGGTTGTAGTACTGGCGGAAGAACGCGTGGAAGCCCCGGTTGTTGGCCACCTCGGTGCCGGCCAGTTCACCGTCGTCGAGGCGTTCGGTCCAGCCGGCCACGCGCCCGCCGAGGTTGGGTTCGCGCTCGAGCACCTCGACCGAGACGCCGCGCTCCACCAGTCCGGTGGCGGCGGCCAGTCCGGCGATGCCACCGCCGACGACGACGACGTGCGGCGTGTTGGGCAGGGCGTTGGCGTGCGCCAGCCCGGGCGGCGCCGGGTGCGTGACACGGCGGGAGTCGATCATCGCGGAGCATCTCCGAGGAAGGTGTGCACGATGTCGCGCTGCCAGCCGGGCATGGTCTCGCTGTACACGCCGGTGAAACCCGCTGCGGCGATTCGACGTTGGAAGTCCGCCGCCCCGTCGAAGGTCTTCACGCTGCGCCACAGGTGGCGGTACAGCTTGCTGTCGCGGGTCTGTCGCCAGCCGGACGGGATGATGATGATCCAGCAGACCGCATCCCAGATCCCCGAGGCCAGGCGGGAGTCGCGCACCGAGTACTCGTGCACGGCCAGCGTGGCACCCGGGCGCAGGATCTCCCGGAACCGCCGCAGCTGCGCGTCCGGGTCGTCGAGGTTGCGCAGTAGGTAGGCGGCCAGGATGCCGTCGAACGGCCCGTGCACTCCGGCCTCGGCCAGGCCCTCGATCGGGGTGTGCACGAAACGCACCGTGTCCGGCCAGGACTTGGCGGCCGCCTCGGCCAGCATGCCCGCCGAGGCGTCGACGGCGACGATCTCCGCGTGCGGAGCAGCCTCGAGCAGCGCGGCCGTCGAGGCGCCCGTCCCGCAACCAGCGTCGAGCAGGCGCAATCCCCGGCCGCCGTTGGGGATCCGCATCCGGCGCGCCGAAATGCGCAGGTGGTCGTGGTAGCCGGGATTGGCTCCGACCAACCGGTCGTAGGCTCGCGCGCCCACGTCGAAGGCGCCCGGTACCTCGGACTTCGGCAGGCCGTGCTGCCCGACGCTGGTCATCGCTGCCGCTCCCAGAGCATCAGCACAGCGGTCACCATTGCGAAGCCGAACAGGAAGTCCTCCACCGGGATGTCGAAGGGAAACCGCACACCGGTGCTGTGCTGCTCGTTGTAGATGACGATCGGTGCGGACAGCTTGGTCAGCCAGCCGTCGACGATGACCTGAAAACCCAGCACGATGCCCATCGATATCCAGTATTCGGCCTTGCGGAACAACCCGGTGCGGAACACCGCCAATTCCAGCACACACACCACGACCACGGCGATCGCGGCGGGCAGGGTGTAACCCAGTCCGGTCATCGGCGCAGCCAGCCCAGGATCGTGCTGACCGCGGAGTAGGTCAGCAGGCCGCAGATCGGGATGACGACGAAGAACAACACCTCTTCGATCGGAACCGCGAACGGCAAGTGCCAGCCGGTGATGAAGCGCGGGTTGTAGGTCCAGACATGGCCGGCGATAGCGACCGCGTCCCAGACCACGAAGATCAGCGCTACCGGCCCCACCGACTTCAGCAGGCGCATCGGCTGGCGGTAGACGCCGGCACCGAACAGTTCCAGCGGAGCGGTGATCAGCAGGCAGGCGCCGAGGACGATCAGGTACTGCCACCGGTCCATCAGGCGGCGCCTGCGGTCAGGTCACCTCTCGGGCTGGTGTCGGACCGCCGCGCCCGCCACGCCCGCACCAGCCCGGTGCTGAACACCTGGCCCCGCCGGCGCAGGCTCACCGAGGCGCGTTCGCTGAACACGGCGAAGTCGATCTCCTCGATGCGGTCCAGAATCTCCGAGTACAGCGTGAACGCGGCGGTGACACAGGGCCGCGAGGCCGGGGCCAGCAACGCGATACCCTTGCGCGCCTCCCGGTAGACCCCGCGGGTGATGTCGTGCTGGGCGGCCAGCGCGCTGCGCACCCGCGGGTCGGTGCGGCCGTTCTGGTGGCACCACATCAGCAGCTGCCGGTCGACCCCGAACGCGGCCAGTTCGTCGGCGGGCAGATAGACCCGGTTGCGCGACAGATCCTCGTTGACGTCCCGCAGGAAGTTCGTCAGCTGAAAGGCGGTGCCGAGCGCCTCGGCGTAGGGCTCGGCCGCGCTGGTCGGCCCGACGGTGCCCAGGATCGGCAGCATCTGCAGGCCGATCACCTCCGCCGAGCCGCGCATGTAGCGGTTCAGCGCCGGTCGGTCCGGATAGTCGGTGACGGTCAGGTCCATCCGCATCGACGCCAGGAAGTCGTCGAACAGGTTCAGCGGAATGCGGTAGGTGCGGGCGGTGTGCAGCACCGCGGCCAGCACCGGGTCGTCGGAGTGATCGGCGCCGTCGAAGAACTTGGCCGCCAACTGCTCGAGCCGGCGCGCGCGCTCGGCGGTGTCGGCGTCGGAGGCCAGGTCGTCGAGGATGTCGTCGGCGTAGCGGGCGAATCCGTACAGCGCATGCACCGCCGGCCGCTGTGAGGGCGCCAGCAGGCGGGTGGCCAGGAAGAAGGTCCGGCCGTGCTGGGCGTTGAGCCGGCGGCAGTACCGGTAGGACTCCCGCAGTTGGGCGTCGTGAACCCCGGCCGCGTGCAATTCGGTGTGGATCATCACTACCTGCTTCCCGACTTGGTAATGGTCCGTCTGCTTCCCGCATTGTCGCCGACCCCGGTGACACGATCGGCGGCCAGCCGTCCGGACAGCAGCGCCGTCGGCACCCCCACCCCGGGCACCGTGGACGAGCCGGCCAGCACCGCGTTGTCGATGCCGCGCACCGTGTTGGCGGGCCGGAACGGCCCGGTCTGGGCGAAGGTGTGCGCCAACGCGAACGGGGTGCCCGCGGCCATCCCCTGCCGCGCCCAGTCCGCCGGGGTGACGACGTCGAGCACGTCGGCGTCCTCGGCCAGCCCCGGCAACAGCCGCTCAGCCGCCTTGGCCACCACCCGGTGGGCGTAGGCGTCACCCTCGGCGGCCCAATTGACCACGCCCACATCCAGATTGGGCGCCGGGGCCAGGATGTAGAGCAGGTCGCGGCCGGGCGGGGCCAGGCTGGGGTCACCGGCGGTCGGCCGGGTGACCAACAGCGACGGGTCGCTCATCAGCGTGCCGTCGTCGATGATCTCGTCGAACGTCTTGGCCCACTGCGCCCCGAAGCTGATGTTGTGGTGCACCAGGGCGTCGCCGACCGCGGGGACGCCGACGTGCACGACGACCGCCGACGGTGCCGGGCGCACCTTGACCGCACGGCGCGGGGTGCGTCCGAGCAGCTGATAGGTCAGCGGCAGCTCGGTGGTGAGAACCACCGCGTCACAGGCGATCCGGTCACCGGCGTGGGTGCGCACGGCGGTGACCCGCGAGCCGGAGCGCTCCAGCGTGCTGACCGTGGTCTGGTAGCGGAACTCCACCCCCGCCTCGGCGGCCGCGGCCGCCAGGGCCTCGGGCACGGCACGCATACCGCCGCGCGGGAAGTACACCCCGGCGACGGTGTCCATGTAGGCGATCACGGCGTAGGCGGCCAGCGCGTGCTGCGGCGGGACGCCGGCGTAGAGCGCCTGGAAGGTGAAGATGCGTTGCAGCCGTTCGTCGCTGATGTAGCGGCGCACCATCTTCTCCCAGCCGCGGAACCCGCCGATCGCGGCCAGCCGCGCCAGCTGGGGTGTCAGCAGCGACAGCGGGGAGTCGAAGTTGGAGGCGATGAACCCGTTCATCTCCAGCCGGTACAGCTCGGTCAGCCAGTCGCGCAGCCGCTGGTAACCGGCGGCCTGGTCGGGGCCGGCGAACTGTTCGACGGCGGCGGTCATGGCCGCGGCGTCGGTGTGCACGTCCAGCGTGCTGCCGTCGGCGAAGCTGGCGCGGTAGGCCGGGTCGACGGGGGCCAGGTCGAGGCGCTCGGACATCGAGACGCCGACGGCGGCGAACGCCTCCTCGATGATGTCGGGCATGGTCAGCACGGTGGGCCCGGTGTCGATCCGGTAGCCGCGGACATCGGCCTGGCCCATCCGGCCGCCGGGGAAGCCGTAGCGCTCGACGACGGTGACCTGTCGCCCGCGCCCGGCCAGCTGCAGTGCGGCCGAGAGGCCCGACAGGCCGGCGCCGACCACCACGACGTGGTCGGTGGCACCCGGAACGGTACGCATCATTGGCTCCTTGCCGTGCAGATCGACGCCATGTTGGCCAGCGCGGAGCGCGCCCAGCCGTCGATCCGGTCGTCGCAGATGTACTCGTGGGCGGTGGCCACCCGGTCGGCGATCATGTCCTCGATCCACTCCACCGCCCCGGTGGCCACGATCAGGTTTCGCCAATGCGCGATGTCGCCGTCGGCCAACTCCTCGGCATTCATCAACTCGACGAACTGGCGGCGGATGGTCGTATCGGCCATCTGGTGCGCGGCGACCACGACGCTGGTGGCCTTGCGCTCGGCCAGGTCGCCGCCGACGGGCTTGCCGGTCACGGCGGGGGCGCCGAACACGCCCAGCATGTCGTCGCGCAGCTGGAAGGCCTCGCCCACCGCGCTGCCGTACGGCCCGAGCACGTCGACCAGGTGATCGCAGCCGGCCATGGCCGCACCGATCTCCAGCGGGCGGCGCACCGTGTAGTTGCCGGATTTGCGGCGGGCCACGTCGAGCACGGCGTCCAGGGTGGGCAGCGCCCCGGCGTCGTTGGCGACGTCGGCGAACTGGCCCACCGCCAGTTCGATTCGCATCGCGTCGTAGCGGCGCCAGGCCCGCGACAGCGCTTCGGGCGCCAGCCCGCTCTCCCGCATCATCTGTTCGGCCCACACCAGGCAGAGGTCGGAGAGCAGGATCGCGGCCGACGCCCCGAACCGCCATGCCGACCCGGACAGCCCGCGCTCGGCGTGCCAGTCGCCGAACTGGACGTGCGCGGCGGGACGGCCGCGGCGCAGCGGCGAGTCGTCCATGACGTCGTCCTGCAGCAGCGCGAAACCGTGCAGCAACTCCAGGCCCGCGGAGGCCCGCAGGGCGGCGTCCTCGGGTTCGGCGCCGCACAGCCAGCCCAGGTACATAAACGTCGACCGCAGGCATTTGCCGGTGCTGACGAACTGCACCAGAACATCGGCGGCCAGATCCACCCCGGTCCGGGCCAGTTGCGCGGTGCAGTGGGTGTCGACGAAGTCGCCGACGTGGGCCAGGGCCTCTCGGCGGACGCCGTTGCGCCAGACCTCGAACTGGGCGTCGGGCGGTTCGACCGCCCCCCGGGCCGCGGACGAGTGCGCGCCGCTATGCGTTGCCGCATCGAATGCGCGCAATGACCGCTCCTTCCCCGATCGGGCGCGGCGGCGCCCGTGACCAACGGTGAAACCTCTTTGCTCATTCAAGGCGAGGCAGCCGCCATCCGCCGACTCGGGCGGGACATGGTCACGCTCGCGTAATTTTTCCCGGCCCCCCGCATTATGTGTCCGCAAGCCGTCTGGCTGCAGATTCCGAACTGGTCGCACCGTAGTGGATAACGCGTCACCAATGCGGGCCACGGTCTGCGTGGCCACGGCGAGCGCGCGCATAACGGTCCCATGCTCCCCCTCCGGATCCCCGCCCCGATCGCGATTATCGCCCGCCCGGCTCGCCGACCGATAGGGGTTCACCCGAATTCTCCGGCCCGGGTGTGCGTCGGCCCCCGGCCTGACATCCTCGAAACATGAAGACGTCCCTGCCCGTTCGCCGCGCCTTCGCCCCGGGGAGCTCCGCTGTCGCGGGGTCGATCTCGACCGCGGGTAGCGCCGCCGTCGCCGGATCGATCGCCACCGCCGGGAGTTCCGCCGTCGCCGGTTCCATCGCCACCGCCGGCAGCGCCGCGGTCGCCGGGTCGGTCGCCACCGCGGGCAGCGCCGCCGTCGCGGGCAGCGCGATCACGATCCTGTCGGTCCTGCTGGCCGGTTGCGTCGCGTGCGTCGGCTGCTTCGCCTGCCGGCGCTGCGTGGCCTGCGTGGGCTGTGGCCGGTGCCGCGACTGCGTCGGGTGCGTCGGGTGCTACAACTGCTCGGGATTGCGAAACGCCGTGGGCGTCCGCAACGTGCACGAGTAGTCCATGAGCAATCGAGGTAGCCGGTCCTCCTCCGGCGGAAGGGCTGGGCTGTGACGCAGTTGAGCGGGAAGGTCGCGCTGGTGACCGGCGCCTCGTCGGGCCTGGGCGCGGCGGTGGCGCAGGTGTTCGCCGAGCGGGGTGCATCGGTGTTCGGGATCGCCCGCGACGCCGAGCGGATGGCCGAGGTGTTCACCGCGGTGCCGGGCGGGGCCTACGCCTCGGTCGACATCACCACCCCGCAGGCCTGCCGGGACGCGGTGGCCGCCTGCGTGCAGCGGTTCGGCCGGCTCGACGTGCTGGTCAACGCGGCCGGGTTCCACCAGATGCGGCACACCACGACGGTGACCGACGAGGACTGGGACTACGACCTGGCGGTGAACCTGAACGGGCCGTTCTACCTCTGCCGCGCCGCGCTGCCGCACCTGCTGGAGACGGCGGGCAACATCGTCAACGTCGCCTCGATCGCGGGCATCGAAGGCGAGGTGTACTCGGCCGGCTACTGCGCCGCCAAGCACGGCCTGGTCGGTTTGACCCGGGCGCTGGCCATCGAGTTCACCAAGGATCGACTGCGGGTCAACGCGGTGTGCCCAGGCGGCATGCTGACCCCACAGGTCACCGAGTTCGAGGCCCCGGAGAACGCGGACTACAACCTGATCATGCGTATCGCCGCACCGCGCGGAATGATGGCGCCGGTCGACGTCGCCAAGGTGATCGCGTTCCTGGCCAGCGACGACGCCGTCACCGTCCACGGCGCGGTGTACAACGTCGACAACGGCAAGACGGCCGGCTGAGCGGCTAACCGCCGGCGAAGTGCCTGCGGATACCGGCCAGCATCTCCTTGTGCGCGGCGACGGCCTGCCGCACGGTGATCGCCAGCAGAGGGCGCGGCGCGATGATCTCGATGCGCTCGGTGAGCCGGGTGCCGTCGGGCACTGGGTCGAAGGACACGATGGAATTCAGCTGCACCGCCGGGAACTGACGGGCCTCGGCCGTCACGGGGCCGTCCTCGGGCACGTGCAGCCGCGCGGTGTAGGTGGTGGGAAGTGTGAACGGCCCCAACGGGATTCGGTCCTTCACCCGCCAGGTCTGGGTGTAGCCGTCGGCCGTCTGGGTGCGTGCCACGCTGCGGACGGACACCACGAGCGGGTGCACCAGGGCGATATTGGTGAGATCGACGTAGTGCTCGAGCACCTCACGCGGCGGGGCCGGGATGTCGTCAGCGACGGTCTGGTGATCGCGCGCGGTCAGGACGGCCACGTCAGTTCACCGGGGTGCTACTGCACCGCGGCTCGCTGCAGCACGCCGATCTGCTCCGGGCAGTACGCGGCGATGGCGAAGCCGAGGAACTGCAGGGCCTGGCCCTGGTCGGTGCCCCGGGGCAGGTTCGTGGTCAAGAACTTGGCCGAGGCGTAGGCGTCGCCGTCGAGTCCGGTCCAGAGCCGCTTGCAGGCGATCTTGCCCAGCCAGGCGTTGTAGTCGCGGGGGCCGTAGATGCCGATGGTGTGCAGCTGATTGGCGAAATCGGTGTCCACATCGGCGTGCGAGGGCGCGGCCAGGACCACCGGTGCCGCCACGGCCATCACGGCCGTCGCGATCAGCTTCGTTACCTTCATGGCTCCCGATTGTAGGCGCGTCGCCGACAGACGAACACCCGAACCCAGCAAACCCGCGTCGGCACCACCGAAACCGCATGTCCGCTAGGGTCCGCAGCGGGGGCCCCGGTCCCCGTCGGCGCACCGACCCGGCATCGGTGACACCCGTGTGACACCCGGCACCACATGGTCCCCGGGAATCGCGTGCGCGGCCCGCGGGCAGGTATCGTTCGATCACTTAAGTAAGCTAATCTCTCTAGTTAAGTGGGCTAACCTGTCGCGCTGCGACGGGATGTTCAGATCGCACGGGACGGGCAGCTGAGACGGGTCACGGGGAAGCAATGGTCAGGATGCTGAGACGGGCATGGCTCCCGCTGGTCATCCTCGTGGTGGTCGTCCTCGCCGTCTTCGGCGTCTTCCGCCTGCACGGCGTGTTCGGCAAGACCGAACTCACCCGGCAGGGCAGCGGCCTGGCCAACGACACCAAGCCGTTCAACCCCAAAGAGGTCACCTACGAGATCTACGGGCCCAGCGGCGCGGTGGCGACCATCAACTACCTCGACCTCGACGCCCAGCCGCAGATCGTCCGGGACACCACGCTGCCCTGGTCGCTGACCCTCACCACGACCGCGCCGGCCGCCAGCGCCAACATCGTGGCCCAGGGTGACACCGACACCATCGGTTGCCGGATCCTCGTCGACGGCGTGCTCAAGGACGAGAAGACCGCCAGCGGCGTCAGCGCCCAGACCTTCTGCCTGGTGAAGTCCGCATGACCCGACGGCACGGAACGCACCCGCTGATCCCCCGGTTCGTCCGGATGTTCGCGGTGCCCATCGTGCTGTTCTGGTTCGGGCTGGTGGTGGTGCTCAGCGTCGCGGTGCCGCCACTCGAGCAGGTGAGCCAGGAACACACCGTCTCGCTCTCGCCGACCGACGCGCCGTCGATGAAGGCGATGAAGCGGGTCGGCAAGGACTTCCAGGAGTTCGACTCCAACAGCTCCGCGATGGTCCTGCTGGAGAGCGACCAGCAGCTGGGCGCCGAGGCACACCACTACTACGACGGGCTGATCCAGAAGCTGCGGGACGACCCGAAGCACGTCGAGCACGTGCAGGACTTCTGGGGTGATCCGCTGACCGCGGCAGGCTCCCAGAGTGCGGACGGCAAGGCCGCCTATGTCCAGGTGTATCTGGCCGGCAACCAGGGCGAGAGTCTGGCCAACGAGTCGGTCGACGCGGTGCAGAAAATCGTCACCGCCAACCCCCCGCCGCCGGGGCTGAAGGTCTACGTGACCGGACCGACCGCGTTGTCCCATGACCAGCACAACGTCGGTGACTCGGCGGTCAAGGTGGTCGAGGCGGTCACCATCGCGGTCATCTTCGTGATGCTGCTACTGGTCTACCGCTCCATCGTCACAACCGTTCTGGTGCTGGTGATGGTGTTCCTCGAACTCACCGCGGCCCGGGGCGTCATCGCTTTCCTCGCCAACGCCGAGGTGATCGGCCTGTCGACATTCGCGGTGAACCTGCTCGCGACCCTGTCCATCGCCGCGGCCACCGACTATGCGATCTTCCTCATCGGGCGCTACCACGAGGCCCGATTGGACGGTGAGGATCGCGAAACCGCTTACTACACGATGTATCACGGCACCTCGCACGTGATTCTGGGCTCCGGCCTGACCATCGCGGGCGCGACGTTCTGCCTGCACTTCACCCGGTTGCCGTATTTCATGTCGCTGGGCTTCCCGCTGGCCATCGGCATGCTGGTGGTGGTGTTCGCGGCGTTGACGTTCGGGCCCGCCGTCATCACGATCGGCAGCCGGTTCCGGAACATCTTCGAGCCCAAGCGGAAGATGAACACCCACCTGTGGCGCCGGGTCGGCACCGCGGTGGTGCGCTGGCCGGGGCCGATCCTGGCGGCCTCGACGGCACTGGCATTGATCGGGTTGCTGGCCCTGCCGTCCTACACCACCAACTACAACGACCGGAACTACCTGCCGAAGACCATCCCGGCGGCAGCCGGCTACGAGGCCGCCGACCGGCACTTCCCGCAGGCCCGGATGAATCCGGAACTGCTACTGGTCGAAACCGACCACGATGTGCGCAATCCGGCCGACATGCTGGTCATCGACCGGATCGCCAAGAACATCTTCCACATTCCCGGTATCGGGCGCGTGCAGAGCATCACGCGGCCGTTGGGCACACCGATCGAGCACACCTCGATCCCGTTCATCATCAGCATGCAGGGCACCACCCAGATGATGAACATGTCCTATATGCAGGACCGCATGCGCGACATGCTCAAGATGGGCGACGACATGCAGGTCACCATCGACACGATGACGCGGATGTACGCGCTGACCAAGCAGCTCACCGGCGTCACCCACGCGATGGTGCTGAAGACCCGGCAGATGGTCGACGACACCAACGAGATTCGGAACAACCTGGCGAACTTCGACGACTTCTTCCGACCGATCCGCAACTACCTCTACTGGGAACCGCACTGCTTCGACATCCCTATCTGCTGGTCGCTGCGTTCGGCGTTCGACGCTCTGGACGGTATGGACGCGCTCAGCGACGATCTCGCGGCCATGATGAAGGACATGGACCGGATGGACGTCCTGATGCCGAAGCTGGCCGAGTTGATGCCACCGATGATTGCGACCATGACGTCGATGAAGCAGATGATGCTGACCATGCAGTCCTCGATGAACGGACTGCAGGACCAGAGTCAGGCGATGATGGACGACGCGACCGCCATGGGCCAGGCGTTCGACGCCTCGAAGAACGACGACTCGTTCTATCTGCCGCCGGAGGTGTTCGACAACCCCGAGTTCAAGCGCGGACTCAAGATGTTCGTCTCGCCTGACGGAAAAGCTGTGCGGTTCATCATCTCTCACGAGGGTGACCCCGCGACGCCGGAAGGCATCTCGCACATCGACAAGATCAAGAACGCCGCGTTCGAGGCGATCAAGGGCAGCCCACTGGAGGGCTCGCGGGTGTACCTCGGCGGCACCGCGTCGGTCTACAAGGACCTGCAGGAAGGCGCCGATTACGACCTGATGATCGCCGGGATCGCGGCACTGTGCCTGATCTTCATCATCATGCTGGTGATCACCCGAAGTGTGGTGGCGAGCGCGGTGATCGTGGGCACGGTGGTGCTCTCGCTCGGGGCATCGTTCGGGCTCTCGGTGCTGTTGTGGCAGCACATCCTGGGCCAGCCGTTGCACTGGATGGTCATCGCGATGGCGGTGATCATCCTGCTGGCGGTGGGATCGGACTACAACCTTTTGCTGGTGGCCCGCTTCAAGGAGGAGATCCACGCCGGGCTCAACACCGGGATCATCCGGTCGATGGCGGGTTCCGGTTCGGTGGTGACCTCGGCAGGCCTGGTGTTCGCGTTCACCATGGGGTCGATGGCGATCAGCCCGCTCAAAGTCGGCGGCCAGGTGGGCACCACGATCGCGCTGGGCCTGCTGTTCGACACGCTGGTGGTGCGCTCGTTCATGACCCCGTCCATCGCCGCGCTGATGGGCAAGTGGTTCTGGTGGCCGCAGCGGGTGCGTCAGCGCCCGGTGCCACAGCCCTGGCCCACCCCGTCGCCGGATTCCGGCTCGGCACAACCGGATTCCGCGTCGACCGATCGCCTGCCGGTGGACGCGGGTCGGCCGGACTCGCCGTGAGCGTCACCTCGAGTTCGGCACGAGTTCACCCCGCCGTTCCCCCGTCCGTCGCTGCGGCCATGACTGTGCTGCCATTCTTGAGGCACCCTTCCGAGAGGACTGCGATGTCACTCCAGCCGCGCTCCTTCGCCGCCGTGCCGATCGGCGCCGCCGCCGCGTCGATCGTCCTGGCTCCCCTGGCTTTCGCCGATCCGCCCAACATCCCCGAGCCGGGTTCCGAATCCGCCGCCGCCACCATCGGCGATCTCGACTCGGCGGGCTACGACGTGCAGGTGCAGTACGAGAACGGCGCCCCCAACGTCCCGCTGTCCCAGTGCACGGTGACCGACATCAACACTGCGGGCTCGGTCGGCTCGCAAGGCCTCGCCTACGTGACGATCAACTGCCCCAAGTGATGTCCGGACCGCGGATGTGAAGGAGACGCCTGTGACCCCTCCGGTCCTCGAGCGCTGGCTCGAGATCATCGCCGCCGACGGCGCCGGCGGTATCGAGGAACTGCTCGCCGAGGATGCGGTGTTCTACTCCCCGGCGGTGTTCACCCCGCAGCGGGGCCGCGCGAAGGCCGCGGCGTATCTCCGTGCCGCGGACACGCTGTTTTCGACCGCGAACTTCCGGTATGTCGGCAAGTGGTTCGACACCCACTCGGCGGTCCTGGAATTCGCCGCCGAGATCGACGGAATCGTCATCGAGGGCATCGACATGATCCGCTGGAACGACGAGGACGAGATCGTCTCGGTCAAGGTGATGATCCGGCCGCTGAAGGCACTGCAGGCCATCGTCCCCAAGATGGCCGAGCTGCTGCAGGCCTGACCCCTCGACGCGGCCGGACTCAGGACGCGCCCCGAAGGGCGGCAACCGTTTCGAGCTCGTCCAGCGCGGTCACCGCCCGCCGCAAGCCCTCCAGGGCGATGCCGTCATCCTGGAGCCCACCGAGGCCGGCCGTCGTCAGCGCGGACAGGTACGGGTGCACGACGGCCTGCCGGTAGCGGGTCCACAGCTCGTCCCGGCCGAACTCCGGTCCGCCCTCGGCAACGAGCGCCCGGCGGTAGCTGTGGAGCAACTCGTGCTCCACGGCATGGCGATCCGCAACCGGTGTGCCGAGAACGATCGCGTAGGCCAGATCACGGGCCGGATGCCCGCGGCGGACCACCTGCCAGTCCAGCAGTCCCGCCTGCCCGGCGCGAAAGTACGTGTTGCCCGGATGTGAGTCGCCGTGCAGGACGGTATGCGTGCCGCTGTCCACGACGGCCGTCACCCGGCCGAAGTTCTCCCAGAGGTACCGCCCCGATTCCACCGGGATGGCGGTAGAGGCCGACAGGCGCTTCGCCGACATCTTCATCACCGACGGTGTCAGGAGGTTCGCCGGATCCCATGACGGACTCAGTAGCCAGCCGAATTGACCTGTGCCGCCGGGCTTCTCCGGGAGCCGGCCCCAGAAGGTGGCATGTAGGTGGGCCAGCACTCCCACCACCTGAGCCAGCTGATCGGTGGGCAGCGGATGAAGGGTGTCGGGGAAACCGCAGTCCGAGACCGCCATGTCCTCGAGCACGATGAGGTAGCGGCCCGTCAGCGGGTCGAAGTCGGATCCGAGACAGCGCGGCAGACCCCTGCGCAGGTGCGGGGCCAGTTCACGGTAGAACCGCGCCTCGGTCTCGCCCAGTCCGGCCAGTTCGCCCAGCATCCGGATGCCCGCGGAGCCGGCCGACATCTTGACGAACACCGACTGCGGAACGCCGTCTCCGGTCAGCGCCAGCCGGGCCCGGCTCGACGTTCCGGCCGTGGTGTCCAACGGCGTGATGGCGGCAACGCTGCCACCGATCAGCGCCGACAAGCCGCCGGGGGTGAGGTCCTCGATGCGACGCGGGAATCGTCGTCTGCCGCCCAATGCCGTGTCGGCCGTCAAGCGGCGCACCCCGCGGCCGACATGGGCGCCGAAGCGCAGTACCGAACGCATCGAGCCACCATACCGGTGCGATACACACCCTAGTTACAAATCTGTTCGAATGTGTAAACTGCGCACATTGCGGACAAGAAAGGCAACGGAATTGGGCATCGTGACCACGAGTTCGGAGACCGCCTTCACCCACTCCGCCGAGACGCTCTACGACTTCGTCACCAATCCGGGCAACTGGACCAAGACCTATCCGGGCAGCAATTACGTGGGCAAACTCGACAAACTGCCATTGGAGGTCGGCGACACCTGGGAGGAGGGCGGTCCCGACGGCGAGCGGATCTTCACCTGGCATCTCGCTATCGCGGTGCGGCCGCGGCTGTGGGTGTTCACCTCGGTCGGGCGGCTCGGGCACGACCGGCAGGGCAACGGCGGGATGGACGGCCGGATCACCGTCGAATACCGCTTCACCCAGCCCGGGGAGGGAGTCACGCTGTTCACCAGAACGATGACGATCGAGGCGCCGAAGGACTCACCGATGCCCGACGGCTTCTTCCGAATCGTCAACCCCGCCAACATCGACCGCTACCACTCCGCGATCGCTCGCGAGCTGCAGGCCTGAACGATCAGCGCGGCGGGTCACCCCGCCACATGAAGCTGTTCACGTACTTGCCCATGTCCATGGCGAGTTCGAGGTTGGCGCCCGACGGGTGGCCGGGGCCGAAGTCGCGGGAGAACCGGCGGAACGGACCCACGGCCGAGGCCACCAGCGCGTAGTCGTTCTTGATCGCCGCCAGCACGATCACCCGCAACCGGGTGAACCGCGAGTCCGGATCCTGCGGGTACACGTCGGCGGCCACCCCGTAACCGAGTTGGTAACCAACTAGGGCATTGGGGATTTCATACTTGATCACCGCGTCGGGGTAGCTGCGCTTGAGCAGTCCGTCGACGATCTGCCTGGGCGAGCGGCCCATCGCGGGCTGGCCGAACAGTTCCATCGTGCCCTTGTCCCCTGCGGTGTAGTCCAGGACCACTCCGTTGGGGTCGGTGTCGACCCGATACGCACTGCCCGGCGCCGGGTAGGACACCGAGAACTCCCCGTTGGCGGCGAAGAACCGGGGGTTGGCCGCCACCGGCACCCCCATCGGGGGGCGCCCGCAGTCCGGTGGGCAGTTGTACACCTGCCCGGTCGGGCTGATCGCCAGCGACAGCGAAAACGCCAGCGCGGCAGCGACTCCCAGGACCAGTCCGACAGTCACCGGTATCCGCCACAATCGGATGCGACGCAGCGGCACCGCAGCATACGAACCGGCGGGAAGCGCATAGCCCGGGTGCTGGCGGATCTGCGCGCCGGAATCCGCGGCGCCGGTGTCGGCGGCCGGGACCACCGCCGCCCGGCGGGAGTCCCGGGACGATCGCGACGTCGCGGCGGTGGCCACGCCGCAGCTGGGACAGAACGGCAGGCCGGGCACGATGTGGTCGCAGTGCATGCACAGCACCGGGCCGGCCGGCGTCTCGCGGTGCGCCTCGCGCAGCACGGCCGCCTGGACGGCGCCCCGGAGCACCGACAGCGCCACCGCGCTGATCACCAGGTGCAGCACCAGGTGGATGTCGTCGGCGACCGGGAGCAGCTCGGAGAGCCCCATCGCCGCGTACAGCAGCATGGTCAGCACGATGGCGGGCCCGACGGTCCGGGGGGCGGGTCCCCGGTCGTGCCCGTCGGCGCGGCCGTTGAACCACAACGCTATTCCGACGAAGCCGCCGGTGGCCGCGGCGGTCAGCGGCATCGCCAGGCCCCGGATGCCTGCTTCGACGATGGTCGCGCTCAGCGGTTGGCCGTCGGTGAACGGCCCGGTCGCCAGCTGCGGCGCCAGCCGCGCCATCGTCGTCGCGGCGGTGAAGGCGGTGGCGCCGAGCAGTCCGATGCTGTAGCCGTCCAGCGACTCACGAGTGCCCGTGCGTGCCGCCCGGGCGAGCAGCGCGGGGACCAGCATCAGCAGCGCCCCGGCCACCGGGATCGTCAGGCCCTGCAACAGGACGCTGCCCCGGGTCAGTCCGGTGTCCAGACCGACGTCGGAGCCGTCGGCGACGATGCCGCCGCCGATCAGTCCCCAGGCCACCCCCAGCGCGACTCCGATGCCGGCAGTGACCAGCAGCCACCTGGTGGACAGGTCTCGCCGCGCATCGACGTGATGGAGGTACGCCAGCACCACCGAGGGGAAGCCCAGCACGCAGGTCGCGATCAGCGGCGCCTGCCAGCCCGCCACCGCGAACGCGACGAGAACCGCCACCAGCACCAGCAGACCGAGCCACAGCGGTCGGCGCGACCGGGCAGGCAGTTGCGGAAACAGGGTGCTGGCCAAGGAGAACTTCAGCAGGCTCTCGCGGGGCTCGGCCACATACTCCCGCACCCGCAGCCGGCCCCGGCCGTCGCCGACCTCAGCGGTGAGATCGGCCCCGCAGTTGCCGCAGTACGCGCCGACCGGGACGTCGCAGGCGCAGGCCGGGCACCGCACCGCTGCGTCGCCACTCATGAGTCGCCCTCCCCGTCGCGACATGATGGTGTCACGGCGACACCCGGGCGGGCCGCATTTCCCCACGCCGAGGTCCGGACCGGACGGTGCGGGCCGTAGGTTGGAGCCATGAAATACCTTGACGTCGCCGGCGTTGGTCGGGTCAGCCGGATCGGTCTGGGCACGTGGCAGTTCGGCTCCCGCGAATGGGGCTACGGAGATCAGTACGCCGAGGGCGCGGCACGTGACATCGTGCAACGGGCGCTGGCCCTGGGCGTCACACTGTTCGACACCGCCGAGATCTACGGATTCGGCAGGAGTGAGCGGATTCTCGGCGAAGCGCTGGGCGACGAACGCGCCAACGTCGCGGTGGCCAGCAAGATCTTCCCGGTCGCACCGTTCCCGGCGGTGATCCGGCGGCGTGAGCGCGCCAGCGCGGAACGGCTGCAACTGGACCGGATCCCGCTCTACCAGGTGCACCAGCCCAACCCGGTGGTGCCGGACTCGGTGATCATGCCGGGCATGCGCAGCCTGCTCGACAGCGGCGCCATCGGTGCGGCCGGTGTGTCGAACTACTCGCTGGCGCGTTGGCAGAAGGCCGACGCCGCGCTCGGCCGCCCGGTGATCAGCAATCAGGTGCACTTCTCGCTGGCGCACCCGGGCGCGCTCGACGACCTGGTCCCGTTCGCCGAGCGGGAGAACCGCGTGGTGATCGCCTACAGCCCGCTGGCCCAGGGCCTGCTCGGCGGCAAGTACGGCGTCGACAACCGGCCCGGCGGGGTGCGGGCCCTGAACTCGTTGTTCGGCACCGAGAACCTGCGCCGGATCGAGCCGCTGCTGCAGACGTTGCGCGATGTGGCCGCGGAGGTGGACGCCAAGCCGGCGCAGGTGGCGTTGGCGTGGCTGACCAGCCTGCCCGGTGTGGTGGCCATCCCGGGTGCCTCCAGCGTGGAACAGCTGGAGTTCAACGTCGCCGCCGCCGACATCGAACTGAGCGCCGAATCTCGCGATGCGCTGACCGCCGCGGCCCGCGCGTTCCGGCCGGCGTCGGCCGGTCGCTTCCTCACCGATCTGGCCCGGGAGCGGCTAGGACGCTGAGACGGCCGGATGAGCACTACCGAGGCAGGCGCGCCCGACAGCGAGGACGCACCACCGGTACGCCGGTGGCCGCACGTCCTGCGACTGGCGGTGTTCGCCGCCTTCCTGCTCACGCTGTTCTACTTCGTGGCGGTGTCCCGCGTCATCGACGTGGGCCGGGTTCGGGACGCCGTCGCCGCCACCGGTCCGGTGGCACCGTTGGCCTATGCCCTGGTGGCCGCGCTGCTGGCCGCTATATTCGTGCCCGGACCGCTCCTGGCGGCGGGCAGCGGGTTCCTGTTCGGTCCCCTGGTCGGCACGTTCGTGACACTGGGCTCGACGGTCACCACCGCGACGATCGCCGCCCTCGTCGGCCGGCACGCCGGCCGGGACAGCGCTCGGGCGCTCATCGGTCGGGACTGGGCGGAGCGCATCGACAGCCAGATCCGACGACGCGGGCTCTGGGCGGTCGTCGGGCAGCGCTTCATCCCGGGGATATCGGATGCGCTGGCGTCCTACGCGTTCGGCGCGTTCGGAATGCCGTTGTGGCAGATGGCGATCGGGGCGTTCATCGGATCGGCGCCGCGCGCGTTCGTCTACACCGCCCTCGGTGCGTCGATCTCGGATCTGTCCTCGCCGCTGGCGTACGCGGCGGTGGCGGTCTGGTGCATCACCGCGATCATCGGCGCGTTCGGGGCGCACCGCGGGTATCGCAGTTGGCGCTCCCGCAGCCGATAATGGTGACCGTGGCTGATCGCAATGTGCTCGGCGGCGAACTGGAGCCGTGTGGCAACGACCCGGTGACCGGCTTCTACCGCGACGGGTGCTGCTCGAGCGGGCCGGAGGACATCGGACTGCACACCATCTGCGCGGTGGTGACCGCCGACTTCCTGGAGCACCAGCGCTCGATCGGCAACGACCTGTCGACGCCGATGCCGCAGTTCCGCTTCCCCGGGTTGGTACCGGGTGACCGGTGGTGCGTCACCGCGCGGAACTGGCTGCGCGCGTACCGGGACGGCTGCGCGGCGCCGGTGGTGCTGGCGTGCACCCACGAACGCACCCTGGACGTGGTCCCGCTGGATACCTTGCGGGAGCATGCCGTCGACGTGCCCGACGATCTGGGCGGTCTGTGAGCGGAGGCGGCTAGCCGCCTCCGTGGCGATGCATGCCCGGGGGCTCGGTGGGTGCCGGCGGCGCCTTCACGGGCGGGGTGAACAGATTGCCGCCGGTCGGATTGATGGTCTTCTCCGTGGGAGAAGGCGACGTGGTGGCGCTCGGACTGGTGGTCGAGGGCGTAGTGGTGCCCGACGGGGCTTCGTTGCCGCCGCCACCGCACCCGCTGGTGAGTGCGCCGAGGCCGATCAGCAGTGCCGCGCCCCCGATGACCACGGGACGGCGGGCGGGACGGGTGGCGGGCATCAGGGCTCCCTCTACGAGCGGCGATCCGGGCTGGACCAGCCTAGCCAGAGCCGGCGGCTTTTGGTACCGGTCACAAACAGTCGGAGGCTCCGTCGACCACGAATACCGCCCCGCTGGTGTAGGAACTGTGCTCGGTGCACAGGAACGCGATGGTCGGGGCGATCTCGTCGACCGTGCCGAACCGGCCGAGCGGAACATGGGCCACCTCGGCGTCGACGATGGCTGGCACCGCATGCATCGGGGCGGTCATCGGGGTGTCGATCGCCCCGGGCGCCACGGCGTTGACGCGGATGCTGTCCTTGGCCCACTTCACCGCGAGAAGCCTTGTCACCGCGATGATCCCGGCCTTGGCGGCGCTGTAGCCCGGCACCATCGGCACCGCCCGCAGCGCCGACATCGAGGCCAGGTTGACCACCGAGGCCCCGCCGGCGGCGGTCGACGCCTTCAGTGCCCGGCGCAGGGCGACGGTGAGCCGGTAGGGCCCGTCGAGGTTCAGCGCCACCGATGCGTCGAACCCGTCGGGTGTGGTTTCGTCCAGGCCGCCGGGGAAGTTGGCGCCGGCGTTGTTCACCAGCACATCGAGGCTGTCGAACCGACCCGCGACGGCGGCTACCGAATCCGGGTCGGTGAGCACCAGCTGCGCATACGCCATCCCGGACAGGTCGGTGTCGTAGTCGGCGGCAGCGGCCCGGGTGCCGGTGATGGTGACGTCGGCCCCGGCGTCGCGGAACAGGGTCGCGGTCGCGATACCGATGCCGCTGGTGCCACCGGTGATCAGCGCGCGGGTGCCGGTGAAGTCGAAGCCGACCCGCGCGCTCATGCGTGGCTCGCGATCTGCTTCCTCAGCCATGCGGTCTCCCAGAAGTTGTCGGAGTCGGCGAGCAGCCGTTCGTGCGCCGCCTTGAGCACCCGGTGGGCGCCGGCGTTCCCCGGGTCGGCGTCGGTGACGAGTTCGGCGAGCTGGATGGCCTGCACCGGCCGCCCGCCGTCCAGATGGGCCTGCGCCCGGGCCACAATCGCGTCAGCTCCGGCCAGTTCGACCAGGTCGGCGCTGACCTCGGCGGGCTCGACGGGATACAGCTCGGTGGTGGAGCGGTGGTGGAACCAGCCCGAGTAGTTCTCCCAGATTGCCCGGACGTCCCAGGCCACCTTGCCGTAGCCCTCCCCCAGTTCGAGGTGCGCGGGCAGGGTGATCTCGCGCATCAGGGTGCGGACGTCCTTACCGTCGTTCATACCCGCGACGGTGGCGTCGTGTACGTACTGGACGCCGTCGCGCAGCCGGATCAGCTCGGCCTGGATGAGCTCGGCGCCTTTGATCGGCGCGAAGTGGCCGGTGAGCAGAACTTCGGGTTCCAGGACGCGAATGCGTTCGATCGTGGCGATCACGGTGAGTGCGTCACGGTAGCGGTCGCCGCGCATGGTCACCAGGTTGGGGATGTGACCGAACAGGGCTCCGAAGACGTTGCCGCACAGGCATATCCGCTCATCGGGCAGCCATACCACCATCGAGTCGGTGGTCTCGCCGCCGGGGGTGGCGATCAGCTCGATGGTGCGGCCGCCGACCTCCAGGGTCAGGGTGTCCTCGACGAGGATGTCCGCGGTCGGTGCGCTCTGGCCGGGCAGCTTGCGTCCGAACCGCTCCTGGATCTTGGCGATACCGGCGGCGAGGGTGTCGGAGAACGCGAACGCGCTGCGGGCGGCCCGGTAGCGGACGAGGCGCTCGTTGTCATCGCGCCAGCGCCACCAATTCGCCTGGGCCACCACCTGGGTCTGCGGATCACGCACGCTGTCCAGTCCGCCGACGTGGTCGAAATGCCCCTGGGTGACGATGAGGTAGCGCACCGGCGACGGGTCGACGGAGTCCAGGTTCGCGCGGTGCACCGGCCCCTCGAACCCCATGCCCGCGTTGATGATCACCCGGCCCTCGGCGGTGGGCAGCAGGTAGACGTTGGACAGGCCGGGCGAGCACCAGATTCCCGGCACGATCTGGGAGACCGGGTCGCGTACGGCCGGCATCCTCGCCGCCTCGCCGGGCCGGCTGCGGTACTCCGGAGCGTCGTTGCTCGTCATCACGTGCTCCTCGGGGCGGCGCCGCCGTGGACCTCCGGGCGGACGTCGAAACGGTCGAAGTAGAAGTCGAATCGGGACCGCAGTTCCTCGGGTGTGACACCGAAGTGGCGCTGCAGGTCGTAGCGGATGTTGCCGTGCTTGCCCCGCGGATTGTCGTTCACGTACTGCTCGAAGCGTCTCCGGACCTTGGGGGTCACCTCGACGCCCGCCTTCTCGTAGAGCGACTCGAGCACGGTGATCTCGTTGCCGTTGAGGTGGTGGAAGCTGATGTCGACGCTGCGGGCGGCGGGCACCAGGTCGCGGTCGCGCACGCACGCGCCGAGTAGCCGGTGCACCCGATCGCTCCAGTAGGCGATGAGCCAGTCCGGGTCGATCGCGGTGCGGCGCAACCGATCGGCATAGGCCATCATCGTGATCGCCGACTGGATGACGGCGACCGGATCGCGGTGGGTGAACGCGATGGTGGCGTCGGGGAAGGTGGCCGTCAGTGCGGTCAGTTGCTCGGCGTGCTGCGGGGATTTCAGCACCCAGGTGCGCGGGCCCCGCAGAAACGTCAGGGCCTGCAGGACGGTCTTCAGATACGCGTAGTGCGTGGTCTGGTCGAGCGCCAGATAGGCGTCCCGCCAGGCCGGGACGCGGGCGTGCCACTCCAGGGTGTAGCTGGCGAAGTCCAGGTCGAGGATCTCGACCTCTTCCTCGATCGCTTCGGGGAAGCGGTCGTGCATGGCGGCCACCAGTGGCGAACTGGCCATCAACGCGTCGTGCTCGGCGCGGGCGCGGGCATATCGGGGGTCGATGCCGAACAGGTCGGGTCCCTCGCCGCGGGCCGGGATGGGCTCCTGGCTCTCCCAGTACGGCAGCGCCCGGCGCCGGGGATCCGCGGCCAGCAGGTTCACCAGGTGGGTGGTGCCCGAGCGCGGCATTCCGACCACGATGATCGGCTTCTCGATGGGGATCGAGCGGATCTCCGGGTACCGCGTGAGCAGGTCGGTGAACGACAGCCGGTTACGTAGCAGCCGAACGATGCGGCTGCGCAACGTGTTCCGGCTCAGCTGCCGCAGTCCGGTGTCGGCCTCGATGGCGGCGATGTGGGCATCGAGGCGGTCCGTGAAGCCGTCGGTGAGCCCGAGGTCGCCGACCCCGGCCTGGGCGACGGCCTCGGCCAGCATCTGCCCGGTGTCGAAGGTCGCCGGCCGTGCCTCGGTGTACTCCAGGATCTGCCGTTGGACGTCGGTCAGCCGTGGCGCGGTGAGGTCGTCGAGGTCGATCACCTCGGCCGGTGAACTCATCGGGTGCCCTCTATCTCCGTCTGATGGGTGTCGACATTATGCCGCCACCACCCTCGGATCAGAACGCCCCGGGGTCCCCCGGTTCAGTGTCGAGCGCCTGGCGGTTGAAGATCATCAGGTACCCGAAGTAGCACCCGCCCGCGAGGATCAGGCCGGCCACGATGAGGACCGGGACCGACGCGTCCCCGGGGGTCACCAGGAACACGATCGCACACACCACCCAGATCAGTGCGGCGACGGCGACGGGGACCTCGAAGCGTCCCAGGCTGAAGCCACCCTCCTTGCGCTCCAGAGTCTTACGGACCACCAGGTAGAGAATCACCGTTGCGCCGTAGATCAGTGCGGGAAGAATGGTCGAACCGATGATGAGCTGCAGCAGTGCCTCACCGGGCAGTCCTACCATCAGGACCACCCCGACGATCAGGATCAATATCGTTGCCGGAACCGGGGTCTGGGTCTTGGGGTTGACGCGTCGCATCAACGAATGCGCGGGGAAGCGCTGGTCGCGGGCCATCGCGAAGACCTGCCGCGAGCACGCGGCCATGATCACCATCCCGGCGCCGAACATCGCGATCGCGAGCCCGGCCAACAGGATTCGTTCGATGACCGGACCCATTTGGCTGCGGATGATCGCGGCGACCGGTGAGCCGCTGGCGCTCACCGCCGGGACGTCCTTGATCGCCACCGTGAGAGCGATCAGGAACAGCAGTCCCAGCACGGCGGCTGCGACGACCGAGGCCACGATCGCCCGGGGCACGCTGCGGAACGGGTCCTTGGCCTCCTCGGCCAGGTTGGCGGCGGAGTCGAAACCGACGAGCGTGGTCAGACCCATGATCATGCCGGCCATCAAACCGCCGCCGATGGCGAAGTAGTCCGGCGCGTCGGCGGCGATGCCGCGTGAGGTGAGGTTCTCGACGTGGCCACTGCCGGTGAACACCATGACGGCGGCCAGGCCGATCACCAACACCACGACGATGGTCAGTTCGATACCCACCGCGCTGGAGGTCAGGATGCCGAGCAGGCGGGTCGAGGCGATCACCAGCGTTGCCTGCACCACCAGGATCGCCACCGTGATCACCCGCGCTGTCTGCTCGTTCTCCGCCATTCCGGCGAGCGGCATGATGGCCTGGCTTGCCAGCGCGTTGTCCAGGGCCACCACCGCGATGGCCAGATACCAGAACGTCAGCCAGCCGAACAACCAGCCGACCTTCGGGTTGGCCAGTCGCGAGGCCCATTGGTACGACGACCCGCTCAGCGCGATCCTTGCCGCGAATTGCGCGACCACCAGCGCGACCAGGGTCTGGCCGATCGAGGCGATCACCCACAGCCAGATCCCGACCGGTCCCGCGCTGCCCAGGACGTTGTCGTAGGTGGCGAAGATGCCGACGGCCACCGAGATGAACGCGAAAGAGATCGCGAACACCTGGAAAGAGCCGAGAGTTCGCTTCAGCTCCGGTTCGTAGCCGCAGTCCCGACACTCGTCTACCGCGGCGGGGTCTGCCAGATTCTCTGCGGTCATCGACCGTCCGATCTCTCTCGGCCAGTAATTTCCTGGACCTTAGACCGCGATAGCCGCCCGCCGCACCGCAATGCCGCAAAGCTGGTATCAACGAGAAGACCATTCACAGAACGGACCGGCAGTGGCTTCCTCACCGAAGAACGAGTCGCTGGACTCGATCAGCCGCACGCTGGCCCGGGTCATGCGGCTCAGCGGCAGCAGGTCGATGTTCGCGCGCCAGGCCGCCGCGGCCGGCGTGGTCCTGACCCAGCCGTCCTATCTGTTACTGCGCGTGCTCATCGACGAGGGCCCGCTGCCGATGGGAGCTTTGGCCCGCGCCGCCCAGATGGACGTCGGCATGGCGACCCGGCAGGTGGGCGCGCTGGTCGAGGCCGGGCTGGTCACCCGGGATCCGGACCCGGCGGACGCCCGGGTCTCCCTGGTCGCACCGACTCAGCGGGGGCGACGCGTGGCCGGATCACTTCAGGATGTGCGGCGGCGCCACCTGCAGCGCGCGTTGTCCGGATGGACGGCGGCCGAACTTCAGGACTTCGACCGGCTGTTGACCCGGTTCTTCGACGATTCGGTCGGCACCGCCATCGACGACTAAACTCGGCGGAGTTCGGCGACGCACCGCCCGAGCGCGTCGTCGTCGCCGTCCCCGGTCATGGGTGGCAGCACCACTCCCGCGGCCAGACCGGCGAACCGCGTCCGCAGGGTCTCGGGGAGCTCGTCGAAGCGCCCGCAGATCAGCAGCTGGTCCAGGATGTCGTCGGTCAGCACGGCGGGCAGGTCGTGCCAGCGCTGCTCTTTCACCACGGCGCGAAGCCGGTCGGGCAACTCGGTCATTCCGCGTCTCTCCAGCGCGGGCGCATACGCCGGCGTGGAGTACAGGAAGGCGAGCATGCCCCGCTGGCGTTCACGGTCGGCGGCGACGGCGGCATCGTCGGCTCCGGTGGCGATGGCGGCGGACGCGATGATCGCCGGTGTGTCGGTGCGGCCCGCCGCGACCGCGCCCCGCATCAGGGCGGGGCGCACGACGTCGGTCAGGAACGCCGGGTCGGAATTGGTCGAATGCGTCACCACCCCGTGGGTGAACTCGCCGGCCAACTCGCACATGCCGGCATTCACCGCGCCCAGCCAGATCGGCGGGTCACCGACCGCGATGGGGCCGGGATTGAAGTAGGGCTGCATGCGGGTCAGTTGGTAGTCCTCGCCGCGGTAGTCCAGCGGATCACCGGTGCGGAAGGTGGTGAACAGCGCCGCCAGTGCGCCCAGGTAGTCGCGCATCCGGGAGCGCGGCTCACTCCACGGCATTCCGTAGCGGCCCGCGATGTTCTGCTTGATCTGGGTGCCCAGACCGAGTTCGAACCGGCCTCCCGATATCGCCGCCAGATCCCAGGCCGTGTAGGCGACCAGTGTGGGGCTGCGCACGAAGGCCAGGGTCACCGCGGTGCGCACCGTCAGCCGGGTGGTGTGCTCGAGGGCCAGCAGGGCCACCGCCAGCGAATCGTGCAAGGTCTCGGCGATGTGCAATCCATCGAAGCCGAGGCGCTCGACGCGTTGCGCGTAGCCGGCCACCGCGCTCAACGGCAGTCGGGGGTCCATAGCCGCGTACACCCTCATCGGCGACAACCCTATCATTTGCTTGACTTTGTCAAGTTAATGCTTCTAGCCTTCGATCATGGCCGGCGTGCGCTTCTATTTCGACTGGGCCAACTACGTCACCATGCTCCGGCTGTTGCGGGCGGACCCGGACCCGGCGCGGCGGCGCAAACTGCTCGCCGCGTTCCTGATCGGGGTGCCGATCCTGGCGGCGCTGCACACCGTGTGCTTCGCCCTCGACCCGTTGCTGTTCCCGTCGCTGCGCCGCGCCCAGGTTCGTGAGCCGGTGTTCTGCGTGGGCCACGCCCGCAGCGGAACCACCTACCTGCACCGGCTGATGGCCAAGGACGACCAATTCAGCGTGGTCCTGCTGTACGAGATGCTGTTCCCGTCCCTGCTGGAGAAGCGGCTGCTGCGGCTGCTGTTCCGGCTCGACGGGATGTTCGGCGGTCGGCTGCGGCGCCGGATCGACGAGGCCGAGCAGCGCACCTTCGCCGAGACCAACGACATGCACCGAACCGGGTTCTTCGCCGCCGAGGAGGACGATTTCCTGCTGGCCTCCTCGCTGGCGTCGGGCGGCTGGATCGTGCTCTTCCCCTACATGGGCAAACTGGACTTCTACCACGTCGACCGCTGGAGCGAACGCAAGCGCCGACGCCTGATGACCTTCTACCGGGAATGTGTGCGCCGCCAGATCGCGCTCAACGGGGGCCGCACCCACCTGAGCAAGAACCCGACGTTCTGCGGCCGCGTCGAGTCCCTGATCGAGACATTCCCCGATGCGAAAATCGTTGTGCTGATGCGTAATCCCTACGAGACCATACCCAGCCTGCTCAAGATGCTGCAGACCAGTTGGACGCTGCAGGGCCGGGACGGGGCGCTGATCGCCGAATCGCTGCGAATCCTGGCCGACCAGTCGTTCGACACCTACTCCCATCCGCTGGCGGTGCTGAACCGCCATCCCGAAACCCTTTCCTGCGTCGTCGATTACCGTGATCTCGTCGGCGATCCGGCGACGACCATGCGCCGTGTCTACGACGAGCTGGACCTGACCCTGCCGGCGGCGGTGGCCGCGGAGATCGGCGCATCGCGCGGCCAGGGACACGAGACCACGCACCGCTACAGCCTCGACGAGTTCGGCCTCGACCCCCAGGCGATCCACACCAGGCTGGCCGGTCTGTTCGAGCAGTACGACTGGGACAACGAAGGAGAACCCGCCGGTGTCAACTGATCACGGTTCGGCCGAACTGCGCGCGGCGTGGAACGACCTGATCGCCGCGCTCAACCGGGCCCGCGACGCGATCGAATCCGAGGAACTGCACGCGCCCCCGCCGGATGAGCGCGTGCTGGCGGAGGGCTACCGGTACCTGCTGGGGTACACCTTCTCGGCGATCGAGCGGGCCTTCTTCGAGGATCCGGCCTTCCCGTACTTCCGGCGGGCCATCCAGCCCGCCGACAAGGCCACCATCGACAACGCCGATGCGCTATACCTGTCGGCGGCGATCGACGGTGAGCAGACCTACCGGATTCGCGGCCGGGTGCTCCCGAAGGCGCCGCAGTACATCATCTTCGAGACGCACGCCTCCTACGCCGGGGACTCCGGCAGCCTGGCGGAGCTGAGCCCGGTCAGCCGGATGATCACCGGATCGCTGGACAGCGCCCAGCTGCTGATCGACGACGACGGCGCCTTCGAGATCCTGGTGGCGCCCGAGCTTCCCGCGGGGCACACCGGCAACTTCCTGCCCAGCCGCAAGGCCACCGAGCTCGCCACCGGAACGGCGCGCTACATCATCGTGCGAATGCTGTTCCACGACTGGGAGAACGAGGTGTCGCCCGAACTCAGCGTCGTCCAGGTCGGCCAGGAGGGGGCGCATCCGGAACCGGTCGATCCCGCCGGGGCCGCGGCGAGCATGCGCCGGATCGGTGCGATCGTCGAAGGTCAGATGAAGTTCTGGAACGACTTCTACGACCTGGTGCTGGAGGCCCACGGCGACCGCAACGGCGACGGCAAGCAGTTCATGCCCACCAACGATCTCAACGCCCCGGCCCGCGCCAGCATCGCCGCCGGCGGCGGGCAGAACACCAACGTCTACGCGGGCGGGGTGTATGACCTGAAGCCCGACGAGGCGCTGCTCATCGAGGTCAGCGTCCCGGTCGAACCGGCCTACAGCGGGTTCCACCTGAGCAACCTGTGGGGCGAGTCGCTGGACTACGCCAACCACCAGTCCAGCCTCAACGCGTTCCAATCCGAACCCGACGACGACGGGATCGTGCGGTACGTGGTGGCCCACACCGACCCCGGCGTCCCCAACTGGCTGGATACCAGCGGCTTGCAGCGCGGATTCCTGAGCTTCCGCTGGACCTACTCGCAGGAACCCGACCGGCTGCCCGAGACGACCGTCCGCACCATGCCGCTCGGCGAACTTCGCGACCACCTGCCGGCGAGCACCCGCGTCGTCGACGCCGGTGAGCGCGCGGCGCAGATCGCCGTGCGGCAGGCCCACGTGCAACGCAGGTATCGCCAGTACTGATCCGTAGCGCAGCGCCGAAGAATTCGTTCGCTGTTCATGTGACGCGGTCACGGCTCCCGCACGCCCTCGCTACCGTCGACTGACCACACTCGCCCGGGAGCCGCCATGGACAAAGCGCCCATCACCCGCTGCACGATGCTGGCGGTCGTCGGCATGACCGCGCTGTCGACCGTCGCCTGCGGTGCGTCGAAGACCGGCGCGCTGAGCGGATCGTCGACTGCGCCGGCCACCTCCGCGGAGGCCTCGCAGGTGCCCGAGAAGATCAACGGTGAAGACGAGCTGATCGGCTCCATCGCCTCGGTGACCGGCAGCCGGATCGAGGTGAGCGGACCGAAAGGCGCCGCCTCGGTGGTGTTCTCCCCGTCGACGAAGATCATGGAGTTGACGCCCGCCAAGCCGACCGACATCAAACCCGGCCTCTGCGTGACCATCCGGCCGGCCAGCGGGACGGAAGGCGGCACCGTCACCGCCGACGCGGTGGTGGTCGGCGCGGCCAGCGGCGGCGAGTGCAAGAAGACCGGCGGCGCCGACAACGCCGGGCTGCCCCGCAGCCCGTTGGGCGGGTTCCGCGGCACCGTCGAATCCATCAACGACACGACGATCCTGCTGACGACGGTCGGCAAAGACGGCAGCAGCACCAAGACGACGGTTCAGTACAACGACTTGACCCTGTTCGCGGATCGGCACCGGGTGAACGCCGACGCCGTCGTCGAGGGTAAGTGCATCATCGCCGGTGGCACCAACGACACCGGCGGCGTGCTGCAGGCGCAGACGATCAACATGCCGTTGGTGGTCAACGGGAGTTGCCCGCAGCCCAAGTCCTGAGGGGTAGGCGGCGACTACTCGACGCCGAGCATCACTTCGGTCGACTTCACCAGGACGGTGACCGGCTTCCCGGCCGCCAGACCGAGGTCCTGCGCGGCTTCCTTGGTGATGGCGGCGGTGACGGTCTGCTCCCCGCCGTCGAGACGCACCTTCACCGTCGCCATGACCTCACCGAGGTTGACCTCGGCCACCGCGCCGGACAGCTGGTTCCGGGTGGACAGACGCATCGAGAACTCCTTCGACGTGGCACTGGCGCGGCCGAACTCCACTCCGCGTCCACTGTTCAATGCCATCATTTGAACCGTAGTTGCGGTGATTCCGTGCCATTCCTCCCGTAAAGTCTGATTGACAGAGGAGCGGAGGGGACGTGTCGAACATCCGGGTCAAGGATGCTGCGGCGTTGCTTGGCGTCAGCGACGACACCGTCCGGCGGTGGATCGACAAGGGCGGCCTCACCGCCCACAACGACGGCACCGGACGCAAGGTGATACCAGGCAGGGTGCTGGCCGAATTCGTGCGCGAACACGCCACTCCGGCACCCGACCCGTTGGCCACCGCCAGTTCGGCCCGCAACCGATTCGTCGGGCTCGTGACGCGGGTGGTCGCCGACGGGGTGATGGCGGAGGTCGAGATGCAATGCGGACCGCACACCGTGGTCTCGCTGATGAGCAGGCATTCGGCCGACGCATTGGGCCTCGAGGTCGGCACCGTGGCGGTCGCGGTGGTCAAGTCGACGACGGTGATCGTCGAGACGTCGAAGGAAGTGCCGTGATGCGCCGGGGATCAGTGACGGCCGCGGCGATCTGCCTCGCCGCGGCGCTGTCGGCGTGCTCGGGGGGCTCGGGGGGCTCGGGCGAACCGAGCCCCGGGACAACGGGTTCGACCGGAGCCATCACCGTGTTCGCGGCCTCGTCGTTGAAGTCGGTCTTCGGCAAGCTGGCGGGCCAGTTCGAGAAGGCGCACCCGGGAACGAAGGTGAACGTCAGCTTCGCCGGGTCCTCCGACCTGGTCACCCAAATCACCCAGGGCGCACCCGCCGATGTGTTCGCCTCCGCCGACGATAAGAACATGGGCAAGGCCGTAAGCGCAGGACTGGTGACGGGCAATCCGGTGACGTTCGCCACCAACACGCTGACCATCGTCACCGGACCCGGCAACCCCAAAGGCATTGCCGCGCTGTCGGATCTGACCAAACCGGGTGTCGCGGTAGTGATCTGCGAACCGCAGGTGCCCTGCGGCGCGGCGACCCTGAAGATCCAAGACGCCACGGGAGTCGCGCTCAAGCCGGTCAGCGAGGAGTCCGCGGTCGCCGACGTGTTGGGCAAGGTGGTCTCCGGCCAGGCCGATGCCGGCCTGGTGTACGTCACCGACGCGAATGGTGCCGGCGAGAAGGTTGTCGCCGTTCCGTTTCCGGAATCCGGCGGCGCCGTGAACAGCTACCCCATCGCAGTACTCAAGGAGTCGAAGAATCCCGCCGTCGCCCGGATGTTCGTCAACCTGGTCACCGGCCCGGAAGGCAAACAGGCGCTCACCGAGGCCGGTTTCGTCGTCCCGTGAAGAACGGACGCTCCCGTCGGATACCGGTCGGCATGCCCGGGTGGCTCTATCTGCCCGCCGCGGTGGGCGCGGCCCTGGTGGTCGTACCACTGGTGGCGATCCTGCTACGCATCGACTGGCCGCACTTCATCCCGCTGGTCACCTCGGAATCTTCTCGTGCCGCTTTGCTTTTGAGCCTCAAGACCGCCGCGGCCAGCACCGCTGTCTGCGTACTGCTCGGGGTGCCGATGGCCGTCGTCCTGGCCCGCGGCGATTTCCCTGGCCGGTCGTTCCTGCGGGCGCTGGTCTTGCTTCCCCTGGTCCTGCCGCCGGTGGTCGGCGGCATCGCCCTGCTCTACACCTTCGGCCGCCAGGGACTGCTGGGTCAGCACCTGGAGGCCTTCGGCATCCGGATCGCCTTCACCACCGCCGCGGTGGTGCTGGCGCAGAGTTTCGTCTCCCTGCCGTTTCTGGTGGTGAGCCTCGAGGGGGCCCTGCGCTCGGCCGGTGACCAGTACGAAAGCATCGCCGCGATGCTCGGTGGCCGTCCCACCACCGTGCTGCGCACCGTGACCCTGCCACTGGTCGTACCCGGGCTGATGTCGGGTGCCGTGCTGGCGTTCGCCCGATCCCTCGGAGAGTTCGGCGCGACCCTGACATTCGCGGGCTCCCTGCAGGGTGTCACCCGTACCCTTCCGCTGGAGATCTACCTTCAGCGGGAGACCGATCCGGACGCCGCCATCGCGCTGTCACTGCTGCTGATCGTGGTGGCGGCCGGCATCGTCATCGCCTCCGCATCCCGACGATTCACCGGCCCGCTGTGAGCGGCCTCCGGCTTCGGGCGCACCTGGCCGAACGCGACGCGGAATTCGACGTCGAACTCGCCGCCGGCGACGTCCTCGCGGTGTTGGGGCCCAACGGCGCGGGTAAGTCGACCTTGCTGTCGTTGATCGCCGGGCTGCTGCGGCCCGATGAAGGCCGAATCACACTCGGCGACAAGGTGATCACCGACACCGCCGCCGGTGTCTTCGTTCCCGCCCACCAGCGTGGCGTGGCGATGCTCGCCCAGCAGGCCATGCTCTTTCCGCACCTGACGGCCGCCGCCAACGTCGCCTACGGACCGCGCTGCAAGGGCCACAGCCGGGCCGGCGCCCGCGCGATCGCGACGCGCTGGCTGCAGGCGGTGGACGCCGAGGAACTGGCCGGGCGCCGGCCACGGGAGTTGTCCGGCGGCCAGGCGCAGCGCATCGCGATCGCCCGTGCGCTGGCTACCGAACCGAGCATCCTGCTGCTCGACGAACCGATGGCCGCACTCGACGTCGCCGTCGCCCCGTCGGTACGCCGACTGCTGCGTGACATCCTGCATGCCGACAAGCGCACCGCCGTCATCGTCACCCACGACCTGCTGGACGCGCTCGCGATCGCGAACCGAGTGGCTGTGGTCGAGCAGGGCCGGATCGTGGAGGCCGGGCCGGTTCGCGAAGTACTCACCTCACCGCGCAGCGACTTCGCCGCCAGGATGGCCGGGGTAAACCTGATCCCCGGGGTCGTGGTCAGGCCCGGTGTGACCCGAACACCCTGGGGTAGTGAAGTGTTCGGGACCGGAGGCCCCGAAATCGGAACCGGCGCCGTTGCGCTGTTCTCGCCGACTGCGGTATCGGTCGATACCCAGCCCCCACACGGCAGCCCCCGCAACGTCATTCGGACCACCATCGCCGAACTCGAGATACACGGCAGCACGGTCCGGGTGCGGGGCGCCGACCAACCGGACGGTAGTTCAGGATTGTTCGCGGACATCACTCCCGCGGCAGTGACCGATCTGGACCTGTCGCCCGGCCGGGACGTGTACTTCGCGGTCAAGGCCATGGAGGTGCAGATCCATCCGGCACTGGCGGAGCGGTAGACACTCCAGCAAAGAATCCGCCGAACAGACGAAGCCTGGGGCGTAGTAACCTAGCCTGGCTCCTTGGCCGCCAATCGGGGCCCGGCCGACATGTTGTGCATGGACGTCGATGCGCTCCGAGATGCCGGATGCGGGTGGCCGGAAAGCGACTGCTGGCGAGATTCACGGGTAGGGGGACTCCACGTGACGGAGACATCGGAGAATGACCGCACTGGGGAGTTCCGACGGCGCAGCCCATTCCGCAGGCTCTTTTCGCCGTTGCGGCACGGCAATCCCGAGGCACCGGGATCGGGCGCGTCACGCACGGAATATCGCCAGGACATCGAGGGTTTACGCGCGGTCGCGGTGGTGGGTGTCATCTTCTTCCATGCTGGCATTTCGCAAGTTTCCGGTGGATTCGTCGGTGTCGACGTGTTCTTCGTCATCTCGGGTTTTCTCATCACCGGAATGCTGTGGCGCGAACTGAGCGGCACCGGCAAGGTGGGGCTGCGGAAGTTCTACGGCGCGCGGGCTCGTCGCCTGCTGCCCGCCTCGGCCCTGGTCGGTGTGGTGATCGCCGTCGGAGTGGCCGCCCTGCTGCCCCTGGTCGGTCCGCTGCAGGCCAAGCCCGTCTTTCTGGACGGCATCGCCTCGGCGCTGTATGTCGGCAACTACTGGTTCGCCATGAAGGGGATCAATTACCTGAACTCTTCCTCGCCGCCCTCACCGTATGAACACTATTGGTCTCTGGGCGTCGAGGAGCAGTTCTATCTGGTGTGGCCTGCCTTGATGATCGGCACGGCATGGCTCGTTCGGCGTGCGGCCCGGCGTTCCGGTTCCGCTGCCCCATCGACGAAGAAGCCATATCTGGTGGTCCTCGGTGTGGTCGCGGTCGCGTCGTTCGTGTTCTCGTTGATCCTCACCCGCGACGTGCCTCCGATGGCGTTCTTCTCCTTGCCGACCCGAGCCTGGGAGTTGGCGATCGGCGGCCTGGTGGCGCTGAGCGCCGACTTGTGGCGCCGACTGCCGGCGATGGCTGCAGCCATCCTGGGTTGGGGCGGCCTGGCGCTCATCTTGCTGGCGTACGTCGAACTGGGCAGAACCACCCCCTATCCCGGTACCGCCGCGCTGCTACCCGTGCTCGGCACCGCGCTCGTCATCGGCGCCGGCTGCGCCGCCCCTCCGCTCGGGTGCGGCCGAATCCTTGCCATATCGCCGATGCGTGCGGCGGGCCGGCTGTCGTATTCGTGGTACCTGTGGCACTGGCCGGTTCTGATGGTGCTGCTCTTCATTCCCATCTTCTGGGTGTATCCGCTGTTGCTCGTGCTGGCACTGCTGGTGGTCTCTGGCTTCCTGGCCTGGCTGACCCTGCGCCTGATCGAGAACCCGTTCCGATTTGCGCCGCGTTTCCGACGTTCGCCCGGCCGCAGCCTGGCTCTGGGCGGAGCGGTTACCGCCGTCGCAGTCTGCGTGTGCGTGGCCGCCCTGGCCATTCTCCCCAACCCGGTAGGCCGCGGTCCGGCCGGAACGGCACTGGCTGTCGCCATGCCGCCCAGCCGCGCGGGTGAATCGGTCGAGGATCACCGGGCGGCCGTTCGAAGCGGATTCGCACAGGTGCAGGCGGCGGTCGCGGCGTCGGCAGATCTGAAGGCCGTACCCTCGAACCTGGAGCCATCGCTTCCCAATGCGGGCACCGAGCCGAGCTACATGCAGGGCTGCCTGCGTGACGTCCTCGAAGTCGACGTGCATGAGTGCGCATTCGGTGATCTCAACTCACCGACGAAAGTGGCGCTGGTTGGTGACTCGCACGCGGAGATGTGGACACCGGCGTTCCGAGAGATCGCCACCCAGCGCGGATGGCGGCTCGAGACTCTGGCGAAGGGCGCCTGCCCGATGCTGAATCTGCCTATATTCGAGCCCACCCTTCGCCGACCGTACCGAGAATGTGATCAGTGGCGACCCGCGGTTGTGGCTCGATTGAAGGCAGAACATCCGCGACTGATCGTTCTCGCCATGTCTCGGCTATACGGCCGGAGCATCGACTACAACTCGACCTACAACGCCTACGACTCCATCTGGGACACCGGACTGACCGAGATGGTGCGGGACCTGCGAAGCACCGGCGCCGACGTGCTGGTGCTCGGGCCGGTGCCGAATCCCCAGGGTTGGGTGCCGAACTGCCTCGCACTCCACCTCTCCGATGCAACGGCCTGCTCGCCCGCACGGTCAAAGGCGGTCAACCAGCCGGGGATAGCGGCCGAGATGGCCGCAGCCAAAGCCGGCGGCGGACAGTATGCGGACATCACCGACCTGTTCTGCACGCCGGAAAGGTGCGCTGCGATCGTCGGCGACACGTTGGTCTTCCGCGATTTCAGCCATGTGACGGTCAGGTATACCTTGCAACTGTCGCCGGTCCTCGGGGCTTTGGCCGATCTGGCGCTGGCCGGCGGATGACCCCTCGCGGCAGCAGGGCCACGATTCGCAAAAAGTGAATGGTCAAAATAGACAAAAGGTTCGGTCTCGCTCACTTAGGCTGCACTTGGCCAGCCAGCCGGGCGTGGCCGGTAGGGAGTGCACCGTTATGGACCCTGTAAGCACCCGAGCAATTCTTCGAGTCACCGCGGCCGCGGTCGCACTCGGATTGGTCGTCGCCGGCTGCGGCAAGAACGACGAGTCGTCATCGTCGTCGTCGAGCAAGTCGACCACGACATCGACGACCACCTCGGCGGCGAGCAGCAGCGCCGAGTCGACGGAAGCCGAGGCGACTCCGGACTACGCCTCGCTGCTGGTGAAGGCCGCCGACATCCCGCAGGTGGCGAACACCCCGTGGTCGGGCGATCAGCCGAAGGTGACGATGACACCGACACCGCCGGACGTGACCCAAACCTTCACCTCCGGGACCGACGCCATCAACGTGTCGGTGCTCATCGCCGATGACGCCACCCAGGCGGCGACCGCCCTCACCGGCGCGGAACAGACCGTGCCCTCGCAGGTAACCGGACCGACCAACCCGCTGCCGGGCGTCACTCCCGACGCCAAGGTCACCATCGGCACGTCACCGGACGGCAAGGCCGCGATGGCGGCGCTGGTGTTCTCGGTCGACCGGACGGTCAATATCCTGGTGTTCGGTAGCGCCCCCGGCGATACCAACCCGGTGCCGCAAGACTTCATCGAGATGGTCGGCAAGGCGCAGGTCGCCGCGGTCGAGGCGGGTCTGCCCAACCTGAAGTGACCCGGCTGAGTCTCTCGACGGGATCAGCTTCGGGCGGTTACCGGCTGCGCCACGCAGTCGATGACACTCGATGCGCCGTTGATCAGCGCCGGCTCGATTAGGCTGCCGCTGTGAACCTCGAGAAGGTGGTTTTCGGTTTCTTCGTGTTGCTCGCTGCGACGCTGAACTTCGGGTTCTTCGTCGGTGATATCAGCAACCCGGAACTCCACAACTCCTGGGAACTGTTCAGTGCGCTCGTGGTCGCTCTGATCACGACGGTGTTGAAGTTCGGGGACAGCACCCAACTGGGTGCGATACATCTGGCCACCAGTCTGGTCGCGTTGCTTCAACTTGCCGCCGCGGCGGGGATGTGGGTGTGGGCGACCCAGGTATCGCCGCACGGACTCGACGAGCACGCCACTGCCAGTGTGGTGTCGCTGTCGGGCGGTGCGTTACTGGCCAACCTCGTGTCGGTCACGCTACTCGTCGTCGAGACGGCGACGTTCCGCCGTCGGTAGCGGTCGCCGATCCAATGACCAACCCGCTCAACCTGGTCCACCTCTGGGCCCGACGGCGGGGAGTGCGCCGCGCGCCGGTCGACATCCCAACGACGGTGCCGACGACCGAGGTGATCTTTCTGCTCATGCGCCGAATGCGGGGGCCGCTGATCGTCGTCATCACCACGTTCAGTTTCTGCACTGCCGGGATGTTGTTCATGCCTGGTGTCGACCCACAGGGAAACCCGCACCGGCTGAACGTGTTCGACGCGTTCTACCAGATGACCATCACGTTGACCACGGTCGGTTTCACCGAGGCCCCCTATCCCTTCTCCTATCCGCAACGGATGTGGATGGCGATGTCGATCTTCCTGCTCGTCATCAGCTGGGCCTACGCCATCGGCGTGTTCTTCTCACTCATCCAGAGCAGCGCCTTCCAGGCTGCCGTGGCCGCACAGCAGTTCCGCCGACAGGTCCGCCGGCTGGTCGAACCGTTCGTCATCGTCGCCGGCTACGGGGACGCCGGCCGGCTCGTCGGCACCGACCTCGACGAGCACTACCGCCGGTTCGTCGTCATCGACAAACGGGAAGACCGGGTCCAGTCGGTGTCATCCGGGCAACTCAGCTTCGACGTCCCCGCTCTCGAAGGCGACTGCGCCACACCGGCGGTGCTCGGCATGGCCGGCCTGGGGCACCGGGAGTGCGAGGGGGTGCTGGCCCTGACCAACGACGACGACGCCAATCTGGCGGTGGTGATGGCGGCGTCGCTGCTGCGACCGGACCTGCCCGTGCTCGGTCGATGCGCCCAGAAACGCACCCGGACCCGGATGGAACACTTCGCCCCGGCGTCGGCGATCAATGCCGACGACCGGTTCGGCGATTACCTCGCCCTGTCGATCCACCGGCCGGTCACTCATCAACTGCTGCGTTGGTTGATGGACAACGATCAGGAGCAACTACTGCCCGAGCGTTCCGATCTCGCCGCCCGCAGGTGGCTGGTCTGTGCCGACGGCGAGTTCGCCGACGCCGTCCTCGGCGACCTCGCCGCCATCGGTGTCCCCGTCGACCTCGTCGACCCGGCCGGTGACGAGCCCGACGTCTCCGGAGCGGTCGGATTCGTCGCCGGCACCGGCAATGACACGGTCAACATCGCCATGGCCGACCACGCCCGGCACGCCAACCCGGATGCCTACCTGGTGGTGCGCCAGCAGACCAACGCCAAGAAGGCGCTGCTCGAAACGCTGCAGATCGACTCGGTGTACATCGCCACCGAACTCATCGCCCGCGAGGTGCTCGCCCGGATTCTCACCCCGGTGTTCTGGAGTTTCGTCGAACATGCGCTCACTCGCGATGACCAGTGGTCGGTGCAGGTCCGTGATCACCTGTTGGACCGCGTCGGCAGGCGCACACCCCAGCGTGAGGTCGTCACGCTGTCCGCCGACGAGGCCCCGGCCGTCGCCGGCTGGTTGCGGCGGGGGCAGGCCCTGACCCTGCGGGACCTGATGCGAAAGCCCGACGACCGGGAGTCGATGCTGCCGTTGGCCGCGCTGGTGCTCATCCGCGGCGGCGAGCAACGGTTCATGCCGGCCGAGGACACCCCGCTCGCCGCTGACGACCAGGTGCTCCTCGTCGGCAAGCCCGCCGGACTGTCCCAGGTGCGCGAGGTCTGCCACTATCCAGCAACGGTGGAGTATCTGGCCACCGGTCGCGACGTTCCGCTGACCTGGCTATGGGCGCGGCTCACCGCCCGCCGCCGAGCACGTAGGAACTGAACGGTTCGATCACTTCCGGCGGCCGACACCGATCGGATCAGCCGGCCGATCCCGTCCCGTGGATCTCCGCCACCCGGTGGCGCACCAGGAACCAGCCGCCGATCAGGGCCGGGATCACCACCGCCAGGCTGGCGACGGTCCAGGTCCCGATCGGACGATTGAAGGCCATCAGCACCAGCACCGCAAAGAGGAACACCAGGGTGAGATAGCCCGTGTAGGGCGATCCCCACATCCGGAACGAGGGCCGCTCCATCCGGCCCTGCTGCGACCAGCGGTACAGCTGGATCTGGCAGATGACGATGGTCGCCCAGGACGACAGGATGCCCAGCGAGGCCACGTTGAGGACGATCTCGAACGCCTTCTCCGGCACCACCCCGTTGAGCAGCACGCCCAGCAGTCCGATGGACGCGGTCAGGCAGATGCCGCCGTAGGGCACACCCCGCCGTGACATCACTCCGGTGAACTTCGGGGCGCTTCCGTTCGTCGCCATCGATCGCAGGATGCGGCCGGTGGAGTACAGGCCCGCGTTCAGGCTGGAGAACGCCGCCGTCATCACCACGAGGTTCATCACGGTTCCGCCGCCGGTGATCCCGATCTTGCCGAAAAACGTCACGAAGGGGCTTTCCGCGGCCGAGTAGGAGGTGTAGGGCAGCAGCAGCGCGAGCAGGAACAGCGAGCCGACATAGAACAGCGCGATTCGGGCGATCACCGAGTTGATGGCCCGGGGCATGACCTTCTCCGGCTCCGCGGTCTCCCCCGCCGCCGTGCCGACGAGTTCGACTGCGGCGTAGGCGAAGACGACACCCGACGTCACGACAACCAATGGAAGCAGACCGACGGGGAACAGCCCGCCGTTGTTGCTGAGAACACTGAATCCGGTTGAGTGCCCGTCGATCTGGTAGCGGCCGGCCAGGAATATCGTGCCGGCGACCAGGAAACCCAGCAGCGCGATCACCTTGATCATCGCCGCCCAGAACTCGAACTCGCCGAACAGGGCGACGGACACCATGTTCATCGCGAACACCAGCGCCAGGGCGATCAGCGCAATCAGCCACTGCGGTACGGCCTCGAACACCTTCCAGTAGTGGCAGTAGGTGGCGATGGCGGTCGAATCGACGATGGTGGTCATCGCCCAGTTCAGGAAGTACATCCAGCCCGCCACGAAGGCGGCCTTCTCCCCCAGGAACTCCCTGGCATAGGACACGAACGAGCCGGACGACGGCCGGTGCAGCACCAGCTCGCCCATGGCGCGCAGGATCAGGAAGACGAAGATGCCGCAGAACCCGTACACCAGGAACAGCCCCGGACCGGCGCTGGCCAGCCGGCCGCCCGCGCCGAGGAACAAGCCGGTTCCGATCGCGCCGCCGATGGCGATCATCTGCAGCTGCCGCGGTTTGAGGCTCTTGTGGTAGCCCGCGTCCTCCGCGTTGATCGCGGGGGGCCCGACGGCCTCCTCCGGCAGGGCGGTCACTGCCCGGCTCCCGCCGACGAGCCGCCCGCTCCGTTATGCGGTGGGGTCGGTATGTCGCGGAAGGTGAAGATGAAGCCGAACACCGCGACGGCCGCGGCGATGGCGTAGCCGATCACCGAGTACCAGCCCACCCGCAGGTAGGCGGTCACCGCCACCAGCGCCATGGCGAGAAAGACCATCGACATACCGATGAGTGGCGTCTTGGCCTTGAAGTCGATGAGACGCACGTACCGAACCCCCTGTTGGACAGAATCTTGTAAGTAAACAGTCTGTGGCCAGTCGGTTCTGGCAATAGCGAAAATGCGTCTTTCCCGTCACGCAGGCATGAACCGCTCGCCCGGCGGTTGGAACAAACCCGCGTCCGTGCGCGACTATTGACACATGGACTGCGACACCGCTCGTGAGGCGCTGTCGGCACGCATCGACGGGGAGCGCGAACCCATCCCCGCGGCCCGAGTCGACGAGCATCTCGCCGACTGCGCAGCATGCCGCGACTGGCAGGCTGCGGCGGTCGAGCAGACCCAGTTGCTGCGCCGACTGGCAGGCCGCTCGCAGGTCGCCGCGGTCGGACAACCGGCGACCGGACAGCCCCGGAGCGCCGCTCGCGGATCGATCTCCTGGCGACGGTGGGCACTGGGGGCCATCGGCCTCGGACAGTTGGGTCTGGCGCTGGCCCAGTGGCTGGGCGCGGACTTGGGCGTACCGCACGCGGCCACGGCCGAGCACGTGCTCCACGAGTCGACGGCCTGGTCGGCCGCCCTGGGCGTGGCGATGCTGGCGGCGGCGGTCCGGCCTGTCATCGCCGGCGGACTGGTGTGGGTGCTGGCGAGCTTCGCGGCATTCCTGGTCCTCTACGAGATCATCGACACCGACGAGGGCCGGATCACGCTGGACCGGCCGCTGACCCACCTTCCCGTGGTAATCAGCGCGGTGCTGGCGCTACTGGTGTGGCGGCGGGACCGCCCGGGCGGCCCCCAACCCGACCGTACCGGGATGGGCGATCCGGACGACATCGTCCTGCCCGGCAACGCCTCTCGCGGCCGTCGTCGCAGCCATCTGCGGTCGGCCGACGGCTCCGCGGCCTGAGCGGGTTAGAGCATCACGGCGAACATGATCGCCATGCCGGTCGCCATCGCCAGCTGACAGAGAATGCCGACGGTCGAGTGCGACTCATCGCTCGACGACTGCACCCGCGCGGTGACGAACCGATAGAACCAGAACACCGCCGCCGCGGCGAAGCCGAGGGCGCACACCCAATTGAGCACTTCGACCCAGCTCGCGGGCCCGGCACCGGCGTGCCCCGACGAACCGGGCATGTCCATCCCGGGCATGCCGGGCATCGACTTCCCGGGCATCGCGGCAATCGGCGCCGGCTCCTCCCGCCGCGGAAGCGGCAGGCCCCCCATGACCGCGTACATCCACGCCATCGCCAGCATCATGAAGGTGTGGTAGCCGTTCGCCACCCGATGTTCGGACGCCCGGACGGTGACGACCAGAAACCAGGCGGCGGCCGCCAGGAAGAAGATCATCGGCGCTCGACTCGGGAGGTCGGCACCGCGGGGCCAGGCCATGACGGCCATCGCGACGGCCATGATCGCATGCAGGAGGTGGCTGATCAGGCCGCTGGCCGAGTGTCGGTTCCTGGCGATCGCGGAGATACACACGCCGGCGCTGAAGACGAACAGGGCCGTGACGAACCATCTCAGGGTCAGGTCCTGGATCATGGGGTCATCTCGCTGCGTTGTGGCCGTGTTGTCACGGTGGATTAGTGGTGGGCTGGGCGCGGAAAGTTCCCGCCGCGCCGCGCAGCAGCATAGGGCCTATCTAGACTCGGCACCCATGACCTCGGCACATACCGTCGATGCGCCGCCCCGGCGGGCCGCGTGGACACTGCTGGGCGGTTACGTGTTGGCGGCGGGTGCCGTTGCCGCCTACGCGGCGTTCATCCTCTCCCCCGCAACCTCGACGACCGTCGTGGCGGCGCTCGGCCACTTCACCGCGTGGTTCGCCGGCGCGATGTGCCTCGGCGGGCTGGTGCTGGTCCTCATCACCGCGCAACCAGACGAGGCGGGCACCGTTGACCCGCCGGCGTTCCGTGCGCATCTGGTGGTGGAGCGGCTGGCGGTGCTCTGGTGTGGCGTGGCGGTGGCGATGGTGGGTGTGCAGGCCGCCACCGATGCCGGCGTGCCGGTCATCCGAATGCTCGGCGACGGCGGTCTCGGTGCGGGAGTCGACGCTTCGGAGACCGCGCGAGCCTGGATCGTCGTCGCGACGGCCGCGGCCGTCATCGCGGTGTTCGCCCGACTGACCGTGCGCTGGGAATGGCATGTCCCGCTGCTGATTCCGGCCGTGGTCGGGGTCGTCGCCGTCCCGGTGACCGGCGGCGCGGGTGAGGGACCGAACCACGACTACGCGACGAGCACCGTGATCGTGTTCGCGATCGCCGTCTCGGTGTGGGCCGGCCTGCGCATGGTCGCCGCGGTTGCCCCGCCCGTCGCCGCGGTGCGCGGTCGGGTCCGCGTCGCTGCACTCGGCGCCGCGGCGGCGGCGCTGCTGTACGGGACCGTGCTGGTGGGGCTGCGGGTAGGACTGGAGAATCTGACGTCGGGGTACGGCTGGCTGGCGATTGTCGTCACCGCGGCCCTGGTGACAGGCCTGATCTCGGATGCCGCTTCGGTGCGGGGCAAGAGCACGGGCCCCGCACCCCTCGGCGCCGTCGTCACGGTGTCGGCAACGCTGGCGGCGCTGTCGCTGATGGCGGTTCAGACGGCACCCGTGTTGCTCGCCACTGAGCCGACCGTCTGGGACGTGTTATTGGGTTACCAGCTACCCGGCGCGGTGACGCCGTGGCGGCTGCTCACCGTCTGGCGGTTCGACACCTTCCTCGGCGTCGCGGCCCTCGGCTTCGCCGCCGTCTATCTGTACGGCGTATTGCGGCTGCGTCGGCGGGGTGACGGCTGGCCGCTGGGCAGGACGTTGTCCTGGCTCGCCGGTTGCGCGGCTCTGTTGCTCGCCACCAGCTCCGGCGTACGGTCCTATGGATCGGCGATGTTCAGCGTGCACATGGTGGAACACATGACGCTGAACATGTTCGTCCCAGTGCTGCTGGTACTGGGCGCGCCAGTCACCTTGGCGCTACGGGTCCTGCCGAGCGCCGCGCCGGGGGCGCCGGCGGGGCCGCGGGAATGGATTGTGCGCGCGGTGCATTCACCGTTCACCGCATTCCTGTCGAATCCGATCACCGCCTTCATGTTGTTCGTCGGCTCGCTGTACGCCGTCTACTTCACCCCGCTGTTCGACACCTTCGTGCGCTACCACTGGGGCCACGAATTCATGGCGCTGCACTTCCTGATCACCGGCTACCTGTTCTACTGGGGCATCATCGGCGTGGATCCCGGGCCCCGCCGGCTGCCCTTCCTCGGCAGGCTCGCATTGTTGTTCGCCATCATGCCGTTTCACGCGTTCTTCGGGATCGCCATGATGACGATGGAATCGACGGTGGGTGGGAACTTCTACCGCGGCCTGGCCCTCCCGTGGGTGGCGAACATCAATGCCGACCAGCACCTCGGCGGTGCGATCGCCTGGGGTTCGAGCGAGGCGCCGCTGTTGATGGTGGTGATCGCACTGGTGGCGCAGTGGGCGCGTCAGGACCGCCGTGCGGCGGTCCGCTCGGACCGGCACGAGGACGCCGGCTATGACGACGACCTGGCGGCCTACAACAACATGCTTCGCGAACTGGCCCGTCACCGCAGCAGCGAGTAGTTCCCTTCCTCGGCCAGGGCGGCCTGCACCTCATCGTCACCGAGCGGCTGGGCGGCCTCGACGTGCACGGTCGACGCGCCCTTGGGCTCGAGGTCGATTGACACACTCTGCACGCCCGGTAGCGCGCTGATCGCCTCGGTGACGTGGTTGACACAGCTCTGACAACTCAGTCCGGTGACGGAGAACGTCTGGCTCATGGCGGTTTTCACCCTTCCGGTGCGGTGCTGTCACGGCTGAAGTTCCGCAGCCGCAGGCTGTTGGAGACGACGAAGAACGACGAGAAGGCCATCGCGGCACCGGCGATCAGCGGATTGAGCAGGCCGGCGGCCGCGATCGGGATGGCGGCCACGTTATAGCCGAAGGCCCAGACGAGGTTCATCCGGATGGTGCGCATGGTGGCCCGTGCGAGATCGAGAGCCTGGGGAACCGAACGCAGATCGTCACGAACCAGGATCACATCGGCCGCGGCGATCGCCACATCGGTGCCCCGCCCGATCGCCAGGCCCAGGTCCGCAGATACCAGGGCCGGACCGTCGTTGATGCCATCGCCGACCATGGCGACCACCCGGCCGCGCTCACGAAGCTGCTCGATGACGTCGACCTTGCCCTCGGGCAGCACCTCGGCGATGACCTCATCGATTCCCACCTGGGCCGCCACTTCCGCAGCCGCGGTGGGGTTGTCGCCCGTCAGCAGGACCGTGCGCAGACCACGCTCGTGCAGCGCGGCCACCGCTGCGGCGGCGGTGTCCTTGACCCCGTCCGCCACCGCGATCGAACCGCATACCGCGCCGTCCACAGCCACGAGGACGACGGTCTGCCCTTCCGACTCCCCGGCTCGGCGTGCCGCCGCCACCGATCCGGGCACGACCCTGTCGAGTCCGACCCAGCTGGGCCTGCCGATGTCGACGCGCCGTGACCCCACCATCCCGGTGACGCCGCGCCCCGGCAAAGCGCGGAAATCCACCACCGGCTCGGGTTCGTCGGCGACGGCCAGGATCGCGGTGGCGATGGCGTGTTCGGATCCGGACTCGACGGCGGCGGCCAGGGCCAGCACCTCGTCGGACCGCCACCCGTGGCCGGGGGTCACCGCCGTGACGGCCAGGTGCCCGGTGGTGAGGGTGCCGGTCTTGTCGAACACCACGGTGTCGATGCTGCGGATCGCCTCCAGCGCCCGGTAGCCCTTGAGGAAGATGCCCAACTGGGCGCCACGTCCGGAGGCGACCATCATGGCGGTCGGGGTGGCCAGGCCCAGTGCGCACGGGCAGGCGATGACCAGCACGGCTAGGGCCGCGGAGAACGCCTTGTCCGACCCGGCGCCGGCGATCAGCCACCCGCCGGCCGTCAGCGCCGCGATCACGAACACCGCCGGAACGAAGACACCGGCGATGCGATCGGCCAGTCGTTGAGCGTCCGCCTTCTGCGCCTGCGCCTGCTCGACGAGCCGCACCATGCCGGCGAAGTGGGTGTCGGCGCCCACGGCCGCCGCCTCGACGACGACCCTGCCGTCGAGCACCACGGTCCCGCCGATCACGCTGGCCCCCGGTTCGGCCCGGGCCGGCCTCGACTCACCGGTCATCGCGCTCATGTCGACGGCGGCGCTGCCCTCGACGACGAGACCATCGGCGGCGATGGTCTCTCCGGGCCGCACGACGAAGCGCTGCTGTTCCTTGAGCTCGCCCGCGGGCAGCACCATTTCGACGCCGTCGGCGAGCAGCACCGTGACGCTCTTGGCGCTCAACGCGGCCAGCGCGCGCAGCGCACTGCCGGCCTTGGACTTGGCGCGCGCCTCGAAGTAACGGCCTGCCAGCACGAAGACCGTCACCCCGGCGGCGACCTCGAGGTAGATGGCGTCGCTGCTCAGCAGCGCCTGCCAGACGCCATGGGTCTGCCGGTGCGGGGATGGGACGAAGATGGTGGACAGGGACCACAACGTCGCCGCGGTGATCCCCACCGAGATCAGGGTCTCCATGGAGGCGACGCCGTGGCGCGCGTTGCGGAGCGCGACCCGGTGGAAGGGCCAGGCGGCCCAGGTGACGATGGGTAGGGCCAGCCCGGTGAGCATCCACTGCCAGCCGGTGAAGCGGGTCGACGGCAGCACGGCGAACATCACCGACAGATGCGAGAGCGGTACGAACAGGACCGCGGCCACGGCCAGCCGGAGCAGCAGTGAGCGAGCCGTGGCCTCGTCGGGGTCCGGGCGCAGGTCGTTGCCGAGGGCGCGAAGCTCGGCTTCATAGCCGGCGCGCTGGACCACGTCGCACAAGTCGTCGGAAGACATCGCACTCGGCGCGTCAACGGTGGCGACCCTGGTGGCGTAATTCACCGACGCGCGCACGCCGTCGAGCTTGTTGAGCCGGTTCTCCACCCGGGCGGCGCACGCCGCACATGTCATCCCCGACACATCGAGTTCGACACGCCGAACCGGCGGCGCACCCGTCCCGCCGGCGACGGTGGTGGTCATCGTCCTCCTCAGTGCACCTGCGGTCCGGCACACAAGCCTCGCCCTGACAGTCGGGCCTGACCCGCAGAAAGTTCCGCACGTCGAGTACGAATTTACCGGCCACCCCCCGCCCGAACCCCGCCGGGAACCTCGATCGCCTAAGGTGACTGTCCGTGACCCACGAGGATCCGCTCACCGTCCTGGCGCTGGCCGCCGGGCGTGGTGACCGGGCGGCCCTCGACCAGTTCATCAGGGCCACCGAGCGCGATGTGTGGCGCACGGTGGCCTTCCTCGCCGATCCCGGCAGCGCCGATGACCTGACCCAGGAAACCTATCTGCGGGTGATCGGTGCGCTGCCGCGCTTCGCCGGGCGATCCTCGGCGAGGACGTGGCTGTTGTCGATCGCTCGTCGCGTCGTCGTCGACCAGATCCGCCGCAACCAGGCCCGGCCCCGGACCACCTCGCAGGTGGACCTGGAGGGGCTGCTCAGCACCCCGCACAGTACCGCGCGCTTCGAGGACGTCGTCGAGGTCCGGATGCTGCTCGACGGCCTCGACCCGGACCGCCGCGACGCCCTGGTTCTGACACAGGTGCTGGGACTGTCCTACGACGAAGCCGCCGAGGTCTGCGGCTGCCCACTGGGCACCATCCGCTCCCGGGTGGCCCGCGCGCGTGACGACATGATCGCCGCCACCCGTCGGGACGACCGCGCCGGCTGATCCCGGGAACCGCAACCCCCTACCGCGCGACTAGTGATCAGAAGCGCGAGCCATTTGGAGGGCTGTGGTGGTCACTGTCGAGCGTGAACCGGTCGAACGCGACGAGCGTCGCGGCCAAGCCGCGATACTGCGGCGCATCTGGCGACTGCACTTCTGGATCGGGCTGTTCGCCGCACCGGTCCTGATCCTGCTGGCCGGGACGGGCCTGATCATCCTCTACACCCAACCGCTGGATCTGTGGTTGCACCGAGATCTGCAGGTCGTCAGCCCGTCGGCGTCGGCGGTCTCGCTGGACGCCCAGATCGACACCGCCCGCCGGCACGTGAACTCCGCGATGGTGCTGGACGCCGTCACGCCGCCCCAGTCGCCGGACCGCTCCACCCAGGTCGACTTCCTGCCCGCCGAGGAGCCGGCGGTGGGCGAACGGAACGTCACCCAGGTCTTCATCGACCCTTATAACGGCGATTACCTCGGACAACGCCACGAGCTCGACGGCCTGGTCGGCTGGGCCAACCAGCTGCACCGGCTGTTCGGCAACGACGGGCCGGCCTTGTCGCTGCCGTCGCTGGGACATCTGATCGCGCCCTCGGCCTATCCCGACGCCTCGATCAAGGTCGGCATCGGCAACCTCGCCATCGAGATGGCGGCGGTGTGGGTCCTGGTGCTGGCTGCCACCGGCGTCTACCTGTGGTGGCCGCGGGCCATCGAGAGGGGAAAGCCACGGCTGGTCATCCGGTGGAGCAAGGGCGGTCGGATCCGGTGGCGCGACCTGCATGCCACCACCGGCATCCTGGTCTCCGTGGTGCTGATCGGCTACATCGTCTCGGGCCTGACCTGGTCGCGGTACTGGGGGGAGAACTGGCGTGCGGTGGCCGCCACGTTGACACCGGCCACTGAGATCGATGCGCCGTCGACGCCGGCGAAGGTCGGTGATTTCGACCGGCTCGGCCGCCGCATCGCGTGGGCCGACAAGGAGGACCCGGTCTACGCCTCGGCGGCGACGGGCGCGGTGTCAAAGCCGTTGAGCTTCAGCGACATCGACCGGATCGCCAAGTCGGATAACATGATTCCGGGCTACTCCATCGTGCCGCCGTCGAACAGCACCGAGGAGGGTCAGACGACCTACGGCAGCTACACCGTGGTCAACCACTGGCCGCAGAAGCTGTCCGAACAGCGGACGCTCTACCTCGACCAGTTCACCGGGCAGACCATCGCCAACGCCACCGCGGACCAGGACGGCGCCCTGTCCCAGATCACTAGCTGGGGGGTCAACACCCACATGGGCGCCCAGTACGGCGTCTTCACCCGGATCCTCGCCACCGTGTTCTGCCTGGGCCTGCTGACCAGCATCGTCACCGCCACCATGATGTGGTGGAAGCGACGGCCCACCGGAACCGCAGGCCTGCCGGGGCGGAGCGGTGCGGAGCTGCGGTCGAACACCCCTCGTGGCGCGGTCATCGCGATCGGCGTTATCGCCACCGCCCTGGCGGTGCTGTATCCGTCGTTCGGCGTGACGCTGGTCATCGTGCTGATCGCCGAGGCCATCGTGGAATCTCGGCGCAAGAACCGACGGCCCGAAACCGTCGTGCCACAATCTGCGGATGACTGAGATGACGAAGCAGAGCGGCTGTCAGAACCCGAACTGCACCTGTTCGCCGTGCACCTGTGGGCCGGACTGCAACTGCGGCCAGCCCGCCAGCGGTTGCGACAACCCGAGCTGCACCTGCGTGAACTGCACCTGCGGACCGGACTGCAACTGCGGCACCTGAGAGAGTCCGGTTCCTGGCTTTCGGGAACTGAAGACGATCTCCGCGCGACTGATTGTCAAGCACCGTCACGGCCGGCCGCGGAGGAGACGAACAGACATGGAGACGTCACGACGTCTGGGAAGCCTGGAACGCGCGATCATGGACCAATTGTGGGACGGCGCCGGGCCGCAGACCGTCCGACAGGTTCATCGCGCCCTGTCCGCCCGCCGACCGCTGGCATACAGCACTGTGATGACGGTGCTGCAACGACTTACCGTCAAGAACTTGGTGGTTCAGCTGCGTGATGCACGTGCCTTCAAGTACGTCCCCAGCCACCGGCGTGAAGAGCTTGTGGTCGATCTGATGATCGATGCACTTCGCGATGCCCCGAACCGCAGCGGCCGACAGGCCGCGCTCGTTCACTTCATCGAACGCGTCGCCGCGGAGGACGCGGACACACTAAGGCGCGCGCTGGCATAGCGGTAGACCGACACGACGTCAGATCCTTCGCGCCGAATACACTCTGTCGGATGGGCGCCACGGGCTGGGCTGAGTTCGGTTTGGCGCGACTCACCCGGGAACTGCCGACACGGCAGTGACGGAATCCGCGGACGACGACCCCAAGCTGAACCGGACACTCGGCCTGCCGCTCGTCACCCTCTACGGACTCGGCAACATCCTCGGGGCCGGCATCTATGTACTGGTCGGGAAGGTCGCGGGGTTCGCAGGATCCAGCACCACCCTGGCCTTCCTCATCGCGATGGCCACCGCCACCGTCACCGCGCTGTCCTACATGGAACTCGCGGGACGCTACCCGGTGAGCGCCAGCGTTTCGGTCTACCTGCACCGCGCGTTCGGAAAGCGCTGGCTGTCAACGGCGATCGGTTTGACGATGGTCGGCGGCGGGGTCGCTTCGGCTGCCGCTCTGGCGCAGGGTTTCGCGGGTTATCTGAACTCCTTTGTCTCCATTCCGACCGCCGTTGCCGCCGTGGGCCTGCTGGTGGTGCTGGGCGCGATCGCGATCAAGGGAATCGGCGAGTCGGCGACGATGGCGGCGGCGCTGACCGGCCTGGAGGTGCTGGGCCTGATCCTGGTCATCTGGTTCGGCCGCAAAGCATTCGGGCACATCGACGTCGCCAACCTGCTCAGAATCGACCCGGCCGTCGGCCTCGGCGGCGTCTTCGCCGGCGCCTTCCTGGCCTTCTACGCCTTCATCGGATTCGAGGACATGGTCAACGTGGCCGAAGAGGCCAAGAATCCACGCCGCACCATGCCACTGGCCATCCTGTTCGCGCTACTGGCTTCGACCGTCCTCTATCTACTGGTCGTCGTAGTCTCCACGACCGTCGTCGCCCCCGCCGAACTTGCCGGCAGCGATGCACCACTCACGCTGGTGTTCGAGCGAAGTGGTGCCAGCCACGGAGTTTCCCTGAGCCTGATCGGCATGATTGCCGCGGTCAATGGCGTCATCGTGCAGATCATCATGGGTTCGCGCATCCTGTACGGGCTGGCCCACGAGGGCTGGATCCACCGCAGATTCGGCCGCGTGCACGGCTCCTACCAAACGCCGGTGACGGCTACCCTCGTCGTCGTTGCGGCCATGATCGTCGGTGCTGCGGCGCTCCCGCTGGTATCACTGGCTCAGCTCACCAGCCTGCTGGTGCTCGTCATCTTCACTCTGGTGAACGCCGCACTGATCCTCATCAAGCGACGCCACCGCGAACACGGCGGCTACATCGATGTGCCGACCGTGACCCCCTACCTCGGTGTGATGCTGTGCCTGGGGACCCTGGCCTTTCAGGTGTTCAATTGGGCTCTTTGATGACCTAACGCATGACGGGCGCCACCGCTCGCAGGAAGTCGAGCTGATCGGCGATCACCGTGTCGAACAGCGGCTCGACGTAGACGTCGAAATGCTGCCCCGGATAGCTCTTCAGGGTCGCTTTCGGCATGCGGGACACCGCTCTCCGGGTCTCCGAGGTAGGACAAAGCGTGTCGTCCGTCGCGACCTGGACCAGAGCCGGACAGGTCGCGGTGAAGGCGTGGCGGAGTGGCGATTACATCCCGATCCGAAGGGCGATGCGGGCTGCGACAATCCGCACTGCACGTGCACACCGCGCTGCAATTGCGGGACCTGCACTTGCGGATCGACCACGACCTAGCCTCTGAGGGCTTCGGCTGGTTGACCACCGCCACCGGTTCGGGCCCGGCGCCTTCGGTCATCGCAGCAGTTGCATGCCATAGAACATATAGCCCATCGACAGGGCCATGATCGCCATCACCGCGCGGTCCTTCCAGCCCGAACCCACGAGATGACCGCCGGTGTGGCAGTCACTCGCCTCATCGGACGCAGCCTCAGTCAGTGCGGTGCCCGTCCGGTCTGCTGTCACGGTCACGGGATTTCTGCCCTGGGCCGCGACCGGTCGGACGACGAGTTCGTAGGGGAACCAGGTGCGGTTCTCCCGTCTCCGAACGTCGTCCGGGAAGAGGTTGGCGGCCCAACCGAACGTCTCGATGGCAAACCATGACACGAGGACAAAGATGAGGATCGCGTTCCAGCGCATCATCGGATACCACATGTAGGCCATCGCCGCCTGCTGGACCAGCAGGAGAATCCAGAGGAAATTCATGGGTTCCCGCCGGATGAACCTGCTGAGGATGTAGCCGGTGATCGCGATCGACGTGGCCGCAAAGAACCACATCTGCCACGTCGCCGGCAGCCAGTTCCAGTCGTAGGACATCGACAGGTACATGTAGATCATGGACAGGGCCATCGCCGCGTGGCCGGCGTGGAACCACCGATTCGCACGACCGAAGATCAGGCATGGCAGATGATGCACGATGCCGAGTGCCAGGGCCGTCGAGAAGGCGACGCTGAGCCAGCCGGGAAAATACTGCGGACCCGATGTCAAGAAGCGGTTCATGAGATTCCCTACGCGATGAATTGTCCGGGCTAGCGTTGAAAGCGGCGAAGAAATTCTTGCGTTGTGGCGGGACGCAATTCGTGCGCTTGAGTATGGCGGGGGTAGCCGCCTCGACTGGCCCGGAGATTGCCGGTCGCGGCCAGGGCATGACGCAACGCCTCCGCCTCGTCGGCTCCGACCCGCCCGACGAATTGCATGAGTGCGGCTTGTCGGCAGCCGCGGTCGGTGACCTGATCCAACGCGTCGGCCATCAGAGCGGCAACCATCTCATCTCGAGTGCGGGTCGGTGCGTACCGATACGCGCGGTCGTCTCGGATCTCGACCACGAGATCCTTGGAGGAAAGCCGGTGTAGGACGGTCATGACGGTGGTGTAGGCCAGGTGACGCCGCATAGAGAGGGCGTGATGGACCTGCCGCACCGTCTGCGGCCCGTTGGTGTCCCACAGATGATCCATGATCGTGCGTTCGAGGTCGCCCAGACGTTTCAGTGTTGGCATTTTCGGTTCGCCTCCCTGCGCCGACCCGACCGGAGGCGCACTTGGCTATACAGTCGGGCAAGGGCACGCCCTGGTTCCCGCCGAGCACTGAGCCTGCGGACTCGGGAACATTCCCGCTCCTCCATCCGACCACTTGAAGGTGGCCACAGATTGCCGAACCGATATCGATACGGCGCTCCGACACATAAGTCGGCGCGTGCTCGAGGATGTATGGATAAGCGGGCGGGTACGTGCCTTCACGCTCGGCGCGATCGCGACTCTCGGCGGGGGCATTCTGTACGGCTGGCTTGATTCGACTACCGACGCCGCCGCACCTACGCACACGGCATGGATATCTCGAATCGCGCTCGGATCGTTCACGCTCGCGGCCATCCTGTCGGTGGCGGCGATCGGTCTGCGTCGCTTTCGCTGGTGTTGCGCGGCCGCCTACGTCACCGGGATCGCGACAGTGTTGGGGCTCGGGACGGTGTGGTGGCACCAGACCACGCCACCGGGACGCTCAGCCGGGCCCAGCGCGTGGATGTTCGTCGGCGCTCTTGCCTGCGCAACGCTGACCGCACTTTGGCTGATCGTGATCCTCACCCCGTTGGAACGATCCCAGCCCGACCTCAGAAAGGCCAGAGCGGATCGACAGGTGCGGTGATGAGCTGAGCTCTTCCCGCTGACGACGTAGGCAGCTTTACCGCCGGTTCATCCCGAGGACGTCGTCGAGCCAGTCGAAGGCGTAGCCCTCGAATAGGGTCGCCCCCAGCCCCTCGCAGTGCCCACCCGCACCTTCGGCCTCGTGGAAACGCTTGAGCTCCTTGCGGATCCCGGGCTGCAGATGGTCGTATAGGGCTTCGCCCTGCGCGGCGAAGTCGCCCTCGCCCTCGGTGATCAGCGTCGGGCACGCGATCGATCCCACACAGTCACTGAGGTCGAAGGTGAGCTGGCGCCTGATGAAGTCACCCACCGCGGCGGCTCCCAGGGTCGCCATCCGTGCCCCGTACCACTCGGTGTTGCGCGGCTCGTCCAGTAGCGCCTCCAACTGCGCATCCACCTCGGGATCGGCGTCGATGACCTTCTGCACTTGTGCTGCGCCGCCGAACAACTTGGTCATCCGGCTGGTGAAGTCGAACTGGCCGGGGTCGGCGACAAGGGCGGCGATGCGCGGTTCGAACGCCGCCGCGCGCGGTCCCAGGTATCCACCGAACGACCGGCCGACGATGGCCACCCGCCCCGGGTCCACCCCGGGCTGGTCGATCAACCAGGCGAACGCAGCGGCGAAGGGCACCTCGAAATCGGGGCGCATCGGGATCCGGTGTTCGTACAGCATCCCGCCCTGGCCCGGTCCTTCGAACACGAAGAAGTTGTAGCCGCGGGCCAGGGCCATGTAGCCGGTGGCGCAATACCCGGCCTCGGCCGTCGAGTCATAGCCGCACGGCGCCAACACGGTTGGCCGCGGTGCGTCATCGTCGCCCGCGAGAAACAGATACCCCGTCATCGTGACACCGTCGAACGGGATCTCCGTTGCCACCACTCGGGATTGGAAGAACGGAAGGGCGGCGCGGAAGGTGCGCCGATGCCGATGCCATGCTTGCTGCAGTCGCTCGTCTGTGATGTCGTGCCTCAGGAAGAAGAACGCCTGACGCCAGTACTCCGACGCTCGTAGGTAGGTCTTGCGCGCCGTCACGGCATGGCCGCCCTCGGCGGACCGGTCGGCGGCTTCCTGGGCGGCCTTGGCCGTCGCCGACCATTCGGCATACCAGGAGTCGTAATCACCCGGGGTAACCCGACCGGCTGTTGCCAGCGCTTCACCGAGATCGCTCGCCTCGGCCGCGACGGCGATGAGGGTGCGGCTCAACTGCGCGTCCATGTCGGCGTCGTCGAGGAGGATCTTCATGGGCGGCATGCTAACGCGGCCGGGCGCGATCGGGACAACACCGTCAACCCGCGGCCAGCGCCGGCATCCGACCGCAACTACTATTGAGCGACGGCTTACCGAACGGATGTGGCGTTGTGGTTAGGGCTCTACTTTCGCCATGGTCTTGCCGCAGCACATTTCAGCGTGATCATCAGACGATTTGCAGCATGGGCAGGCCTTTTCATAGACAAGTACCGCTCCGCATGCACCACATTGATAGCGGTCTCCCACTGCTCGTGACATGCGTCCCCCCTTCAGGTCGGCGGCCGCACCAGTGCTCCGCCACCGCTGAAGCCTATTCAGGCGCCTCCTACCCGTCCCCTGTTTGGCGCGACTCCGAGATCGCGGCCGCCGACCGACGATTGCGTTCAGGACAGGCATCGGAGGACCGATGACGTGGGAGAGCAGGATCGCGTCGGTTTTCCGACTCGATGATGTCGGCTGGGCACGGCACGCCAATCCATGGAGCGGTTGGACTCGCTTCCTCACGCTGCCGTTGCTCGTGGCAGCGATCTGGAGTCGCACCTGGCTGGAATACTGGTCCGTAATTCCCCTCGCCCTCGCGCTCTGGTGGATATGGTTCAACCCGCGCGCTTTCGGCCCAGCCGCGGATGACCACGCATGGATGACGAAATGCGTTCTTGGCGAGCAGTTCTGGTCCAACAGGACGGAGAAACCAGTACCCGAACGCCATCGGACCATTCCCAATGTGCTCAATGCCGCGTCGATGACCGGCCTGCCGTTTCTCGTCTGGGGGCTCGTCACCTTGCAGCTATGGCCCACCGCGCTAGGGATGGTGCTCATCGCCGGCGCCAAACTGTGGTACGTCGACCGGATGGCGATCCTCTACGACGACATGGTCACCGCAAACCCGCAAGTCCGCTACCAGCGTCCCCCCGACTAGGCCATACGGCCGGATCCGGGGTGGGGAACGGGGACAGCTGAGCAGCCGAGTCCGACGGCGAGGCGATCCACCCGAAGCGTCGTTCCGCTACCGTCGGCCCACCCCGACCGGCCCGACGGGTCCCGCCACCGGTCCGAGGCCCCCGACCCCGACCGGTCCGACCGGTCCGACGACCGGATCGGGACCGACACCGATGGGACCGACCGGCCCGACGACGGGATCGACATACGGAGTGGGATCGATCGGGAAGCACTGGTTCAACTCGTAGTTCCAGTACATGACCGCGGTGTCGCAGAACTGGCACTGGTTCGTGGCGGCGTTCCAGAAGTAGTTGAAGTCGCAGTTGTCCTCGGCGCGGCTCACGGCCGGGGACGTGATGGTGGTCAGTGGAATGGCTGCGGCCGCAAGGGCGAGCGCGCCAAACGCACTGTAAAGCGTTGACCGAATCCTCATACGGGTCCCCTCTGTCTCGGTCGATCGAATGAAGTCAGGTTACGGCGTCAACCCGGCACGTCCCCCGGTTTAGGCAAGTGGTCTGATTCGGAGCCGGGATGCGTTCGCGGGAGGGTAACGCCGCGCCCGTCGGTACCGACCAGTACTGTCCTGAGCGTGATCGGCCGTCTGCTTGCCAGGCATTGGAGGGTGCCCGTCGCCGTCGCGGTCATCGCACTCGCCGCGTTCGCGGTGTACCGGTTGCAGGCCGCGTACGGTTCCCACGACAACACCGCGGCCCCCGGCGGCACCGCCGATCAGATCGTCCCGTTCAACCCCAAACGCGTCAGCCTCGAGGTCTTCGGCGCGCCCGGCGCCACCGCCACCATCACCTATCTCGACATCAACGCCAGCCCGCGACGGGTCGAGAACGCCGTGCTGCCGTGGTCCTACAACGACACCACCACGACTCCCGCGGTGGCCACCAACATTCAGGCCCAGGGCAACGGCTCCACGCTGAGTTGCCGGATCACGATCGACGGTGTGGTCAAGGTCGAACGCTCCGCCGAAGGCGCGGACCCCTATGTCTTCTGTCTGGACAAGTCCGGATGAGCGGCGACGCCGAGCGCCAGTCCCGCGTTCCCAGCCTGGTGCGTAGGCTCGCGATCCCGATCGCGATCTTCTGGCTGGCGCTGGCCGCCTCCAGCAATGCGCTCGTCCCGCCGCTGGAGGAGGTGGGCCGGGTCCACAACGTGGCACAGTCACCCAAGGAAGCCTCGGCGGTGATCGCCAGCCAACGGGTGGGAAAGGTGTTCGGCGAGTACGACTCCGACAGCCTTGCCACCATCGTGATCGAGGGCACTCAGCCACTCGGCGATCAGGCCCACCGCTACGGCGACGCCCTGGTGGCCAGAATGACGGCCGACACCAAGCACGTCGAGCATGTGCAGTACTTCTGGGGTGACCCGCTGACCGCGGCGGGCTCGCAGAGCAGTGACGGCAAGGCCGCCCTCATCAACGTCTACCTGGCCGGCGACGCCGGCGGCAGCCAGGCCAACGAGTCGGTGACCGCCGTGCGCGAGATCGTCGACAAGACCCCGGCGCCACCGGGTGTGAAGGCGTACGTCAGCGGTCCGGCGGCGCTGGTCGCCGACGAGTTCGCGGTCGGCGAGAAGGGCCACATCAAGGTCACCGCCCTCACGTTCGGCGTGATCGGACTCATGTTGTTGCTCGTCTACCGGTCGATCACCACCACCCTGATCACATTGGTGACGGTCGCCGTCCAGGTGGCCGCGGCCCGGGGGGTGGTCGCCTTCCTGGGGCACATCGGCGTCATTCCGTTGTCCACGTACGCCACCAACCTGCTCACGCTGCTGACGGTCGCCGCCGCCACCGACTACGCGATCTTTCTGCTCGGCCGCTATCAGGAGGCACGCCAAGCCGGAGAGGACCGCCCGGCGGCGTACTTCCTCATGTATCGAAGCACCGCGCATGTGATCATCGGCTCGGGTCTGACCGTGGCCGCCGCGGTGTTCTGTTTGCGGTTCACCCGGATGCCGTACTTCCAGAGCCTGGGCATCCCGGCCGGCATCGGCGTCCTGGTCACCCTGGTGGCCTCGCTGACCTTGACGCCCGCCGTCATCACCATGGCGGGGGCACTTGGCGCATTCGACCCCAAGCGCGCGATGCGGACCCGCGGCTGGCGGCGCATCGGGACAGCCATCGTGCGCTGGCCCCAAGCGGTGCTGGTCGCCTCCGTCGCGGTGGCGCTGATCGGGCTGCTCGCCCTGCCCGGGTACAAGACCAGCTACGACGCCCGCCAGTACATGCCGGACTGGGCGCCCGCGAAGGTGGGTTACGCGGCGGCGGAGCGGCACTTCTCCACCGCCCGGCTCAACCCCGAAGTGCTGATGATCGAGTCGGACAAGGACTTGCGCACGCCGGCGAACATGATCGTGCTGGAGAAGGTGGCCAAGGCCGTCTTCCGAACGCCCGGGGTGGCCATGGTGCAGTCGATCACCCGACCACTGGGCACCCCGCTGGACCACACCTCGCTCGGTTTCGCCATGAGCGCACAAAGTTCCGCGCAGTTGCAGAGCCTGCCGTTCCAGCAGGCGCGTGCCGCCGATCTCTCCCGGCAGCTTGCCGAGATCTCGAACTCCATCACTCTGCTGCAGCAGCAGTACACGCTGCAGCAGCAGGCCACGGCCGCGACTGACGAGCAGGCCGCCGCCTTCAGGGAAACCGTCGCGACGGTCCAGGAGTTGCGGGAGAAGGTTGCCAATTTCGACGACTTCTACTGGGAGCCGCACTGCTACGACATCCCCATCTGCGCGGCGGTGCGGTCGTTGTTCGACGCGATCGACGGAGTCGACGCGCTGACCGATCAGTTCGGCCGCGTGACGGCAAGCCTGGACAAGCTCAACGCCGTGCAACCCCAGTTGCTCGCCCTGATTCCCCAGCAAATCGCCATCCAAGAGGCCAATAAGCAACTCACGCAGGCCAACTACTCCACCCAAACCGGGTTGTTCGCCCAGTCCGAGGAGGCACTGAAGAACTCCGACGCGATGGGCAGGGCCTTCGACGAGGCCAAGGACGACAGCACGTTCTACCTGCCGCCGGAAGTATTCGACAACTCGGAGTTCAAGCGTGGGCTGAAGTTGTTCCTGTCCCCGGACGGCAAGGCCGCCCGAATGATCATCACCCATGACGGCGACCCGGCTACGCCGCAAGGCATTTCACATATCGATCCGATCCGCCTGGCCGCACAGGAAGCGCTGAAGGGCACCCCGCTGGCCGGTTCGAAGGTGTTCATCGGCGGCACCGCCTCGACCTACAAAGACCTACGGGACATCGCGAAGTACGACCTGCTGACCGTGGCGATCGCCGCGATCAGCCTGATCCTGCTGATCATGATCTTCATCACCCGCAGTGTGGTGGCCGCGCTGGTCATCGTCGGCACGGTGGCGCTGTCGCTGGGCGCCTCGTTCGGATTGTCGGTGCTGATCTGGCAGCACCTGCTGGGCATCCAGTTGTACTGGATCGTGTTGGCCCTGGCCATCATCATCCTGCTGGCGGTCGGATCGGACTACAACCTGCTGGTGATTTCCCGGTTCAAGGAGGAGATCGGCGCGGGCTTGAACACCGGACTCATCCGCACCATGGCCGGAACCGGCTCGGTGGTCACCGCCGCCGGTCTGGTCTTCGCGTTCACCATGTGTGGGTTCGTCGTCGGCGACCTGCGAGTGCTCGCCCAGATCGGCACCACGATCGGCGTCGGCCTGATCTTCGACACCCTGGTGGTCCGCTCGTTCATGACGCCATCCATCGCTGCCGTGCTCGGCCGCTGGTTCTGGTGGCCACTGAGGGTCCGGCCGCGACCGGCCAGCCGCATGCTGCGCCCATACGGCACCCGACCGTCGGTCCGGACACTGCTGGGTGACACCGGTACGAAGTCCGACGATTAGACCAATCGTCTAATGGCCGTGCCATCAAGGGCGGTGCGTTAGCGTCCTGACCGAGTTCTGGTAACCAGAACCTTGATTCGACATCGATGGTGATTCCGGTGCCGTGTCCTACACATGTGCGGTCAAAGGCTCGCCACGGCCCGAGGCTTGGTGCGTACCAGCGTGATTCCGGAGTCGACTACATCGATGGGTGTTCTCAGCAGTGGGCAGCGGCACGCAGTCCTGCAAGCCGCCATTGAAGAACTGATATCCGTCGGTATCGACGGCTTCTCGCTCAGAGGAGTCGCGAAAAGGGCCGGCGTAGAACCAAGCCTGATCCTCACCGGCTGGGGTGATCGTCGAGTGTTGCTTATGGACGCCCAACTGAATTACGTCCGACAAGCTGCGCCGCTGCCCGATACCGGCACCTTGCGTGGAGATCTCGACGCCCTTGCGGAGGCGGTGAGTCGGCTCGCGGCGACCGCGAGAGGTCGAATGTGGGTTCATCGGCTCCTGCCGGCGGACCGCAGCAACATCGACCTGTCCGAGGCTCGTACCGACTTCTGGACTATCCAGGAGAGCAATTTCTGCGAGGTCTTCGATCGAGCTCGACGCCGCGGTGAACTGCGCGAGGACATCGACCCCCTCTACGCGACACAATTGTTCAAGGCCGCCGTCTACCACGACGTGGTATTCGCCGATTCCCCATTCCGCCCCGAATACATCGCCCAGGCGCTGGACACCTTCGTCCGCGGCGTGACGAGCGACGGCGTCGACCCGGGCTGAACGTTGCTGCTCAACGCCCTCGACCAGTCGGCCCCCGTGAGGGGAACCCGGACGTTCGCCCGGCCCAAAAATTCTCGTTGAGCGTGTCCCCAACTGCACCATATGTAACAGTGGCCTCACCCATACCGACATCACGTTCACATAACGAAAAGCGCATACCTGCGTAACGACCGGGAGGCCGCAATGGCACGTCGCGGAACGTGGATCGGGATGGTCGTGGCCATACCCGCGACGGTGGCGTTCACCCCCTTCCACCCGCTCGAACCCCCGCCGCAGGAGCCGCATGTGGTGGCCCCGGCCCAACCCGTCGTGGCGACCACCCCAGCCGCCCCAGCCCAACCCATCGCGGCGACCGCACCGGTGACCGCGGCTCAACCCGTAGCGGCGACCACACCGGTTGCCCCAGCCCAACCCATCGCGGCGACCACACCGGTGATCGCGGCTCAACCCGTCGCGGCGACCACCCCAGCCGCCGCCCAACCCATCGTCGCGACCGCACCGGTGACCGCGGCTCCCGCCACTCCTCAGGGCCTTGCCCCTGGCGCAGGCACTACGGCCGCGCCGAAACCCGATGTGGGACCGATCGTCGTGGACGCGGCGCTGACCCGCGTCGGCGCGCCATACGCGTGGGGCGCCGCGGGACCGGATAGCTTCGACTGCTCCGGCCTAGTTGTGTGGGCGTTCCACCAGGCCGGGATAACCGTGCCGCACTCCAGTGAGGCGCTGGCAATCGGCGGTCAGCCGGTAGCACTGGACCAGATGCAACCCGGCGACGTGATCAGTCTCTTTCCGGACGCATCGCATGTGGGCATTTATGTGGGTGACGGCAGGATGATTCACGCCCAGTTCGAGGGCTTGCCGGTGATCGTCGAGTCGTTGCGCAGCGCCCCGATCAACGATGTCCGCCGCTACGGGTGACGGTGGGCAGAGGTGTAGGGCTGTTCAGAGTCGGTTGATGGTTGACGCTTCCAAGTGTCAAGAATCAACCGACGCAGCTGTCAAGTCTCAGCCGAATCACTGTCAGGGATCACCCGAAGACCAAACATCAAGCATCACCCGCGGTCATACAGCAGAGGTGTAGGGCGGGCGGGGCTCGAACCCGCGACCAACGGATTATGAGTCCGCGGCTCTA
>CAZHUU010000010.1:0-63217 GCA_964535335.1 uncultured Mycobacterium sp.
GTCACCCTTGGCCATCTGCACCCCGCTGAGTTCGATGTCGCGGGTGACGGTGCGGCGCATGTAGATCACCGGGGAGGCCCACCGCACGATCTCCTCGACGGCGTTCTGCGTGGTGCCCGCGAAGTCGTCCCACCAGACCTGACGCTGGTCCGGGTAGCGGGTCAGGGCGAGCACGCCGTGGCTGATCGCGTTGCGGGTGGTCTCGTTCCCGGCGACCGCCAGCAGGATGAAGAACGACGCGATCTCAGTCGAGCTCAGCCGTTCGCCGTCGACCTCGGCGTTCACCAGCGCGGTGGTCAGGTCGTCAGCCGGTTGCGCGCGGCGGCTCTCGGCCAGCGCGGTGGCGTAGGCGCCCATGTCCAGGGCCACCTTCATGAACTCTTCCATGTCGTTGGTCAGGTCCGGGTCGCCGAAACCGAGGATGATGTTGGTCCAGTGGAAGATCTGCTGATGGTCCTCCTGGGGGATGCCCATCATGTCGCAGATCACCTGCAGCGGCAGCGGGCCGGACAGCTCGGTGACCAGGTCCGCCGTGCCGTCGGGATGGTTGGCGATCATATCCGACACCAGCCGGCGGGCCCGGTCCCGCACCGACTCCTCGGTGCGGGCCACCACCTTCGGGGTGAACGCGCTGCGCACGATGTTGCGCAGCCGGGCGTGCCGCGGGTCGTCCAGCGCGATCATCGAGCCGAAATACTCGGCGACCTCCGGCATCTGGTCGACGATGGTGATGTTGGGGTAGGAGCTGAAGATGTCGGGATGACGGCTGGCGTAGAACACGTCGTCGAACTTCATCAGCGCCCAGTGCCCCTCGCCGTCCGGCACACCCTCCATGTGCGCCTGCCGGAAGAACTTGATCGGAGCCTCGCGGCGCAGGGTCGCGAACGCACCGTCACGCACGTCGTCGGGCAGCGCCCAGAACTCCAGGGTGCCCAGATCGATGTCGCTCAAGGCGATGTCGGGTGGTGGTTGACCGTTGACGCGAGTAGCGATGCCCATGGTTCGACACTAGAGTCCGCCGCTTCCAGACGTGCTCATTTCGGCTTCAGGGCAAGCCTGGGAGTCGATGTATTGCTCAGGGTGACCGCAAACCTGGTGTGACGGTGGCGGGTGTCCCTACCTTGCCGGGTATGACGCAGTTGCACGACGGGCTGACCGGGGCCCCCGTCCCGAAGTCGGTCTCGGAGTCCGTCTCGGGGGCCGAAACCGAACTGCTGCGCCGGCTGCACGAGGGGTCGCTGACCGAGATCGAGGTGGCCTGGAGCGATCCGTTCGGGCATGCGGCGGGCAAGCGCATTCCGGCCAAGCAGTTCCTCGACCGGGCCCGGCACGGGTTCGCGTTCTGCGAGGCCGCCCTGAGCTGGAACACCGACGGCACCGTGACCGACGGGTTGCGGCTGACCAACTGGGACGACGGCTATCCCGACGTCCACGCCATCCCGGACCTGTCGACGTTCAAGCCGCTGCCGTGGCGTCCCGGCGTGGGACATGTCATCTCCGACATCCACAAGCCGGATGGCGGCCCGTCGCTGCTCGACCCGCGAGGGGTGCTGCGCCGCGTGCTGGCCCGGCTCGCGGGTCTGGGCTACACCGCGAAGATCGGCGTTGAGTTCGAGTTCTATCTGCTGGACCCGGACGGCTCGCCGTTCCAGAACGACATCAAGGCCTACTCGCTGGAGAACGCCAACACGCTGGACCCGCTGCTGACCGATCTCTACGAGACGCTCAGCGAGTTCATCCGGCTGGAGGGGGTCCAGACCGAGTACGGCCCGGGTCAGGTGGAGACCAATCTGATCTATACCGAAGCCCTGGCCGCCGCCGACGACAGCGCGCGCCTCAAGTACGCCGCCAAGGAGGTCGCCCGCAAGCACGGCAAGCTGGCCAGTTTCATGCCCAAGCCGTTCTCCGGGCACTCGGGAAGCTCTGCGCACCTGCACATCTCGCTGTGGCGGGACGGCAAGCCGGCGTTCGCCCCGGTCGACGGGTCCGAGAACGAGCTGGCGCTGTTCGCGATCGCGGGCCTGCTGGAGCATCTGCCGTCCATCACCCTGTTCGGTGCACATTCGGTGAACGCCTACCGCCGCTACACGCCGGACTCGTTCGCGCCGGACACGGTGAACTGGAGCCGGGACAACCGCAGCGCGGCCGTCCGGTCACTGGTCGAGTCGCCCGAGGGCACCCGCATCGAATTGCGTTCCGGCGCTTCGGATGCCAACCCGTACTGGCTTGTCGCCGCGGCGCTCGCGGCGGTCGTCGCCGGCATCGAGGCGCGCCGTCAGCCACCGCCCCCCGGGCACGGCAACCTGTACGGCAAGGGCTCGCCTCTACCCGAGTCATTGGGCACCGCACTGGCGCTGGCCGCCCAGGACGACACCATTCTGGAGATCCTCGGCGCGGACTCGGTTCTCGACTTCGTCGCGATCGCGCGCACCGAGTGGCTGGCCTACACCGGCCACGTCAGCGACTGGGAACGTCAGCGCTATCTGACCACCTCATGAGCGGCCCCCGCTTCGGGGTGTGGGCGCCGGTATACGGCAACCACGGCGCCCGCCACCATCCGAACGACCTGCCCGACCCGAGCTACCAGCGCAACCGCGACCTGCTGGTGCGCGCCGAACGGGCCGGGTTCGACGCCTCGCTGGTGGCCCAGCACGTCATCCACCCCGGTAACACCGAGAACGACGTGCTGGAAACCTGGTCCACGCTGGCCGCGCTGGCCGAGGCCACCTCGCGCATCGAACTGATCGGCGCCATCAAGCCGCTGCTGTTCAACCCGCTGGTGTTCGCCAAGATCGCGGCCAACATCGCCGAGATCTCCGGTGGGCGGCTGTCGATCAACGTGGTGACCGGATGGTTCCTGCCCGAGTTGGAGGCCCTCGGCCTCGACCTTCTCTGGGACCCGCTCGAGCACGACGACCGCTACGCCTACACCCGGCAGTGGCTGGACACCGTGGTCGAACTGTGGAACGGCAAGCAGGTGGCCGTCGGTGACCGCGGCGGCCAGCAGGCTCTGGCGCGGCCGGTTCCCGCCGAGATACCGCCGGTGTACGTCGGCGGCGAGTCCGAGCCCGGCCGGGAACTGGCGGCCTCGCGTGGCGACGTGTATTTCATCAACGGCCGTCCGCTGGAGCAGACCACCGAGCTGATCGAGGATCTGCGGTCGCGGCCCCGGGACCGGCCCGCGCTGCGATTCGGGTTGTCCGCCTTCGTGATCGCGCGGGAGACCGAGGCCGAGGCGAAGGCTGAGGAGGCCTATCTGCAGTCGCTGATCGACGCCGAGAACCGGCCGGAGATCTCCAGCGGCACCGACCCGAACACCGCGATGTACCAGGTGCTGGCCGGCACCCGCCGGATCGGCTCCAACGGTGGCACGCTGGCCGGCCTGGTCGGCAGCTACCAGCAGGTGATCGACCGAATCGACGCCTTCCACGCCGCCGGCGTCGACCTGTTCATGCTGCAGTTCCAGCCGATCGAGAGCGAGCTTGATCGCTTCGCCGACAACATCATCGGCCACTACCGCTGAGAGGGACCCCACCCATGACCGCCATCTCCGAGGCGCCCAGACCCGTCGACCCCCGGCCACGCTTCGGCACCGATCCGCTCGGCGGCGACCCGGCCGAGCGGATCGCCCGGCTGACCGGGGTGGTCGACGGGCTGCGAGCGACCGACGCGGCCGCCGAGCGGGACCGGGTGCTGCAGTACGACGCCGTCGAGGCGATCCGGCGCACCGGTGTGCTGACCTTGCGGGTGCCGACCCGGTACGGCGGTCCGGGGGGATCGGTGCGCGACGTACTGGGCGCCGTCATTGCGATCGCGCGCGGCAGTTCCAATGTGGCGCAGGCACTTCGGCCGCATTTCGGGTTCGCCGAGCGGTTGCTGAGCAACCGCGCCTCCGAAACCGAACGCGCGGAATGGTTTCCGCGGGTCAACTCGGGGATCATCGTCGGCAACGCGATCACCGACGCCAAGGGCAAGGCGCCGTCCGGGGCGGACACCACCCTGCTCGCCGACGGCAACGGGGTGTTGCGGCTCAACGGCTACAAGTTCTACTCGACCGGCACGTTGTTCGCCGACCTTATCGCGGTGTCGGCCAGCGACGAGCTGGGCCGCGACCTGCAGGCCATCGTGCCGGTGGACCGCGCGGGCGTCGAATTATTCGACGACTGGGAGGGATTCGGCCAGCGCACCACCGCCAGCGGCGGCACCCGGTTCACCGATGTCGAGGTGCACCCGCACGAGGTGACCACGGTGTCGGACGGCCGGCACCTGGGCCACAGCACCGCGTTCCTGCAGCTGTATCTGGCGGCGGTGGCCGCCGGCATCGCGGCGGCGGTCCGGGACGACGCGGTGTGGTACGTGCGGAACAAGGCCCGCCCGGCCGCCCACTCGCTGGCCGACACCGCGGCCGACGACCCGTTCACGCTGCACGCGGTCGGGGAGATCGCCGCGCACGCCTCGGCGGCACAGGCGCTGGTGCTGAACGCCGCCGACGCCATCGACACCCTGGTCGATTCCGGGCGGGTCGACGACATCGACGAGCTGGCCCGGGTGGCCATCGTGGTGGCCCAGGCGCAGCTGATCGCCGAGAGGCTGACGCTGAGCGCCGCCGAGCGGCTGTTCGACACTGGGGGAGCGTCGGCCACCGCGCGGTCGCTGAACCTGGACCGGCACTGGCGCAATGTGCGCACGGTGTCGACGCACAACCCGCTGGCCTACAAGGCGCACGCGGCGGGCAACTACCTGGTCAACGGGGTGCGGCCGCCGGCCAACGGCTACTTCTGACCGCGGCCGGGCGGTGGCCACGCGACCCGCGCCCCTCATCGCGCCGCCCGCCCCGCGCCGACACCCGTCCGGGGCGGTGTGGTGTTGCCCGGCTACGAGCGACTATCCGGGTGAGCGGCGCCCAGAGTCGCTCATAGCCGGGCAGAAGTACACCGGCCCCACACCGGTGCCGCCGGCACACCCTGATTGAACCCAGCGCGGCGGGAACGCTGCGCCCATGGCTACCTACCGAGTGATCGACCCCAAGGGTGATGTCGTCGAGACCAAGGACATCGAGAGCGCGGATGACGCGCACGCCTGGTTCGCCGACTCGGCGGGCGACCACCACGAACTGTGCGGGCGAATGGAGGTCGAGCCCGTCGGCGGCCGGAGCTTCTTCGACAGCAGCGAAGGCAGCCCCGACTAGGCCCGATGTATCGGACAAGCGCCCCACCCGCCGGACTTGTATCCTCGGCAACCATGGCATTGATGTTCCGGCCGCTGGCTCGCGTGGTGACCGGCGTGACGCTCACGGCGCTGGCCCTACTCGGCGCGGGTCCGGCCATCGCCGATGACACCGGGCAGACCTACGCCCAGGCGCAGGCGGCGCTGAAGGATCAGGGCTACGCCGTCATCCAGTCGACCTCGATCGGCGACCAGCTGCCCCAGAGCGAATGCCGGGTGGTCAAGCAGCTCACGTCGGCCAACGGCCACGTCATGCTGTCGCTGGACTGCAACAAGAAGCCGGCGACCGCCGGTAACCGCTAGCCCACCCCGATCAGGCCGGTTCCCAGCCCATCTTGCGGGCGAACGCGATCGCCTCATCCGAGGCAGTGCCGAGTTCCTTGCACCGGTCGATGTAGCCGCGCACCATCGGGGTGAAGTTCATCGGGTTGTAGGCGTCCTCCTCGTAGCTCCACAACCCGTCCCCGGCGTACTTGAGCACCGAGATGTTGGGCTCCTGGTGGATGCTGCCGTCACCCGGGTCGCGCATCCGGTTCTGGAACTCGCAGATCACCCAGCCCTTCTCCACGTCGACGGAGTGCCACGTCGACGGGTAGAACGGCATCTCACTGCCGGGGAAGGTGCTCATCGTCTTGACGATCCAGTTGCGAATCTGCTCGCGGCCCTGGAACTTTCCGTACATGTGCTCCACGTAGGTGGCGTCCTCGGTGAACTGGTCGGCGAACCGAGCCCAGTTCCAGCTTTCACCGATGCCGACGACAACCTGCTTGTGCGCCGCGAATGCCGACTCGAGTTCCTCACGTGACCACTGACCCATGAAGCGGTTCTACCAAACCCGCGACCCGGGGACCCCCACAATCACTCTTCCTCGACGACCTTCTTGATCCGCTCCAGGGTGGTCCGCATGTCGCGCAGGTTGCGCCGCCCGCGCAGGTGACCGGCGAACAGCCAGAACACCCGCATGACCGCGGACTGGTTCAGCCGGTAGGACTCGGTGACGTCGGTGCCGTCACCGCTGGGCTCCAACCGGTAGTGCCAGTTGTTCACCGGCCGGTCCCCGGCCAGCACCGCGAACCCGAACTCGCGACCGGGTTCGCAGGCGGTGACCCGGCAGGTGGTCCAGTACACCGGGCCGATCTCGTTGCGGCGCACGTGGCCGCGGAACGTCGCCCCCAGCGCCGGTCCGGCGGCGCCGTCGAGCCATTCGGACTCGAACACCTCCGGGGAAAACCGCGGGGTGTTGCGAACGTCGGCAATCAGATCCCAGATCTTCTCGGCCGGGGCTGCCATGTGAACCGTCACGGAACCTTCCATGGCGGTGATTCTAGGCCGGTGACGATCGGTGTCCCAGGGCTAGGGACCCAGATGGTAGATGTGATCGGGGGTGATCACGGAGGTGACGGCCTCAGCCAGCGCAGAACTTGCCTCCCCGCCGGCCGGCGGGCCGATGTCGGTGTTGGTGAGGATCACCAGGGTGGTCCGGGTCTCCGGCTGGTAGACGACTACCGTCTGATAACCCGGCACGCTGCCGTTGTGGCCGATCCACCCCCCGACCGAGAAGATGCCGAGCCCGTAGCCGACGTCGGGCGGCAGCCCCTCCTCATGCACGGTCTGCAGGCGCTGCCGCTGCATCTCCGGGGAGAGCAGCGCGCCGGTCGCCACCGCGGGCGCCCAGGTGCGCATATCGTTCAGCGTCGAGATCATCGCACCGGCCGACCAGGCCCAGGACGTATTCCAGTCGGTCGCGACAATTCGCTCGTCGCCATCGGGAGGCTCGGTGTAGCCCTGCGCATGCGGGACGGGGAACTCGGCGCCGAGGGGAAAACTGGTGTGCCACAGGCCGAGTGGCGCGAGCACGTGGTCGCGTAGATAGTCACCCAGCCGCCGGCCGCTGATCTTCTCCACCAGCAGACCCAGCAGGATGGTGTTGGTGTTCGAGTACTTCAGTCCCTCACCCGGCGGGAAGACCGGCGGTTCGGCGAACGCGAACCCGAGCAGTTCGGCGGGGGCGTACGCGCGGCGCGGGTCGGCGGTGATCGCGTCCCGGAACGCATCGGTCTCGGTGTAGTTGAACAGCCCGCTGCGCATGCCGGCGAGCTGACGCACGGTGATCGCGTCACCACCGGGCACGCCGTCGATGTACCGGCCGATCGGATCGTCCAGGCCGATCCTGTTCTGGTCGGCCAGCTGCAGCACCGCCGTGACCGTGAACGTCTTTGTCTCACTGCCGATTCGGGTGTAGAAGTTGGTCTGCATCGGCTCACCGGTGGCGGTGTCGGCCACGCCGAACGCGCGGACGTAGTCGCCCCGCGGCGACCACACACCCACGATCACTCCCGGCACCCCGGAGGCGTCCATTGCCGCCGTGATGGCAGCGTCGAGATCGGCCGCGGTGCCGGAGTCCGCCGGTTCGGCAACGGCGGCCGGCGCGGCACAGCCGACGGTGAGCAGGACCGTGGTGGCGGCCACGGCGGTCAGCCGCCGGCACCAGCCGCGCAGCCCGCTCATCGTGCTCATCGCCGGCAACCCTATGCGGCGTAGCGTTGGGCCGCATGGGTATCGGACTGCGGCATGTCGACCGCCACGTCGCGGTCCCGACCGCCACGGTGTGGCGGCTGCTCGTCGACCTCGACGCGTGGCCCCGCTGGGGGCCTTCGGTCCAGCGGGCCGCACTCGACGACGACGCCGATGAACTCGACCGCGGCGTGCGCGGTCGGGTGTGGACGCCGGTGGGGGTCGCGCTGCCGTTCACGATCACCGACTTCATCCCGGGGCGGCGGTGGGCGTGGACGGTCGCCGGGGTGCCCGCCACCGCACACGAGGTCCGGCCCGACGGGCAGGGATGCCGGGTTCGATTCGAGGTGCCGTGGTGGGCCACCGCCTACCTGCCGGTATGTGCGGTCGCGCTCGGCCGGATCGAGCGGATGGCCGTCGCCGCGAACCGCTAAGTCCGCTATGCCGATGTGACGTGCGGGATCTCGGGCTGCAGGAAGACGTCGTTGAGTGTGACCGTGCGCAGATTGCGCGACCGGATGATGTCGAGCAGGGCGGGGTAGGTGTGGGTGACCGGCGGATGGTTGAGGTGGCCGATCACGATGTTCTGCTGGATGAAGTACTGGTCGGCCATCTTCACGATGTAGTCCTCGGTGACCAGCGCGGAGTCGGCCAGCGAACCAGACCACAGCGTCGGGGTTCGGTACCCCAGATCGGCGGCCACCGCGTCAACGGCGGCGTTGTGGTTGCCGTAGGGCGGGCGGAAGTAGGGCGTGGCGTCCACGCCGTAGGTGTTGCGCAGGAAGCGGTCGTTGCGGCGCAGCTGATCGGCGATCTGATCCTTGGGCAGCGTGGTCAGGTCGGGGTGCGACCAGGTGTGGTTGCCGAGTTGGATCTGCCCGGATTCCACCAGTGGCCGCAGCAGCGGGGCGTTGTCGCGCCAGGAGTCGTAGACCCCGTTGACGAAATACGTCATCCGGATACCGGAGTCCTTGGCCAGCTGGGTGTAGAGCCGCACCACTTCGGAGTTCACCCCGTCATCGACCGTCAGCGCCAGCAGGTCGCCGTCGCCGGGGAGCTTGGTGAGTTCACCGCCGCCGGGGAGCGCGATGCGGTGGCTCGTCGGCGGCGGGGGCAGCAGCGGCGCGGACGACACCGGTGCGGGCGGGCGGCCGGGCCCGGTGGCCTCGGTGCTCGCCGCGGACATCCCGATCGTCCGCGACACCCCGACCAGCCCCGCTGATGCCAGCAGGCCGATGACGAACTGGCGCCGGGAGACCTCAGGCACGGACAGCCTTGTCCTCAGGAGTCCCACCAGCCCCATCTGTCACACCGCTAGGTTAGCCGCAGAACCCTCCGTTATCGGGGATGTCGTTCACTGTGTCGCGGGAGAGGTGCGCGTGACGACCGGTTCGGGGCGCGGGCAGGCCGGGTGAGCATTCAGGGCGCCGCCGCCGAGGCGGGCCGCGAGATCGAGCCCGATCACCTCGGGCTCAGCCTGGCGGTCGCCGAGGACGCCCTGCCCGACGCGGCCGCCGCCGCCGTCCGCCATCGGCGCCCCGATGCCGACCCGGGCGAGTTGCTCACCCCCGACTGGTCCGCACTGCACCGTCGGATCGACGGGCTGTTGGCCGCCGGCCTGACGAAGTTCGTCATCCGGCCGCTGGGTGAATCCCCATCGACGAGTTCGTCGACCGCTTCGTCGCCGAACTGCTGCCGCGGCAGAACTGAACGGTCGCCGCCCGGCTCGCGCGGCGGTAGGTTGTTTGAAGTCCGAAACGTCAGCGGCCGAGAGGATTTGAGATGTCCAACCATTTCACCGGTTTGAGCCTGGGCCCCCCACTCGGTGACCAGCGACTGGACCTGTGCGACCTGTACGCGTTCCCGTCACCGGCCGACCCCAGCCGCACCGTGCTGATCCTCAACGCCAACCCCAACGCCGACGCCCTGCACCCGGACGCGATCTACCGACTGGCCATCGACAATGACGGCGACCTGCGCAACGACATCGCGTTCAGCTTCGTCTTCTCCGAGCCCAGGGACGGCGCCCAGACCGTCGACGTCTACCTGGCGACCGACGACGACGCGGAGTCCCCGGAGGCGGTGGGCGAGAAGATCTTCTCCGGAGTGGAGGTGTCCTTCGGCCCGACCCCCACCATCGCGACATCCGAGGCGTTCACGTTCTTCGCCGGCGCCCGCAGTGACGCATTCTTCTTCGACTTCGACGGCATCAAGAACCTCTTCGACACCTCCGGTGGCCGCAACTTCACCGCCCCGCACCTGGGCGGCGCATCGCCGTGGACCGGCGTCGATTCCAACACCGAGGCCAACGTGTTCTCGATCGCCATCGAACTGCCGACGGCGCAGCTCGGCGCCGACCCGGACATCCGGATCTGGGGCCGCTGCAGCCTGCGCCGCGACGGCGAACTGGTGCACGTCGACCGGGCCGGCCACCCCTCGGTCAGCAGCTTCTTCAACACCGACGAAACCAAGGAGGAGTACAACGCCAGTGAACCGATCCGCGACCGCGAACGCTGGATCGGGCAGTTCATCCACCTGATGGGCCACACCGGCGGCTACGACCGGGACGAGGCGATCGCGGCCATCGACGCCGAAGGCACGCTGCCCGACATGCTCACCTACAACCCGGCCAAACCCGCCAAGTACCCCAACGGCCGCGTCTTCACCGACGACGTCATCGACTACCGGCTGGCGTTCCTCACCAAGGGCGACTGCCCGCCGACCGGGCTGTCCCCGCACACCGACACCCTCGAGGTGTTTCCGTACCTGGGCCCGCCGCACCAGGTTTAGCCCCGGCTGTCTCGCTCGATTAGCCGGCGCAGTACGACCGGGTCGCCGCGTCGAGCGCCTGCCGGTATAGCACGTCGAACCCGCGGGCGTCGGCCACCGCGTTCGTGGCCGCACTGAGCGCGCCGGCGCAGTCCGCCGACCGCAGCACCGGCCACTGCCTGCCGATCTCGGTGACCATCTGGTGGTTGAGCCCGTCGATGACCGCCCGGGACGAGGCGAGATCCGGTGCGGCAGTCGGCGCGGCGGCGGGGTCGAACTTCCACCAGGAGAACCGGCTGTACTCGACACCCTCGGTGGCGTTGATCTGGTCGGTGAAGATCGTCGTCGCGTAATCGGCAGGCACGCCAACGGCTTCGGCGTCGGCGCTGACCGCCTCGAGCACCTGGCGCACCCGGGCCGGGTCGGTGATGGGACCGCCGGTCAACCACTTGTTGGCGGCGACGGCGTCGGCGGTCTGGAGTCGTTGGGCGGCGGCGTCGACGAGGTCGTTCAGGACCGAAGCCGGCTCGGCCCGAACCGCTCCGGGCGCCGCCACACCTAGGACACACACCAACACCGATGCCACGAACACCGCACGACGAATCATGTCCACCATCGTGCCGAAGCGTTGCCCCCGATACCGGCATTGGCGTTAACTGTGTCGGTGCCGGACTGGAGTGGTGAGGACTACGGCAAGGTCAGCGCACTGCAACGCAGCGTGGCGACCGAGACGCTGGCCGACCTCGTGCTCGGCGGGGATGAGTGGGTGCTCGACATCGGCTGCGGGGACGGCTTTCTCACCCGGCAGATCGCCGCCCGGGTGCCGGACGGGTTCGTCGTCGGCATGGACGCCTCGCCGCGGATGGTCACCAGCGCGCACGGCACCGACGCCTCGGCGCCGGCCGGTCCCCGCTATCTGCGGGCGGATGCCCGGCGGCTGCCCTTCCACCATCGCTTCGACCTGGCGGTCTCGTTCAACGCCCTGCACTGGGTTCCGCAACTCGACGCCGCTCTTAGCCAGATCGCCGCGGTGCTGCGCCCAGGCGGGCGGGCCGTGCTGCAGATGGTGTGCGCCGGGCCCCGCCCCAGCGTGGAGTCAACCGCCATGCAACTGGCCCACAGCGAGCGCTGGGCCGCGCACTTCGACGGCTTCGCGGCGCCGTTCCGGCACATCGACCCGGCGGAGTTCGCCGAGACGGCCAACCGCTGCGGACTGCGGGTCGGCGAGCTGACCGTGCGCGATCGGGAATGGGACTTCGGTTCCCGCGAGGCGTTCGCGGCGTGGTGCGTGGTCGGATCCACCGCCTGGACCGACCGCCTCCCCGAGACCGAGCGGCCCGCGTTCGTGGACGATCTGGTGTCCGCCTACCAGGTCACCGCCGGGCGGCCCGGTCTGTTCCGCTTCATGCAGATGCGGGCCGAACTGCATCCGTGACGGCTGAATCAGCCCACCGGACCGGCGGCCAGCACCACCGGTGCGCTGCGCGGAACACCGCCACGGTCGACCCAACTCAGCGTGATGGTGTCACCGGGGTGGCGCTGGTCCATGATGTCGGACAGGTTGGACGCCGAGTTGATCGGCACACCGTCCACGGCGGTGATGACGTCGCCACTGACCAGACCGGCCCGGCGGGCCGGGGTATCCGGAAGTACCTGCCGGACAACGGCTCCGCCGGAGCCGGCGTCCGAATCGGCGATGCCGACCCCGATGAACGCGGTCGGGCCGATGTGTACCCCGGCGGACGCCGCGCCGGACCGGATCTGGTTGGCCACCGCCAGCGCCCGGTCGATCGGGATGGCGAAGCCCTCGCCGCCACGCACCCCGCCCATCCGATACGTCAGGGTGGCGGCCACCGTCACGCCGACGACCTGCCCGGCGCTGTTCACCAGCGGGCCACCCGAATCGCCGGGCCGGACGTCGGCGGCCACCCGGATCAGGTCGCTCAGCTCGCGGGCGCCGCCGCCGGACTCGTCGGAGGCCCGGACGAAGGCGCCGAGCTGGGTGACCGTGCCGGGGGAGAAGCTGGGCGCCCCGCCGGCACCGCCGGCGTTGCCGATCGCGGCGATCGGGTCGCCCACCTGCACCGCCGACGAGGTGCCCAGGCTGGCGACGGGGAGCGGGCCTGCGCCGCGCAGCCGCACCAGCGCGATGTCATTGGCGCGGTCGTAACCGACGACGTCGACGGGATAGGTGCGGCCGTCCGCCAGGCTGGTGGCGGTGATCTCGGTCGCGCCCTCGATGACGTGGTTGTTGGTCAGCACCTCGCCGCCGGGGTCCAGCACGATCCCGGTGCCGGCGCCGACGGCGCCCTGGTAGTCGAGCGTGGTGTTGATGTCGACCAGGCCGGGGGTGACCTGGCTGAGCACCGCCGACTGATCCAGTGGCGCCAGTGGGGGCGCCGGGCGCAGCGGCGCGGCGGTGGCCGGCGCCGCGACGAGCGCCGACAGCATCGCGGCGGCGGCCAGCAGCGCCGCGAATCGGCGCGCTGACCTGGCCGTGCGGAACTCAGACGTTGCGTCCATGACTCAACTCTGCCCGAAAACTGACGGGTTGTGCGATTTCGCCGCGCGGAACGCTGGTCAGGGCGCTGCGGTGTTTCGTAGCTCACAGTTCCGGGCAGTCGGTGGACAGTGTCATCCGCAGGTCATCCCCACGTCGGATGCACCTGAGCCGCCTAGGAGAACGGACGCCGATCGTGACCGGTTCGAAACGCGAAGGTCCGCCAGCCGACAGCAATCCACAACCCGTCGGCGAGAAGCTCGAACCCGGCGACCACGCGAAGGCCAAGGCGAAGGAGATGGCGAAGGCCTACGAGCAACGGCCCACCGCCGTACTGCCAGACTCGAACCGCACCGTCACCGGAACCGCCGTCAACGACTGGCTGGACGGCGACGGCAATCCAATTTACGGAAACGACAACAAAACTCGGCGGGACGACCAGACCTGACCGTCGTCCGGTCCAGTACGCTACGGAGGTCACACCTGCGGGAGAGTGACGGTTCCGCGGGGGTGGGCCACACCGCTGATGCATACGAACAGGAAAGACTGTGGCCGACACATCCATGCAGAACCTCGAGCCCAACTTCGAGGACATTCAGCACCATTACGACCTGTCGGACGACTTCTACCGGCTGTTCCTGGATCCGACGCAGACCTACAGCTGCGCCTATTTCGAGCACGACGACATGACGCTGGAAGAAGCTCAGCTGGCGAAGATCGACCTGTCACTGTCAAAATTGGACCTCCAGCCCGGTATGACGCTGCTCGACATCGGCTGCGGCTGGGGCGCCACCATGAAGCGGGCGGTCGAACGCCATGACGTCAACGTCGTCGGGCTGACCCTCTCCAAGAACCAGGCCCTGCACGTCCAGGGGATCCTGGACAACCACGAGAGCCCCCGGATCAAGCGGGTCGTGCTCGACGGGTGGGAGCAGTTCGACGAGCCGGTGGACCGGATCGTGTCGATCGGGGCCTTCGAGCACTTCGGCCGCGCGCGCTACCCCGAGTTCTTCACGTCCGCCTATGACCTCCTGCCCGCCGGCGGGGTGATGATGCTGCACACCATCATCCGGCCCAGCGACGAGGAGTTCGCCGACCGCAACCTGCCGCTCACCATGCGCCATCTGCGGTTCTTCAAGTTCATCATGGACGAGATCTTCCCCGGCGGCGATCTGCCCCAGGCCGAGGACGTGACGCAGCACGCCGGTGCCGCGGGCTTCACCCTCGCCCGGGTGCAGTCGCTGCGGCTGCACTACGCCCGCACCCTGGACATCTGGTCGGCGTCGCTGGAGGCCCACCGGGACGAGGCGATCGCGCTGCAGTCCGTCGAGGTCTACGACCGCTACATGCGCTATCTCACCGGCTGCGCCGATCTGTTCCGCGATGGCTACACCGACGTGTGCCAGTTCACCCTGACCAAGGCCTGACCGGCCGTAACGCCGGCCGTAACGCCGGCCGATGCCGGTCCGCGCGGTGCTAGCATGCCCGCGATGGGACAGCCCGATAATCCGTTGACACGCACCGGAATCCGTTCCCGGCCCGCGGTACTGCTGATCGCCGCGGCGTTGCTGCTCTGCCTGGTGTTCGGCTCGGCTTTCATTGCGCTGCAACGGCTTCGGGACCTGCGCGGCGCGGCGGTGGAAGCGCCCAGCAATCCGCTCACCGACGAGCAGGCCAGACGACAGGTCGTCGAGCCCGCGCGGCAGTTCGTGCAGGCCGGCAAGCTGAACCGGGCGAAGGCCACCTACATGCTGCTCTCGTGCCGGAACAAGCAGGACCCGCCGTACCAGGGTGCGATCTACCTCGACTTCGACCTGCCGGCACCGGGGGAGACCCGGAGGTACTTCGATCAGATCACGTCGACGATGACGGCGCGCGGCTGGGCCGAGGCGCTGCCGCCGAGCAATCACCCCGGTGGCCGGACGCTCACCAAGGACGGCGTCACCGCCGTCTACTACCCCAACGTCGACGTCACCGGCCGGGGCGTATTGCAAATCTACGGCGAGTGCCGCAACGTCACCGACCACCGCGCCGACCCCACCGGCTGGGTGGACATCACCGACGCCCTTCGCGGCTGATCCGGCCCGTACCCCTGAGCTGCGAAATCGCCCCCAGTCCCGGAAATCCGGGACTTTGGTCCCCGGCGTGGCGGGCCTTCTACCCGTGTCTGCAACGCCGGGTTACAGATAAGCTGCCGACATGGCTTACGTGATCAGCAGTGCGTGTGTCGATGTCAAGCACAAGTCATGCGCAGCAGAGTGCCCGGTCGACTGCATCTACGAGGGTGACCGGACGATGTACATCAATCCCGAGGAATGCGTGGATTGCGGTGCCTGCAAGCTCCTCTGCGAGGTCGGCGCGATCTATTACGAGGGCGACCTGCCCGAGAGCGAGAAGAAGTTCCAGGCCGACAACGCCGCGTTCTTCACCGACATCCTCCCCGGCCGGGACGCCCCGATCGGAACCCCGGGCAGCGCAAGCGATTTCGGCGCGGCCGGTGTCGACACCCCGATGGTGTCGGCGCTTCCGCACAACTGAGACCACTCGTCGGGCGGTCAGGCCTCGGTCGGGGCCGCCGCGTCGGCGAACTCACAGAACGCTTGGTAGGCCCGGGCACCGTAGATGGTGGCCGGGCCGCCGTGCATCATGACGGCCACGCCGATCGCCTCGGCTGCCTGTTCCCTGGTGGCGCCGGCCTTGGCCGCGCCTCGGGCGTGCGAGGCGATGCACCCGTCGCAGCCGTGCACCACACCGATCACCATGGCCATCAACTCCTTGACCTTGGTGTCCAGCGCTCCGGCGGCCATCGCGGCGCCGCTGAGGTCATTGAACGCCCGGTAGACGTCCGGGATCATCTGTCGGAGCTCCCGGTGCTGGGGACGCAGGTCATCGAGGACTTGGTGGTTGTGGCCGCGTTCAGACATGGCGCGATCCTATGCCCCTTGCGGTATCGCGAACTGGTCTTTTCCGGTATGGCCGGGCGGAGAAACACGTTATCGGATCGTGCCCGCGCCGATTCCCGGTCGCATTCGTTAGCTGCTAGGAAGCCGCGCAGGTAGGCTCCCACGCGTAGGTCGATCACGACCGCGCCGCCCCGGTGCGCATCATCTCACCGCAGTACCGCAGACCCCGGTCTGTGCGCGTGCCGCGACCGGAAGCCGGGGCAGGAGAGGAGTGCTTGAGTGGACACCGTCCTGGGGCTGTCGATGACGCCGACAACCGTCGGCCTCGTGCTGGTCGAAGGCGACGGCCGCGACGGCACCACGATGGACCACGACGCATTCGAGGTTCGCCGCGGCGGGTTCAGCCCGGTGACCACGTCGGAGTACGTGGCCGAGGCGCTGTCGCGTACCCGCGCGATCGCCGGAGGCCAGCAGCTGCAGTCGATCGGCGTGACCTGGAGCGACGACGCCGCGATCGAGGCGTCGCTGCTGCTCGACTCACTCGCCGACTACGGCTTCCGTAACGTGGTGCCGATCCGGCTGCCGGAGGCCACCGAGGCGTTCGCCCGGGGTATCGGCGAGGTGATCGGCTCGGACGTCACCTCGGTCTGCGTGGTCGAACCCGAGGGCGCGGTGGCCCTGGTGGTGGACTCCCGGCAGAACACCGTGCGCACCGCGGTCAACTACGACCTCGCGGACGACCACGACCTGACCCGGTGGCTGTCCGAGGTGGTCAACCGGGAGGGCTGGCACCCCGACGGGCTGGTGCTGCTGGGTTCCGGCGAGGACTTCGACGAGATCGCCCGGCACCTCGAGTTGATGTTGGGTATCCCGGTGTTCGCCCCCGCCGAGGCCGAGCTGGCCCTGGCCCGCGGCGCGGCGCTGGCCTCGGTCAACGGCATCGGGCTGCTGGACGATCCGGTGTTCGCGGCCTTCCCAGCCCGGCCGAAACCGCGTATGCCGAAGGCGCAGGCCACGGCGCTGGCCATGCTGATCGGCGGGGCCACCACGTTCGTGGTGTCGGCCTCGGTCGCCGTCGGCCTACAACTGTTGCCCGACCGCGCCGGACCGCCGGTCGAGCAGCGGGTCAACACCGTCGAGAAGCCTGCCGCCGTGCCGGTGCTGCCCGCCCCGCCACCGCAGGCGCCGGCTTCGCCGCCGCAGGAACCCGCGCTGCCCGCGCCGCCGCCGGAGACCATGTCCGCGCCGGTGCCGGAGGCGGCCCACATCGAGGAGCCCGCCGCCGCGGTGCCCGCCGAGCCACCGGTCGCCGTCCCGGTCGAGCCGGCCGCACCGGCGCCCGTGGTCCAGGCAACCCCCGCGCCGCCCGTGGTCCAGGCGCCGACGGTTCCGCCGGTGCCCAGCAAGCCGTCGTTGCGCGAGCGCATCCTGCAGCACTTGCCCGGCTTCCGCGACAACATGCCGGACGCTGGCTGAATTTCCGCGTTGCTGTGCTGGACACCGCCGAGCAACTAGACTGACACTTTGCTGATCGCCCACAACAGGACGGAAGCCATGCCCTCTGCATTTCGACGTGTGATCGCCGCCGCCGGTATCGCGGCGCTGGCGATGGCGGCCTCGGTCCACAGCAGCATGGCTGCCGTGGCGCCGTCGCTCACGCCCGGCGTGATCGCCTCGGTGCAGCCGACCAACGGCCAGGTGGTCGGCGTCGCACACCCGATCATCGTCACCTTCACCAAACCGGTCCTCGACCGGGCTGCGGCGCAGCGCACCATCACCGTCACCTCGCCGGCCAACCTTTCCGGTCGCTTCGAGTGGCTCAATGACACTGTGGTGCAATGGGTTCCGGACCATTTCCTTCCCGCGCACGCCGAGATCACCATGATGGCAGGCGGGGTGCCGAGAAGCTTCGGTACCGGCGCGACCGTGCTGGGCGTCGGCAGCATCTCGGCGCACACCTTCACCGTCAGCATCGACGGCGTTCTAGCCCGGCAGATGCCCGCATCGATGGGCAAGCCGCGCCACCCGACCCCGGTCGGCTCGTTCAGCGTTCTGGAGAAGCAGAAGTCGGTCGTGATGGACTCGCGCACCATCGGCATCCCGTTGAGCGATCCGGAGGGCTACAAGCTGACCGTCAGCGACGCCGTGCGCGTCACCTGGGGCGGGGTCTACGTGCACTCCGCACCGTGGTCGGTGGGCTCACAGGGCTACGCCAACGTCAGCCACGGCTGCATCAACCTGAGCCCGGACAACGCGTCCTGGTACTTCAACCAGGTCAACATCGGCGACCCGGTCATCATCAACCCCTAGTTGCGCTCGCGGGCAACGCTTTCGCCCGCGCCAGCGGCGGCGTGCAGGTTCTTCGCGGTCGGCGAGGTCGCGACCGTGGCGGGATCCGGATAGGTCCGCAGTACCCGGTCGGCGGTGCCCGGTGTGGTCACGGCGAACCAGTAGTGCTCGTTCTTGAAGTGGTGCAGCCGATGGTTGCGCCAAATGAATCGGTAGACAGCCCTTTTCGGCCGGTAGTCGGTGTGCACCAGGAAGTGGGTCCACTCGTAGGCCAGGCCGATGGCGAGGATCACCACCAGAATGCTTAGGCCCAGACCGGTTCGGGGGAAGAGCAACACCGCGATCGCGACGGCCGAGGCCAGCGCGCCGACCAGCGACTGCACCGGGATGAACACCAACCCGGCCGCACGCGGGTCGATGTGGTGCTCACGATGCTTTCGGGCCAGCAACGGGTCGACGGTCAGGCCGGCGACCGAACGCGGGCGCCAATGCAGCACCACCACATGGATCATCCACTCGAAGAAGGGAAATGCCGCCGCCATCACCACCGGCACCATCGCGTCGGTGATGCGCCAGTCGCCGACGGCTACCCGGGCGACGACGGCGACGAGCAACGCGATGCCGAGCATCCACGGTGACGGATGGCGCCGGAATTCGGCGAACGCGTCGGCCAGGCTCATGCCGCGGCGGGCGGGTCGCTCTTTCATGATTGACCTTCCAGGGCTTCCAGCGCCGCGATCAGCGCGGTGGTGGCGGGTTCGAGAAGTTCGCGGGCCGCCGTCCCGGCCCTTGCCTGCTCACCCGCGTCGATCGCGCGGGCGAGGCGGCGATAGGCCCCGATCTGGCCGACCTCGGCGGCCATCATGGTCGCAAGCGCGGGCAGTGCGGGCTCATAGGCGGCTCGTAAGGTGTTGAACATCAACCGGAATGCGATCGAGTCGGCCCCGTCGACGACGTGGTCCCAGAAGGTGAGGGCATGACGTTGCTGTTCGGTGGGGTCCGCGTCGAGCTCCAGTTTGCCGATCGATTCGTCGAGCAGCGCGGACAGGCCGGGGAACCGGCGGGCGGCGGCCAGCTCGGCCACCTTCGGCCCGTTGTGCAGCCGGGCCTCCAGGATGCTGCGGGCCACCGAGACGTCCAACCGGCCGTCCCGCAGCAGCAGCCGGGGGAGCAGGTCCAGCCCGGCGTGCCGCCGGAAATCACGGACGGTGGTGGCGTCGCCCTGGCGCACCTCGACCAGGCCGGCCGCGGCGACCCGCTTGAGCGCCTCCCGCACCGCGGGCCGGGACACTCCGAGCACCTCGGCGAGGCGGCGCTCGCTGGGCAGCGGGTCGCCGGGCCGCATCTCACCGCTGAGCACGTCGGCGAGGATCTGTTCGAAGACGTCCTCGGGGACGGACCGCCGGTTGACCGGTTGCAGGGCCATCACCCGAGCATGGCCCGCTACCGGACAGAGGTCAAGTGGTCAGACCAGTAGCCCCGGACCCGCAGACGTTGATCCAGACGTCACGCACACGTTTTCTCGCGATTCTTGTGCGTCAGTTCTGCCTCAACGGCCCCGGGCCCTGGCCCTCGGGCTCTCCTGGAGTGCGGTTACTTCGCGTGCCGCGCCGAGAAGCAGACCGTGACCTGGTCGGCGACCTTCATCGTGCCCATCAGCAGCGAGTACGGCTTGACCTTGAAGTCGGTCTGATCGACCGGGACCTCGGCGGCCATCACCCATTTGCCGCCGTCCTCGGTCACCGTCAGGTTGACCACCTGTGACTGGGACGTGCCATGGATCTCCACCGTCCCGGTCAGCCGGTACCCGGTGGCCGTCTCCGCGATGTCGTCGGCGGTGAACCGGATCTTGGGAAACTTCTTGGCGTTCAACGACTTCAAGGCGTTGGCCCGGACGATGCCCTTCTCCGGCCCGGACAGCGGGGTGACCCCACCCTCGCCCCGCAGCACCTGCAGCGAATCGACGTCGACCTCCAACTCGACGACGGTGGGTGTATTCCGCTTCCAGTGCACGACAGCCCGCCAGGACTGCATGGCGATGGTCAGCCGGTGGCCCATCTTCGCCGCCGGGCCCGCGACACCGGTGAGGACCGTCAGCTCACCGGTGTCGGGTTCGAGATTCCAGGTCGAGTCGGTCACGCGCCGGTCTTGCCCGCTCCGGTGTAATCAACCTGCCAGTGCTTGATGCCGTTGAGCCAGCCGGACCGCAGCCGCTCCGGCTTGCTGATCGGGGCGAGGTCGGGCATATGGTCGGCGATGGCGTTGAACATCAGGTCGATGGTCATTCGGGCCAGGTTCGCGCCGATGCAGTAGTGCGCCCCGGTACCGCCGAACCCGACATGGGGGTTCGGGTCGCGGAAGATGTTGAACCGGAACGGGTCGTCGAAGACCTCCTCGTCGAAGTTGGCCGACCGGTAGAACATCACCACCCGCTGGCCCTTCTTGATGGTGACCCCGCTGAGCTCGGTGTCCTGCAGTGCGGTGCGCTGGAACGAGGTCACCGGGGTGGCCCACCGGACGATCTCGTCGACCGCGGTCACCGGGCGGTGTTCCTTGTACAGCTCCCACTGGTCCGGGAAATCGGTGAAGGCGGTCATGCCGTGAGTGATCGAGTTGCGGGTCGTCTCGTTGCCGGCCACCGCGAGCAGGATCACGAAGAAGCCGAACTCGTCGTCGGAGAGCTTGTGCCCCTCGACGTCGGCCTGCACCAGCTTGGTCACCAGGTCGTCGCGGGGGTTGGCCGTCCGGTCGGCGGCCATCTGCATGCCGTACATGATCAGCTCGCCGGCCGCCCCCTGCGGGTCGTTGCGGGCGAACTCGGGATCCGCCTCGCCGACCATCTGGTTGGACCAGTCGAACAGCTTCTTGCGCTCGTCCTGCGGCACCCCCATCAGATCGGCGATGGCCTGCAACGGCAGCTCGCAGGAGACCTGCTCGACGAAATCGCCGGAACCCTCCGCGGCCGCAGCCTTGACGATCGCCTGGGCACGTGCGGCCAGGTCGGCGCGCAGCGTCTCGACGGCCCGCGGTGTGAACGCGCGAGAGACGATCTTGCGCAGGTGGGTGTGGTGCGGGGCGTCCATGTTCAGCAGCACGAACTGGCCGGTGTCCTTGTGCGACACGGCCGAATTGTCCGGGTAGCGCGAGATGGCGGTGTTCTCCAGGCTGGAGAAGATGTCGCTGCGCCGCGAGATCTCCTTGACGTCCTTGTGCTTGGTCACGACCCAGTACCCGTCGTCGTCGAAACCCCCGACCCCGACCGGCTGCTCGTTCCACCAGATCGGTGCGATGCGGCGCAGTTCGGCGAGTTCCTCGACCGGTAGCCGCTCGTTGTTCAGATCGGGATCAGTGAAGTCGAAACCAGGGGGCAGGTTCGGACTGGGCATAGACAGCACACCTCCACACGACGTCATCTAGTGCCGGGTGATCCATGCCTACACCACCGACGGAGGCCATTGTGGCGGCTTCGGGAAAGTGGCAACTGAAACGTGTTCTACGAACCGGGCTGCTCGGTCGATCCGCCCCGCAGTGCCTCGGCGGTCGCGTCGTCGGCGGGCAGAAACGCCTCGATGCTCAGTTCGGCCGCGGTCAGGTCCAGTGCGGTGCCGAAGGTCGTGACGGTGCTCAGGAACCGCAGCAGCCGGCCGTCGGGGGTGGACAACTCCAGCGGCACGGCCACCCCGCCGAGATCGGTGGAGTGGTCCAGTCCGCCGGGATAGGTCTCGAGTTCGGCGAGCAGTGCGGCGGACTGGGACGCGCCGCTGCTCTCGGCCTCCCGTCGCAGCCGGCTGAGCAGGTGGTGGCGCCACTGGGCGAGATTGCGGATCCGGGGCGCCAGACCGTCCGGGTGCAGGGCGATGCGCAGCGCGTTGGGGGATTCGAGCAGTCGCGGCGCCACGTCGGCCAGCAGTACGGCGGCACCGGAATTGACCTGCAGCACATCCCAATTACGGTTCACCGCCAGACACGGGTAGGGCTCATAGGCGGCGAGCACCCGGGTGACGCCGGCGCGCACCGCGGCCATGCCGGGATCGTCCAGGGCTCGTTCGGCGTACACCGGCGCCAGGCCGGCGGCGACCAGCAGTTGGTTCTGCTCGCGGGGCGGTACGTCGAGGGCGGTGGCCAGTCGCAGCACCATCGCCCGGCTCGGCTGTGACCGGCCGTTCTCGACGAAGCTGACGTGACGTGCCGAGACGTCGGCCTCCAGCGCGAGATCGAGCTGGCTGAGCCGGCGCCGCCGCCGCCAGTCCCGCAACACGTCACCGAACGTCGTACTGGCGGTCATGGCTCCAGCATGGCCGACCGCGGTGGCCAAAGCCATTACCCGGCAGGTAATTGCGCCGGCTACCCCGGCAGGGGAGCGTGGCAGGCATGACCGGCACAGGTGAACCCCGACTGATCCCGCGGTGGCTGGAGTTGGTGATGAAGGCCGACCGCACCGGTTCGTCCTGGTATGTCGGGACGGGATTCTTCTTCGCCCCGGTGCTGGCCCTGGTGTCGCCGTGGCATGCGGTGACGGTGACGATCTGGGTGCTGGTGGCACTGGCCGGGTTGTGGCTGGGGTTGCTGGGCATCGCGATGGCCACCGGCCTGGCGCTGGTGTTGCGCTCGAATACCGAGATCCCCGAGGACTATTGGCGCACGATCGTCGACTACCCGGCCGGCCCTAGGTCAGACTGATGGCGTTCTCCGGGCAGGCGCCGGCGGCCTCGCGGGCACTGTCGGCCAGGCCCTCCGGCACCTCGTCGACGATCACCTCGGCGTAGCCGTCGTCGTTGAGGGCGAAGACCTCCGGGCAGATCGTCGTGCACACGCCGTGTCCGCGGCAGCGGCTGTCGTCGACAGTTGCTTTCATGACAGGTCGAACTCCAGGTGCAACTCGGTGAGCCCACGAAGGATGTAGGTGGGAACGTAATGATAGTTCCGATCACCCGCCGGTCCGTGGTGCGCTTCGCTGATCCGGATGTCGCTGGTGCGGTCCAGCAGTCGGTCCAGCGCGACGCGAGCCTCGGCGCGGGCCAGCGGCGCACCGGGGCAGGTGTGGATACCGCGCCCGAAGGCGATGTGCTGCCGGGCATTCGAGCGGTTCGGATCGAAGGTGTCCGGATCGGTGAACCGGCGCGGGTCGCGGTTGGCCGCACCGTTGACCACCATCAGCGTCGACCCGGCGGGCACATCGACACCGCCGAGGGTGACCGGGCAGGTGGAGAGCCGGAAGTCGCCCTTGACCGGGCTCTCGTAGCGCAGCGCCTCCTCGAGGAAATTGCCGACCTTGGCGCGGTCGGCCCGCAACGCCGCCTGAACGTCGGGCCGGTCGCCGAGGATCTGCAGCGCGGCGCTGAGCAGCCGCACCGTGGTCTCCTGGCCGGCCGAGTACAGGTTGGCCGCCACCCGGGCCACGTCGCCCGGATCGGGCACGGTGCCGTCCGGGAAGGTCGCGGCCGCCATCTCCGACAGCACGTCACCGCGCGGGGTGGCCCGGCGATCCTCGATGTAGGCGATGAACTTGTCGTAGAGGTATTCCAGCGGCGACTTGGCCAGGCTCTCGCCCTTGACACTGCCGATGCCGCCGCCGTGGTGGGCACCGCTGCGCATCTCGGCGAGGAACTCGTCGCGGTCGGCATCCGGCACCCCGAGCAGGTCGGCGATCACCATCAGCGTGAACGGCTGACCGAACCCGGCGATGAATTCCCCACCCGAGCCCACCAGGTAGTCATCGAGCGCCCGGTCCACCATGGCGCCCATGGCGTCCTCGTTCTCCTTGAGCCGCTTGGGCGTGATCAGCTTCATCAGCAGGGCGCGGTGGTCGGTGTGCATCGGCGGGTCGAAGGTGGGCAGCTGGTCGTTGAACGGCAGTTCGTCGCGGTGTGCGGCGATGAGTTCCGGCACGTCGTCGCGGCCCTCGACCGGAACGGGGAAGCCGGGGAACGGGCCGGTCACCGAGATGCACGAGGAGAACCGCTCGGCGTCGGAGGCCACCTCGCTCGCCTCCTCCCAACCGGTCACCATCCAGACGCCGTGGTGCGGCTCCCGCAGCACCGGGCAACGGGACTGCAGGGCCTCGAGATACGGGTACGGATCGGCGACCACGCCGCGGTCCATGAAGAAGTCAACGCTGTCGACGTCGGTCATCGAGAAGTCCCTTACGACGGTGGAGTAGCCATACGATCGGCCAGGGGAATGCTAGCCGATCGTATGGTAGATTACTAGCCGATCGTAAAGGAGCTTCGATGAGCGCAGGGACGCTGGCCGGCGCGCCGACCGATACCCGGCAGCGCCTGATCGAGGCCGCGACCGCCTTGTTCATCCGGCATAGCTTCGCCGGTACCTCGCTGCAGATGATCGCCGACGAGCTCGGTTTCACCAAAGCCGCCATCTACCACCATTTCCGGACCCGCGAGCAGCTACTGACCGCCGTGTTGGAGCCGATCATCGGTGAGCTGCGTGCAGTCGTCGAGCAGGCCGAGGCCCTGCGCGGCAAGCACACCCGCGCAGAGCACATGCTCGACGGCTACGCCCGGGTGGCGGTCGACAACCCGGCACTGATCTCGGTGTTGGCCGCCGACCCCGGTGTGCACAGTGTGTTGCGTTCCAATCCCGGTTGGACCGACATGATCGCGCGACAGTTGGCACTACTCGCCGACCTGGACCCGGGACCGCAAGGCATGATCCGCGCCCGCTTCGTCTTCGCGGGCATGGCGGGCTCGACAGTGCAGCGTGGCGATGTCGACCCCCAGTGGCTGCACCGCCAACTGGTGGAAGCCGGGCGGCGCACCCTGGGGCTGCGTGCGCCGCGTCGAAACAGATAGCACAGCAACGGTTTTCAAGGAAAATTCGGCGGATCAAGCGCCGGGAAGGAGAATGCGGTGTCTGAGGCGAAAACGGCGGTGGTGACCGGTGGGGGTTCGGGAATCGGGGCGGCGGTCGTCGCGCGCCTGCGGGCCGACGGGCACCGGGTGGCCGTCGTCGACCTCAACCCGTCGGACTCCGAGTTCGGCTACGTCGCCGACGTCACCGACCGGGCCCAGATCGACGCAGCCCTCACCGAGATCCGCGCCGCACTCGGGCCGGTTGCCATTCTGGTCAACGCCGCGGGCAAGGACAGCTTCCGCCGGTTCACCGACATCAGTTTTGACGAGTGGCGCAGGATCATCGACATCAACCTGCACGGGGTCTTCCACACCATCCAGGCCGTCCTGCCCGACATGATCGAGGCGGGCTGGGGACGGATCGTGAACATCTCCTCATCGAGCACCCATTCCGGGGTGCCGTACATGTCGGCCTACGTCGCTGCCAAGTCCGGCGTGAACGGGCTGACGAAAAGCCTTGCGCTGGAATACGGCCCGGCCGGCATCACGGTCAACGCGGTGCCGCCGGGTTTCATCGACACCCCGATGCTGCGCAGCGCCGAGGCCCGCGGCAACCTCGGTGACATCCAGGCCAACATCGACGCCACACCGGTGCGGCGGATCGGCAGGCCGGAGGACATCGCCGCGGCGTGCGCCTTCTTCGTCTCCGAGGAGGCCGGCTACATCACCGGCCAGATCCTCGGGGTCAACGGCGGGCGCAACACCTAGGTTTCGCTCGCCGGTTCGCTCAGCCGCCGGCCTTCGGCGTCGGGGTGGCCGTCACGGTCACGGTGGTGGTGCTCACCGCGGTCGTCGGGCTCGTCACGGTTGTCGTCGCAGTCGACGACGTCCCCGCCGGGAACCGGGGCTGCTGGAACTCGATCCAGGAATCGCGGTAGATCACGCTGTCACCCTCGGAGACCAGGAACAGCGTCGGCGACACCGAGTAGGTGACACCGTCGTTGCTGGCCACCAGCGTGCCGTTTGCGCCGCGGGTGGCCGGAATGGTCAGCGAGGACTTGTCGCTGAGCCGCACGCCGCGGTACTCCAGCGCCCCGTCCGGGTCGACGCAGATCGCCACCAGCGAGCGTTCGGTGCGGCCGTAGGCCATCAACGTCTGCTTGTCGTCGCAGCGGGCGGCGGTGTCGACGTAGCCCTGCTTGTCGGCGGTATACGTCGCCGCCGACGAGGACGTCGTCGCGGTGGCACTCGTGGTCGCGGTGGTGCTGGTCTCCGGCGCGGCCTGCGCCCGGGGCAGGGCGTCCGGGGTACCGGCTTGGGCGGCGATGACGACGGCCAGCGCCACCGAGGCGACCGCGGCTCCGGCGCCCAGCGACGCGACGAGCCGGGACGGGTGTGCTGGGTGATCGGCCATGGGATAAGCGAACCACCTCCGGCCCGGTTTCGGCCGCTGCCGCAGCGGCGTTTCCCCAAGAAATTGCCGCCGATACCGGCCCGGCTACCCTCGGACGGATGTGCGCTCAGCGACTGGTGTTCACCGGGCACATCGCGGGCTTCGGCACCGCCGCCGGGGTTCGCCTGGTCATCGGCGTCTGGCCGATGTCGCCGTTCGGCTCGTTCGCCGATGTCATGGTGCAGACCGCCCGCGACGAGCGCATCCTGTTGGCCCCCGACAAGCGCATCGCCGACTTCGTGGCGTCCACCTACCAGTTCGACCGCGTCGAACTCGGGCCCGTCGACGCGGCGCTGACTGCCGACCGCCTGGCGGTGACCGCACCCGGTCTCGACGTCGAGGTGACGATCGGCGGTCCGGCACCGATCGACCGGCTGCTGCGCCTGGTCCCGGGCCGGCTGGCCACCGCGCCGTGGTGGCTGCGCGCGATCGACCCGGTCGCCGCGCGCGTCATCGCCGGTGTGCGCACCGCGGGCAGCGCGGGCAACGGCAGGCGGGAGTACTACGGGGTGCGGCGCTCCCGGTGCATCGCCGCGGTCGCGGGCAGTTTCGCGGGCCGGGATCTCGGTTGCGTGGCGCCGCTGCTGCCGCCGGTGGGGTTCGGGTTCTCGTCGGCGCCGCCGGCCCCGCAGATCGTCGCGGTGACGACGACCATCGACCTGCCGGCCTCAGTCGCCCACTGACACCGGGCGGGACGCCCCGGTCAGCACCGCCCACAGCAGCCGGGCGGCCGAGCGGGCCCGTTCATCGGGAACGATCACGGCGCCGGCGACGGGCTGTTCGGCCGGTGCCGCCCCGATGTGCTCGACCAGGGCCACCGCCAGCTCGCGGAGCTTGACGTTGGAGTCGTGGCTGGCGCGCCGCAGGGTGCCCCAGGCGGTTTCGGCGTCACACCCCAGACACCCCATGATCGCGCCCTTGGCCTGTTCGATCGCGCCCCGGGACTGCAGCACCGCCAGCATGTCGACCATCGCGGTGCCCTCCCCGGCGACCGCAGCCACCATCGCGGCGTTCACCAACTGCTCGTAGCCGATGAGCGTGGCCACCGTGGCCGCCGAGGCGGGCCGGTCCAGGACGCAGGAGAGCACCACGGTCTCCTCGCCCTGCCACAACCCCGGCACGGCGGCCGCGCCGCGCACCCGGGCCCACTCGGTATCGGGTTTGGGTGCTGACCGGCCCGCGGCCACCGGGGTCAGGTCCGGCCAGCGCTCGTCGGACCACAGGTCCAGGGTGACCACCGGAATCTGGTACTCGACCGCGGCGCTGACCGGCCCGCCCGACCCGGCCGGATCGGCCCGCACCAGCACCTCGCCGGCCCCGCGCGCGGCCAGGACCGTCACCGGGTCGTCGCGCCTGGCGTCATGGACGGTGATCGCCGACCCGAGCGCCCCGGGCAGGTCCGCCTGCACCCGGTCGAGGATGCGGGACAGCAACTCGACGTGCTGAGACTGCGGACGCGGGCTGAAGGGCGGGACGGCCATGGCTGCTCAGTCCCTGGTGACGACCGCGGCCACCCGATCCAACCCGGAGATCGTGAGCAGCGTCTTGATGGGTCCGGTCTCCCGCACTATCAAGGTCACGGCGGTCATCGCGGCCACGGCGAACAGCGCCCGGACCGCGGCGCTGTCGCAGTACCGCAACTCGGTCAGGTCGACCGTGAGCGCCGGGGCCTCGGCGGCCGCATCGGCCATTACGGCCTGGAATTCCTCGACGTTGGCGAGGTCGATGTCGCCGGATGCAGCCACGGTCGGTATGTCGGAGTCCGCAGTGACCCGGAACTGGGCCTCTGTCATCAGCTCAACTCCTCGAGCGTCTCGGTGGTGGTGCCGGGTCGGTGCCGATCTCGGCCGGTGGCGCGGATATCGACAGCGATCTCCGCAATCGTGGCCGATCGAGCCTGCCTGACCGTCTGATCCGCCGCTCAACGCGTCGTCCACCACCCTCCCGTCGCACAATCGTTCCCCCCGACGGCGTGATCGCCGGAGCCTATCAAGCTCTCGTCGTACAGAACGGGGCGCTGCGCCAAATCCGCGAAGTCGATGTACCGCACCGGTTACGCTCAGCGAATGATTCGCGAACTCTTCATCGCAGCTGCCGTCACGACTGCGGCGTTCGCGGTGGCGCCGGTGGCCGCAGCGGATGAATTTCACGGACCGTTCCCCGGCGACCCGCCGGGAATGAACTACGAGGCCCGCTGGAGCGCCCCGTGCGACCGCTGGGACCTGTTCGTTTTCGGCCGCGGGCCCGGCGGCGAGCCGTTGATGTGCCAGTGGGTGCCGAACCAGTGGCCGCCGGTCGACACCGGCTTCTGGCAGTTGTCCTACAAGATCTACGGGGTGCAGACACCCGGCACGCCGTGTCCGAGTCCGCAGTCCGCGGCCCAGGCACCCGACGGCCGGCCGATGCTGTGCCTGGGCGCGCAGGGCTGGGTGCCGGGCACCTTCACCGGCGACGGGTTCTTCCCGGCCTGAGCCGGCGCCGCGCGCGGTCGTCAGACGGCCGCCGCGGCCTCGTTGATCTCCTCGAGTCGGCCGGTGGCCTCGAGGTACTCCTGCACCCAGCGCTCGATGACCGCGGCGGTCTTCTCGACCTTGGTGAACTGACCGACGACCTGGCCGACCGGATTGAACGCCACGTCGACGGTCTCGTTGGGGTACTTGTTGGTGGCCGCGACCGCCATCCCGGAAACCATGTACTGCAACGGCATTCCGAGCGGTTCGGGGTTGCCCGGCGTCTGCCACGCCTCGGTCCAGTCGTTCTTGAGCATCCGGCACGGCTTGCCGGTGAACGAGCGGCTGCGCACGGTGTCGCGGCTGGTGGCCTTGACGTAGGCGGCCTGCTGCACCGGGGTGTTGTGCGCCTCCTCGACCATCAGCCACTGCGAGCCCGACCACGCGCCCTGGCAGCCCAGCGCCAGCGCCGCCGCGATCTGCTGACCGCTGCCGATACCACCGGCGGCCAGCACCGGACGGGGGGCGACCTCCCTGACCACCTGCGGCCACAGCACGATCGAGCCCACCTCGCCGCAGTGCCCGCCACCCTCACCGCCCTGGGCGATGATGATGTCGACGTCGGCCTCGGCGTGCTTGCGGGCCTGGGCGGGTGAACCGCACAGCGCCGCAACCTTGCGGCCGGACTCGTGGATGTGCTTGATCATGTCGACCGGCGGGGTGCCCAGCGCGTTGGCGATCAGGGTGACCTTGGGGTGCCGCAGTGCCACCTCGACCTGCGGAGTGGCGGTCGCCTCCGTCCAGCCCAGCAGCTGCAGGGCGTGCGAGTCGGCGTCCGACGTCGGGACGCCGTGGTCGGCGAGGAGCTTCTTGGCGAAGTCGAGGTGCTGCTGAGGCACCATCTTCTTGAGCATGTCGGCGAGCTCGTCGCCGGACATGTTGGTGTCCATGCCCTCGTACTTGTTGGGGATGACGATGTCGACGCCGTAGGGATGGTCGCCGATGTGCTCGTCGATCCAGGCACACTCGATCTCGAGTTGTTCGGGGGTGAAGCCGACCGCACCGAGCACGCCGAAACCGCCGGCCTTGCTGACGGCGACGACGACGTCGCGGCAATGGGTGAAGGCGAAGATCGGGAACTCGATGCCGAGCTCGTCGCAGAGGGCAGTGTGCATGACCGGCTCCTTGATGGGCGGTAGGCGTACTGGAACGTGTTCTAGTTTAGTACCTTCGCACCCCGGCAAGTCCAGGGTGTTCCGCCATCACGTCGACGAATGCCTATCGGCCCAGGTGGGCCAGCCAGAGCACCAGCAGGGTGAGGATGCCGGCGGAGCAGACGACATGGTCGCGCAGGATCGCGCGGGCCAGCCGCACCGCATTCGGCACGGTTCGGGACAGCGCCAGCAAGACCGGGCCGCCGGCCAGCACCCCCGAGACGATCAGCAGCCAACCCGGTGTGCCGCCGAGCGCGGCGGCGGCGACCAGGCGCCGAGCAGCACCACCATCACAACCGCGATCAGCCTGCCCATCGGCTGCGATGTGGTGGTCGCCCGGTGGTAGTACGCGGCGATCGAGGACAACACCGGTTCGGGCAGCGGCTTGCCGCCGTTCCGGTGCCGGGCGCATTGGGCGTCGAAGATCAGGTCCATCCACAGCACTGCGAGCAGAAAGCCGCTGCACGCCAACACCAGACCGGATATCAGCATCGGGCCGCCCGACGACACGAAACCTGCGCCACCGCGTCGTCCGAAAGCACGGTGCCACTCAACCACGATCCGGGCATGGGGACCAGATCCGTGGTGCCGCACCGGATGCCGTGGCGATCATCGCGTGCCGGGGTACACCCCCCGACCGTCAGACGGTGTCGGTGCGGACGCCGCCCCGACTGCCCACCAGGAGCGCTCCGGCCGCCCCGAGCACCCCGATGACGGCCAGCGGAATCGACCACGCCCGGCGCTGCGACACCGCCGACTCGCACTGCGCCACGTAGTCGGTGTGCGGGACGACCTCGTTGAGGATCGGGACATTGGCCACCGTCTTGCTGTTGGCCTCGCGGGCGCCGGACAGGTCGGCCGACACGGCATTCCCGCAGCCGACGTTGCCACCGCTGCCGTCCGATATCGACACCGGTACCAGCAGCGCGATCACCCCGACCACCAGAAGTACCGTCGCAATCCCCAGAACCAACCGCCGCACCGTCATGCTCGCCTCACTTCTTTCCCGCCCGGGCTGTCCGGGACCCGTCGAATCGGTGCGCCGGATACCCGGGCGCGTCAGCTGTCAAACGTCGCGGTCCGCACCGCGGATACCGCGTGCGCGGTCTCCCCGGTGTCGCGGTATCAGATCCAGTCCACCGGCAGCGTCGACGGTGTCCGCGCCGCCACCGCGGCTAAGTGCCGCTGTACAAGGCGATTTCGCTGACCAGGGGGAGGTTCAGCGTGGTGCGGATGCCGGGCGGGGCGGCGATCACCGCCGGGATCGCGTTGACGACGCGGGCGGCACCGGCGGCGATGGCCGCGTGGTTGTGGTCACCCCGGACGCTCGTCGGGCAGATGTCGACGACGTAGGACGGCTCGCCGGTGATCTCGACCCGGTAGGAGCCGCCCTCCTGCGCCGGCTGCGCCCAGTCCGGCCGCAGGTCGCCGCGCACCCGGGTGACGTGCTCGACGACGATCACCGGGTGATCGCCCACCAGCCCCTTGATCTCGAAGCGGACCGCGGCCACGCCGCCCTTCGGAATGTGGCCCGCGGCGATGTCGAACGCCTCCGGTGCGGGCTCGCGCTCGTAGCTCTCGGTGATCGAGTCCAGGCTGATGTTCAGCCCGGCCGCCAGCTGCCGGATGGCGCAACCCCAGGCCACACTCAGCACGCCGGGCTGGAAGAGCATGGGCACCTCGTCGAGCGGCTGCCCGAAGCCCATCACGTCGAACATCACGGTGGCGCCGTCGTAGGTGGCGTAGTCGGCGATCTCCATGCAGCGCACCTGCTCGATGCTCGCGCAGGTGCTCGCGAACGCCAGCGGGATCAGGTCGGTGATGAAGCCGGGGTCGACGCCGTTGATGTAGATGCTCGAATTACCTTGGCGGGCAGCTTCTTCCAGCGGCGCGATGTACTTGTCCGGCATCACCCCCCAGGGGTACTGCAGCACGCCGGGGGAGGTGCCCACCACGTTGATACCGGCGGCGGCGATCTTGTACACATCGGCCATCGCCTGGGGCATCCGGTTGTCGCCCATCGCGCAGTAGACCGCGCAGTCCGGAGCGGTGGCCAGCGCGGCGTCGAGGTCCTTGGTCGCGGTGATCCCAGTACGGACGTCCAGCCCGGCGAGTTCACCGGCGTCCTTGCCGACCTTCTCGTCGGCGGACACCACCAACCCGACGAGGTCGAACGCGGGGTTGGCGATCAACTCGGACAGGGCCAGGCGACCGACGTTGCCGGTGCCGATATGGACGACGCGGATGGCCATGGTTCTCCTCACAGTCATGGTGCGGTCAGCCCAGTATGCGCACCTCGCGGCGGAACTGGAACAGGTTCTATTTTTCGGTTCGGGCTGCGGTAGCCTGTCGCGTCATGGGACGCGTAGCCGACAAGGTCGCCATTGTCACCGGTGGGGCACAGGGGATGGGGGCCGCCGATGCGCGGATGCTCGTCGCCGAGGGCGCCAAGGTCGTCATCGCCGACATCCTCGACGAACCGGGCCAGGCCCTGGCCGACGAACTCGGTGACGCCGCGCGCTTCGTGCACCTCGACGTCAGCGACGAAGAGCAGTGGCAGGCCGCCGTCGACACCGCGGTCACGGAGTTCGGCAAGGTCAACGTCCTGGTGAACAACGCGGGCATCGTTCAGGTCGCACCGCTGAAATCCCTTGACGTCGAGAAATGGAACCGGGTCCTGGCGGTCAACCTCACCGGCGCGATGCTGGGCATCAAGGCCGTGCTGGGGCCGATGAAGGAGGCCGGTGGCGGCTCGATCATCAACGTGTCCTCGATCGAGGGCCTGCGCGGCGCCTCATGGGTACACAGCTATGTCGCCTCGAAGTGGGGTCTGCGCGGGCTGACGAAGTCGGCCGCGCTCGAACTGGCCGCCGACAACATCAGGGTCAACTCGCTGCACCCCGGCTTCATCCGCACCCCGATGACCAAGCACTTCCCCGACGATATGGTCGGCACCCCGCTAGGCCGTCCGGGTCAGCCCGAGGAAGTCGCCACCTTCGTGGTGTTTCTGGCCAGCGACGAGTCGTCATTCTCCACCGGGTCGGAGTTCGTGGTCGACGGCGGCCTGATCACCGACGTTCCGCACAAGCTGCCGTAGCTCAGTTCCTGCCGTTACGGCGCACCCGCAGCGCCAGTGAGCTGAACGCCGCCCCGAGTGCCGCGCGGCCCAGCGCCGGGAAGTGGCCGATCGCGTTAGCCGCGCCGCCGCGCCGGCCGGGAATGCTCAGCTGCATCACCGGCCAGCCGTGCGCGGCGGCCATCGCCGCCAGCCCCGCCCGCGGGTTCACCGGGCGGGGATGGCCGACGAGCGCCATCAGCGCCGCATCCTCGTCACCGTCGGCGTAGAAGTAGCTGCGCTCCAGCTCCACCCCGTTGTGCTCGCAGAACCGTTGGGCGGCAGCGGCTTTCTGCCGTCCCCACACGATCGGGCGGTTGATCCGGCCGGTCAGCAGGCCGGCGTCGTCGAGTTCGAAGGTGTTGCACACCACGTTGGTGATGCCCAGCGCCCGGGCGACCGGCTCGGCGTGGATGGTCAGCGCCGAGGAACTGAGCACCACGGTGTGGCCGCGGGCCTGATGCGCCTTGACGATCTCCCGCATCAGCGGATACACCCGGGCGGACACCTGCTCGGCGTACAAGCGCTCGCCGACCGCGTCGAGTTCGGCCAGCGACTCGCCCCGCAGGTAACCGGCCGCCCGCACCAGCAGGCGCTCGAACTGCATCCGGCCGAGCTTGTAGCGCAGCGAGGCCTCGATGACGCCCAGCACCTCGCCGATACTGGCCTGCCCGCGCCGGATCCGGTCACCGGCGTGCGCGGTGGGGGTGAACCCGGCCACCAGGGTGCCGTCCAGGTCGAAGAACGCACCCACCTGCGGGCCCGACGGGCTCTGGGCGATCTGCCCGAGGGGATCCGATGCCAGCACCACCTCACCATCATGGCCGACGGCGGCGACGGTGGCTGTTCTCAGTGCATGCTCAGCGCACGGCCACGGTGATCGGGCCGCCGTTCGGGTCGCGGCCGGCGAGCAGCCCGGCCGGGATCCGGAAGACCCGGCCGGGGGACGCCGGCCAGGGCAGTATCCGGCGCCCGATCAGCGCCTCGTCCTGGTGGGCGGTGATGGTGGGGACCCGGATCAGGGTGTCGGTCCAGGCCAGCAGCCGCCGCCGCGGCGGTAGCGGATCGCCGGCCCGGAGCAGGCCGGGGGTCAGCCAGCGCAGCGGAGCCGCGGCCACGACCGGCACCGCTGGACCGGGCGCGGCCGTGCCGCGTAGCTGGGCCCGGACCTGGGCGGCCACGTGCCTGCCGTCCAGCGCGGCGGCGTCGGCGGTGTCGACCGGGTGCACCAGGTTACCGATGGCGAACACCCCGGTTCGGCTGGTGCGCAGCGCCGAGTCGACCAGCGGCCCGCGGCTGCCCGGATCGATCTCGAGGTCGGCGTGGCGGGCCAGTTCGTGATCGGGGATCCAGTCGCCGGTGAGGACCAGGGTGTCGCACTCGACGACGCGCCGGTGGCCGGTGTCGAGGTTCTCGACCTCGACACCGGCCAGCTCGGCGCCGCCGATGATCCGGGTCACCCGGGTACGGGTAGCCACCGGGACGCCGAGCAGCGGCGAGCGGGCGGCCAGGGTGAACGCCGCGTAGGACTCGGGGGTCGGCTGCGTGGTGGTCATCAGGGCGGTGCGGCAGCCGGCCCGTCGGAGGGTGAGCACCGCGGAGAAGCTGACCAGTTCGGCGCCCACCACCACGGCGCAGCTGCCGACCCGGCCGTGCCGCAGGTGCACCAGGTTCTGCAGGGCTCCGGTGGTGTACACCCCCGACGGGCGGTCGCCGGGGATCAGCCGGGCCGGCCGGGGCCGCTCGCGGGCCCCGGTGGCCAGGATGATCGCCGTCGCCTCGATGCGGGTGCGCCCGCCCGGGGCGGTCAGCTCGAGCGTGCGGTCGCCGACCCAGCCGGTGACCATGGTGTCGGTGCGGATCTGCGCGCCCGCGGCCTGTGCGCGGGAGACCAGCCTGCGCGCGTAGGCCGGGCCGCTGATGAACGTCCGCAGGTCGCGGATGCCGTAGCCGAGGTGGTCGCTGTGCCGGGGGATTCCGCCGGCCTCGGACTCCCGTTCCAGCACAACGACTTTCAGGCCGTTGTCGGCCGCCAGTTCGGCCGCGGCGGTCAGCCCGGCCGGTCCCGCGCCGACGATCGCCACGTCCGTGACCTCCACCGCGGGGCTCATCGTGCCTCATCCAGGAAACTCCGCACCTCGGCCCCGCAGAAGAAGCCCTGGCAGCGGCCGTTCAGCGCCCGGGTGCGCCGGCGCAGCCCGTCCAGGGTGCGCGCCGGGATCGCCGACTCGCAGGCGTCACGCAGTTCGCCCTCGGTGACCCGCTCGCAGAAGCAGACGATGCGCCCGTAGGCCGGGTCGGCCGCGATCGCCGCGGCGTCCTGGTAGGGCCGGCCGAATGCCTCGCCGAGGTTGGGCATCCGCGGCGGATCCGGCAGTGCCGCCGCGGGTTCGAGCTCGAGCCCGGCCGCGCGCAGCTGCTCGAGCGCATGCTCGGCGATCGCCATGCCCGCGGTAAGCCCGGTCGACCTGATCCCGCCGACCAGCAGGTAGCGCTGCGCCGGGTCGGCCTCGATCAGGTAGTCGTCCCGGTCGATCGCGGCCCGCAACCCGGCGTAGGTGGCGGTGACCTCCTCGTCGAGCAGCCGCGGCAGCAGCCGCCCGCCCTTGTCCAGCAGCCCGGTCAGGCCGTCGGCGGTGGTGGCGGTGTCGGTGCGGTCGGTCAGGTCCTCCGCCGTGGGGCCCAGCATGACGTTGCCGTACACGGTGGGGCTGATCAGCACGCCCTTTCCGCGTGCGGTGGGCACCGGCAACACGATGGTGTCGACCAGCCGGCGGGCAAGCTTGTCGTAGACGATCAGTTCGCCGCGCCGCGGTGTGACGCGGAACCGGGCGAAACCGAAGTGCCCGTCGATGGCGTCGGCGCCGAGGCCCGCGGCGTTGACCACCCAGCGGGCCGCGACCGGTCCGCCTTCGGTGTGCAGGGTGGTGCGCCCAGCGCCGGCGTCGACGGCCTCGACCCGGCGGCCGAGCAGCAGCGTCGCGCCGCGGTTCACCGCGTCGGCGGCCAGGGCCAGGTTGACCGTCCAGGTGCAGGTGATCGACTCGTCGGGCACCCTGAGGCCGCCGAGCGCACCCGGGCCGAGGTGCGGGATGCGCCGGTAAACCGTTGCGGCGTCGATGATCTCGCAGCGTTGATAGCCGTTGGCCTCGGCCTTGTCGCGCAGACCCGGTAGGGCGTCGAGTTGCTCGGCGTCCCAGGCCACCAGCACCGCCCCGGTAGGTTCGATCGGGATTCCGGCCCGGGCGGCGTAGTCGGACAGCAGCCGGTATCCCCGCGCCACCAGTGCGGATTCCAGGGTGCCGGGCTGGGCGTCGAAGCCGGTGTGCAGGATCGCGGTGTTGGCCTTGCTGGTGCCGTCGCCGACGTCGGCGCGGGCGTCGATCAGGACCACCGCCAGCCGGTGGCCGGCCAGTTCCCGGGCGATGGCCGATCCGACGATGCCGGCGCCGATGACGGCGATGTCGTACTCGGTGGTCACCGCCGGTCTCCCGACGGATAGGTGGTCGCCGCCAGCTCGCGCCAGGCACAACGGAATTCGTCGGCCCGCGCGGCGGTCCAACGGGGCTCGAACGTCGCGGCCGGCACCCACGGCGTGACCACCGCGGGCAGGCCGCGGCCCGGCGCCAGGCTCAGTTGTGCGAGTGCGGCCGCGCCGAGGGCGGTGGCGTGCGGTGAGGGATAGACGTCGACCGGCAGTTGCAGGATGTCGGCGATCGCCTGCAGCAGGACGCTCGACTGGGTCAGCCCGCCGTCGACACGCAATCGGGTGAGCGCCCTGCCGGTGTCGGCCGCGATGGCCGACGCCAGTTCGGCGATCTGGGCCGCGATGCCCTGGATCACCGCGAGCACCAGGTGCCCGCGGTCGGTGGCCAGCGTCATCCCGGATAGCGATGCGGTGGCGTTCGGCTGCCACCACGGGGCCGCCAGTCCGGCCAGTGCGGGCACGCACAGCACCCCGGCGTTGTCGGGGGCGGCCACCGCGTCGATCTCGTGGGCTCCGGCGATGACGCCGAGCGAGGACAGCCAGCGCAACGCCGACGCGGCGGTGTAGACCTGCCCGTCCACGCAGAACGTGTCGGCCCCGCCGACCCGCCAGGCCACCGAGGTGGTCAGCCCCGCGGTCGAGCGGACCGGGTCGGCGCCGGTGTTGGCCAACAGGAACGCGCCGGTGCCCAGGGTGCACTTGGCCATCCCGGGTTCCAGGCAGGCCTGCGCCAGCAGCGCAGCCTGCTGGTCGACCACCACCCCGCCCACCGGGATGTCGGCCCCGAACAGTGTTGTGCTGCCGATGATCTCGTCGTTGCCGACGATGTCGGGCAGCCGCTCACCGCCCAGCCCGAACAGTTCCAGCAGGGTGGCGCTCCAGTCGCTGTCGCCGAGTTCCACCAGCAGCGAACGGCTCGCGGTGGTGGCGTCGGTGACGAACCTTCCGGTGAGCTGGTGCAGTAACCAGGCGTCGGATGTGGTGACCACGCCCGCGGTCTCGACGTTGCGGCGCAGCCAGGCCATCTTGGGCGCCGAGAAGTACGGGTCCAGCACCAGCCCGGTGCGCCGCGCGATCAGGTCCCTGTGCTCGCGGAGTTCGGCGCACAGCGCCTCGGCGCGCCGGTCCTGCCAGACGATCGCGGGTGACAACGGCTCGCCGCTGTCGGGGTCCCAGGCCAGCACCGTCTCGCCCTGATTGGCGAGGGAGACAGCGTCGATGGGGCGCGCGGCCGTTGCGACGGCGGCCCGCCCGGCGGTGAGCACCGACTTCAGCAGTTCGGCCGGGTCCTGTTCGACGGCGCCGCCGCCGGCGTAGCGGGGGTGGACCGGCACCTCGGCCACCCCGACCACTCCGCACTCGGGGTCGACGACGATGGCCTTGGTGCCCGACGTGCCCTGGTCGATGGCGAGCACGGTCACGCCTGACACGCTAGCCGCGCCGTCGCGCGGCCGTACTACTCGCCGCGCCGTCGCGCGGCCGTACTACTCGCCGCGCCGTCGCGCGGCGGCGGCCTCGAGTTCCTCCTCGTAGGCGCCCTCGTCGCGGCCGAGCGCGATGGTGGCTGCCGCCATGGCCCCGACGGCGACGGCCAGCATCACGGCGGCGGGCTTGGACACCGCGAGATGCTCACCGAGGACGACCTCGCCCAGCAGCACCGCGATCACGGGTTCCAGCACCAGCATGGCGGGCACCGAGGCCCGCAGCGAGCCGGCGTGGAAGGCCGACTGCTGCAGCAGGGTCGCGATCACCGCGACCACGATCAGCACGTACAACAGCGGCGTGCCGAGTAGTTGCGCCGCGCCGTCCATCCGCACAATGTGCATCACGATCTTGGTCAGCACCGCCACCACGCCGAACAGCACGCCGACCGCGACGGCCAGCAGGATCGCGCGGTGCCAGCCGGACAGCCGCACGGCCACCGCCAGGCAGCAGATGACGAACACGATGCTGATCCCGGCCACGATCACCGCCGTCGGCTCGGAGCCCTCGTAGTCACCGGGCACCGTGCGCGCCAGCGCCACGAACACCGCGAGCGCGAACGTCAGCAACATCGCCCAGCCCCATTCGGCGCGGGTGACCCGCCGGTGCGCCAGCCGGGCGCTCAGCGGCAGGGCGAACAGCAGCGCCGACACCAGCAGCGGGGCGACCAGGATCAACGAGCCGTAGGCCAGTGCCACCGCCTGGAACGCGTAACCGGTGACCGCGGCGGCCGTGCCCGCCCACCACAACCGGCGGCGCAGCAGGGTGGCCACCATGACGGTGCTGACGCCCTGGTCGTGCGGGACGTCCATGGTGGCGCGCTGGCGCACCACGATTCCGATCGCGGCGAACACGGCGCCGGCCAGCGCAGCGGCCACGACCAGGGCGTGCTCGAGCAATGTCCGTCCTTCCGATCCGCAGTACCGAATGTACGGGCCTCAGCGCACCGCGACGACCGTCGGCACGCTGTTGTAGCCGGTGACCCGCACCCAGCGGGGGACGGTGCCCGGGGTGGGCACCCGGCCGTGGATCTCGACGGTCTCGCCGCCGAACACCGTCACGTAGTTGTCGTCGTACTCGATCGGCAGGATCTCGTCGGCCAGTGGCCCGGTGAGAAGTTCGGCCCGCTCGAAGAAGGCGACCCCGGGGTTCGGGTTGTGCAGCCGGATCACCACCTTGTCGGTGGCCCCGCCGTCGTACCGCGCGGAGATGTCCAGCGCCGTCTTGGGCAGGTAGTTCAGCGCTGTCATATCGGCCCAGCTGACCTGCTTGGAGTCGAAGGCCGCATCGTTGATGGGCGGGCCGACGTCGTCGACGCGCTGGGACTGCCAGTAGACGTTGTCGGCGACGGGGTCGCCGTCGACGTCGAGCAGTTCGCAGCGCACGAAGAACACCGGCGAGTCGGCCGGCCCCGCGGGCAGCGTCATCGCCTGCACCGCGGCACCGGAGTCCACCGCGATGTCGTCGGCGGCGCGGTCGTCGCGCACCCGCCCGCGCAGGTCGTAGGTGCGCACCCGGACCCGCAGGCCGTGGTGTTCGTCGGGGGATTGGTTGACCACGGTGACCTTGCCCTGCCGGTGATTGCCGGTGGCGTAGGAGTCGAACACCACCGACAGCGGCGCCAGCCCCTTTTTGGCGCCGTAGTAGGCCCCGCCGGGCCGCAGATAGTAGTCGAAGATGTTGCCGAAGAACGACGGCCAGTGGCTGTTCAGCATCCAGTAGATCGTCATCTTGTGGCCGTCCCAGCCGTTGGCGGCGAACGACTCGAACTGCGCGCGGGTGGCCTCGTAGTGCGCCAGTTGCGCCTTGTCGGCGAACATCTGGGCGTTGACCGACGGGCCGTAGCGACGATCGATCACCCGGCGCACGTTGACCAGTTGCGAGTTCTGCGGGCCGGAGCCGGCGTGGAAGAACCAGGTGTCGTTGATCGGCCACAGCTTGTCGGGCGGGATGAACCTGCGCAGGCTGGCGTACGGCGGGATGTGCTCGTTGTCGCCCTGCTCGGCCGAGGAGCCGCGGGCCGCCGCGTACTGGTTGCTGAACCAGTACGACGGGGGCCGCCAACTGTAGGGGCCGACCATCTGGATGCCGTCCCACAGCGGCCTGCCGGTGGGGTCCCGGTTCAACGACGACACGGTGTCCACGGTGGCGTTCTGCCAGTGCAGGTCGTTCAGGATGCGGTGATAGTCGGCCAGCACCGCGGCCGGGGGCCTGCCGTCGCTGCCGTTGGCCCAGACGAACACCGAGGCGTGCGAACGCAGCATGTCGATCTGGGACCGCATGCTCTCCTGCGCAACCCGGCGGTCCTCGTCATCCCACTGCTGCCACTTCTCCCACTGGTTGCAGCACATCCAGCCGTACATCAGCGGGATGCCCATCTCGTCGGCCATCTCGACGAACCGCGCCGAGGAGATCTTGGACTCCAGCCGCAGCATGTTGACGCCGAGGTCCTTGGCGTAGCGCAGGATCGCCGCGTCGCGGTCCGGGTCGTACTTGTAGAGCAGGTCCGGGGTGTAGGTGGCCCCGCGCACCAGGAAGTCCTTGCCGTTGACCTTGAGGTAGAAGCTGCCGCCGGCGTCCGGGCCGGCCAGCGTGTCCTCGCCGTCGCGACCCTGGGTGATCGACCGGATGCCGAACCGCAGCGAGTCCGCCGCGGTGACCGCGCGGTTCTGCAGGAACTCCAGGTGCAGGTCGTAGAGGTCGGGGCGGCCCATGGTGTAGGGCCACCACAGATCCGGGTGGCTGACCCGCAACTGGGCGAACTCGTCGGGGGTGAGGCTGACTTCGCGGTCCTCGCCGGCGGCGAGCGTCACCGGCTCGTCGACGTGGATGGGCGCCTTGCCGTCGCGGGTGATGGTCGCGCGCAGCACCCCGCGCACCCGGGTGGCGGAGTTGTTGTGCAGGGTGGCGTAGACGGTCAGCCGGGCGCTGTCGGTGTCGGGCAGGGGCAGTTCGGAGTTGACGGTGGCCGCACCGATCGACACCGGCCCGGATGTCTTGAGGTACACCGGTTTCCAGATGCCGGCGTTGCGGTCCGGCACGAACGAGTTGCCGTTGGCCGGGTTCTTGCCCGGACCCTGGTAACCCAGGTAGCGCCAGTTGATCCAGTCGTACCAGCTGTCGGCCAGTTCGACGCCGTCGACGTCCTGGATGGCCCGCTCCGGGATGACCTTCACCGCAAGGGCGTTGGGGCCGCCGGACTGGATCCACCGGCTGACGTCGAGGTCGTGGCCGTTGTACATGCCGACGATCTGCCGGTCGTCGGCGACGCGGTGGCCGTTGAGCCAGATGTCGGCGCGGTAGTTGATCCCGGGAAAGTCCAGCCGGTAGGTCTGCCGGTCGGCGGGCGCGGTGAACGTGGTGCGGTACCACCAGTCCTGCTTGTACAGGTCCTGCGGCACCTCGGTGAGCAGGTTCTTGCCGTAGTACAGGTTCGGGTAGACGCCGTCGTCCTGCAGGATCTGCAACACGGTGGCCGGCATCCGGCGCACCGGATGCCAGCCGGAGTCGTCGAAGCCCGGGCTGGACAGCGCCTTGCCGTCGGCGTCCAGTCCGGTGGCCGAGGCGAGTTTCCAGCCGTCGGCCAGTTCGACGTCCTGGGCCGCGGGCGGCGCGGTGGTCGCGACGAAGCGCAGGTCAGCCGCGCATACCAGCAGCAGCACCACGCCGAAGATCTTCAGCAGGGTCTTCGCCACGGTACCCAGGACTCCTCACGATGAGCGCGGCCCGCCGGGCTGCCGGATCATCTTCCCAGAGTCCCGACGGCACTGCCGCGGGGCCGGTACCGGGACGGGTTCGCCAGGAGTTGACGGCAACGCCGCTGGGCACAGCAAGCCGTTCTACTCTTTATGCCATGACCGACCAAGACCGTGCCGCAGCCCGCCGTGAGATCGCCGATGCCCTGTTGACCGCGCTGGAACGCCGCCACGAAGTGCTCGACGTGATCGTGGAGTCCGACGACCGAAAATCCGCCGTCGACGCCATCACCGAGTTGCTCGGCACCTCCCGGATCGGCAGCGAGGCCGTGATGGGGATGTCGTTCGACCGGTTGACCAAGGATTCGCGGCGCCGCATCGCCAAGGAACTGGACGATCTGAACAGCCAACTGAGCTTCACCCTCAAGGAGCGGCCGGCCAGTTCCGACGAGAGCCTGCAGTTGCGCCCGTTCTCCCACGAGCGGGACCGCGACATCTTCGCCACCCGCACCGATGAGATCGGCGCCGCGGGTGACGGGTCGGGCTCCCCGGCCGGGGCGCTCGACGACGAGATCCGCGCCGCCCGGGACCGGTTGCGCGCCGAGGAGGCCGCCTGGTTCGTCGCCATCGACGGCGACGAGAAGGTCGGCATGGTGTTCGGTGAGCTGATCGGCGGCGAGGTGAACGTCCGTATCTGGATTCATCCCGAGCATCGCAAGAAGGGCTACGGCACCTCGGCGCTGCGCAAGTCGCGCACCGAGATGGCTGCGCACTTCCCGGCCGTCCCGCTGGTGATCCGCGCCCCCGGCGCTCGCTGAGCGCGGGCCCTGCAACGTGGGGGTGCTGACCTTCGTGGTCGTCCTGGTGGCCGCGATCCTGGCGGTGCTGGCGGTGGTCGGCGGGGTGATCTTCGTGGTCTATCGCCGCCGCTATCGCGCCGCCATGGACCGGGTCAACGCCGAGATCGACGCCGAGTCGGTGCTGCGGCCCTGGGAGAAGGGCGTGTACCGGGGCGCCACCGCAGCCGGCTATCCGGCGGTGCGCAACAACGGACGGATCGCCCTGACCCGGCGGCGGCTGGTGTTCGTGACCCTGACCGGCACGACGATCACGGTCCCGCTGGAGACGATCACCGGCCTGGGGCGGTCGACGTCGTTCAAGTCCAGCGTCGCAGCCGGCTGGACGCATCTGGTGGTGCGCACGGCGGCCGGTGAGATCGGCTTCTTCGTCCCCGACCCGGACGCGTGGCTGACCGGGCTCGGGCAGGCCGCGGGTGTGACGCCCGGATGAGCGTGCGTGCGGGCATCGTGGTCACCGGCACCGAGGTGCTGACCGGACGCGTTGCCGACCTCAACGGACCGTGGGTGGCCGACCGTCTGCTGGAACTCGGCGTCGAGCTGGCCCACATCACGATCTGCGGTGACCGGGCCGCCGACATCGAGGCCCAGCTGCGCTTCCTGGCCGGCGAGGGCGTCGACCTGATCGTCACGACCGGGGGACTGGGCCCGACGGCCGATGACATGACCGTGCAGACGGTGGCCGACTTCGCCAGCCGCGAGCTGGTGCTCGACGTCGCACTGGAGGCCAAGATCGCGGCCATCCTGAAGTCGTTGATGGCGCGGTTCACCGGGGTGGACTTCGACGCGGTGATGGCCGCCAACCGCAAGCAGGCGATGGTTCCGCTGGGCGCCGACGTGCTGGACCCGGTCGGTACCGCGCCCGGGGTGGTGGTGCCCGGCACGCCGACGGTACTGGTGCTGCCGGGGCCGCCGCGCGAACTGCAGGCCATGTGGCCCGCCGCGATGGCCAGCGGTGCGGTGCAGCAGGCCATCGCCGGCCGCACCGTCTACCACCAGGACACCGTGCGGATCTTCGGCCTGCCCGAGTCCGGGTTGGCCGAGACGCTGCGCGAGGCGGAGCGCCTCGTGGACGGCTTCGCCGACCTGGAGATCACCACCTGCCTGCGCCGTGGCGAGGTGGAGATGGTGACCCGCTACGAGCCGCACAGCGCCGAGGTCTACCGCCGGCTGATGGACCTGATGCGCGACCGGCACGGTTCGATGATCTTCTCCGAGGACGGTTCGCTGGTCGACGACCAGGTGGCCCGGTTGCTCGAGGGGCGGCGCATCGCGACGGCGGAGTCCTGCACGGCCGGCCTGCTGGCCGCCCGGCTCACCGACCGGCCGGGATCCTCGGCGTACGTCGCCGGCGGGGTGGTGGCCTACGCCAACCAGGCCAAGATCGACCTGCTCGGCGTCGATCCGGCCCTCATCGAGGCGCACGGCGCGGTGTCGCCGGAGGTGGCCGAGGCGATGGCACTCGGGGCGATCGACCGCTTCGGCGCCGACACCGCGGTGGCGATCACCGGGGTGGCTGGCCCGGGTGGCGGGACGGCGGACAAACCGGTCGGCACGGTCTGGTTCTGTGTGCGGCTGGCCGAGGGGGCGACGGTGATCCGCTCACTGCAACTGCCCGGCGCGCGGCCGGACGTCCGGGAGCGGTCCACGACGGTGGCCATGCACCTGTTACGGCGCACCCTGTTGGACGACTTCGGCTCTCTGACAACCTGATTCGGTTTGCGCCCCGGTCAGGCGGTGAGTTCGTACTTAGTCGCGGTGTCGGGATCGCAGATCGTGAAGAACCGGGCGCCGAGGTTCGCCAGTTCGACGATCAACTCGGTGCGGTCCAGGCCGGCGTCGAGGGCCTCGTCGAGCAACGCGACGATCTCGTCGCGGCTCATCGCGATGCCGTCCATGCTCATCGTGGTGGCCTGGACCTGGCGCGCCGCCCGGATCATTCGCCAGGCGTAACGCCGCTCGTCAAGGAAGTTGCTCATGGGGGCGGCCTTTCCATTGCGATGCGGCGTGCGGTGGTCTTCTCGGACAGCACATAAGACTTACCGCCGGATCCGCCCGCCCCGACAGGGACTTGTGGCACCCGCAGACAAGGACATTGGGCATTTGTTCGGCTTATTTGACGCTGTCGACTATTTGATAAAGCGCGCGCTGAAAGCGGCATTTGGTCCGAAACAACGTCGTTCGATCGGGTTTTCCCAGTTCGGTGGCCCCTATTTGCACTTGGAAAATTGCGAATGGCGCCCGAGATCTACTTCGGCGGCGTCAATGCTCCCGGATCGACCGGAAAATCGAAGTAGGTGTCCGGATAGGGCTCCGGTCGATAGGTGAAGTGCCACCACTCCTTGTCGTAATTCACGAAGCCCTGACTCTCCAAGCCCTCCTTGAGGAGCAGCCGATTCTTCAGCTCGGCGCCCTGGATACGCGGGTCAAGGGTGTGGGCAAGGGTGTCGAAGCAGTCGAAGCCCGTACCCATGTCGATCGAGTTGTCCGGAAACCGTTGCGCCGCAGGCGCGGTGCAGTCGACCAGTGGCTGGCCCGGGACGTAGGGCGGGGTGGTCGCGGCCGGCTGTTGCGCCAGGGTCAGGTCCATCGTGCTGCCGCGGCTGTGGCCGGAGCGCTCGGCGATGTAGCCGTCGGTGAACAGCACCGACTTGTCGACGCGGGGATAGAACTCCGCCTTCATCCGCTGGTCGGTGAGGTCCTCGGCCCAGCCGACGAAGTCGTTCACGGCGCGTTGCGGGCGGTAGCAGTCGTAGACCTTGAGCGTGTAGCCGCGCTCGGCGAACCGCTCCTGGGCGCGCTTGAGGCCCTCGGCGGCCGCGCGGGTGAGGATGCACGTCGGGGTGAGGTAACCGTCGACCGGGTCCCCGGTGAAGTTGTGGGCGGTGAAGTACCGCATCTCCTGGATGATCGTCGGGTCGACGTCGCTCAGGGCGACGAAGTCGGCCGGGGCCACCGGGTCGGGCTGGGCGGCGGCCGGCGTGGCGAACGTCAGGATCATGGCGGTCACCACGGCCAGGGTGCCCAACCGGGCCGGCGTGTTACCGATCGCCGTCACGCTGCCAGAGCTCCAGCATGCCGCGCAGAATCTCCTCGGCCCGGCCGAGGCCGGCGAGGTGGCTTTCGCCCGGTAGGTGGTAGAGCTCGGCATCGGGCAGCCCGGCCACCACGTGCTGGCCGTGGGCGAACGGCACGATGTGGTCGCGGTCGCCGTGCCACCAGCGCACCGGCACCTTCACCTCGTCCAGGCGGAAGCCCCAGTCCCGGGAGAACGCCACGATGTCGGCGAACGGGGCGGACATCTGTTTGCGGCTGCCGTTGATCAGGTCGTCGAGGAACATCGCCTTGAACTCGGGACGCAGCAGCAGTTCACGGTCGCCGACGGGGGACACCCGGGCGTACAGGTAGACCGCGGAGTCGGCGACGGGTTTGATCATCCGGATCAGGGTGACGGCCGCGAATTGTAGTGGTGTACCGGCGATCTGGATCAACGGCGCGGCCATGGCGCCGAGCGCCACGAGACCGCCGGCGATCGCGTCGGGGCCCACCGTCGGGGCCACCCCACCGAGCACACCGACGGCGATGACGCGCTCCGGCATGGCCGCCGCGCACCCCAGCGCATAGGGGCCGCCCCCGGACAGTCCCACGACGGCCATCTTGCCCACGCCCAGGACGTCGGCCATGGTCTGCAGGTCGGTGGCGAACGCCAGCACGTTCTCGTACTGGTACGGGGTGGAGGATCCGATGCCCGGCCGGTCCACGCCGATCAGCCGGATGCCCTGCTGTTCGGCGACCACCCGGGCCTCGACCGGGATCTGGCGACGCGCGCCCGGGGTGCCGTGCAGCCAGAAGACGGCCCGGCCCTGCGGGTCGCCGAACTCGGCGAAGCCGACCTGTCGGCCCTCGCCGACGGCGATGTTGCCCTCCAGTTTGGGGCGAGCGATGGGGACAACCATCGGTACAGTCTCGCACGCGCCGATCGGGTCTCCGGCGCTTCGCCGGCGGCCGTGCTAGCCGCTGGGGGCGGTCGACTGCTGGGCGGCCTCGGCGGCCTTCTGATCCTCGGCCGCCTTCTCCGCGCGGCCTTCCGGGCTGGCCAGCGAGTTGCCCGGACTGCCTGCGGTGGCCAGCCTGGCAAAGCAGTTCAGGTAGAGCAGCACGGTGTCGGTGACCGGCGAGAAATTGGAGCCCTTGAGCCAGTCCGCCTTCTGCGAGCGGGTCACGATGCAGTCGGCCTGGGACAGTTTGTCGCCGACCACACCCGCGATCACCGCCTTCTGGCCGGCCTTGCCGATCGCCGCCGAAACATCGGAGTACGTCTGGCCGGAGTAGTCGTCGGCGGCGGCAACACCGGAGCCGAACAGCGCCAGGCACACGGTGGCCAGCCCCGCCGCCGAGCCGATCAGCTTCATCACCTACGAGACCTTCCGTGCCGCGCGAATCCACAGGTTAGGGCCGTCTTCTGGAGATTCGCTGGGGCCGGGCTTGGTGCTTGCTGGCAGACGAACAAACAGTGACGATCAGCACAAACGGCGGCGCGTGGCGGCCCGCGGCCGGCCGTGGCTGGCACAGTGGAGACATGGCACCAACCCGGTCGGCGAGGTCACGTCCGTGGCGTGACCCGCTGTCGCTGTCATTCGAGGCCCACCGTGGGCTGTTGTTGCTCCGCTTGCGCTGGCACGACCGGCGGACGGAGCGGTCAGTCGGTCGTCGCGTTGACCCGACGTCGGTAGCTTGACGGCGTCTCGCCGCAGAACTGCGCGAACGCCCGGGTGAACGACCCCACACTGTCGAAACCGACTGTGGTGGCCGTCTTCTGCACGGTCTGTGCGGGCGCCGCCAGCAGGGCCATCGCGCGCAGCATCCGGGCGTGCAGCAGATAGGTGCGCCAGGACAGGCCCGCCTCGCTCTGGAACAGCCGCCGCAGCGTCCGTTCCGACACCGCGACCGCCGCGCACACCTCCTCCACGGTCACCGACTGCAGATGCTCCTTGGTGTAGGCCATCGCGGCGGCCACCACCGGATCCTCGGACGTCGGAAGGCTAAGCGGCGCTTCGTGATCCAGCGCGTCGGTGACCAGGTTGGCCAGCGTGCGGAAGAAGTCGTCGGCCACCGGGTCGCTCTCCGGCCTGCCGATGGGCCAGCGCAACGCGTACAGCATCATCTCCCGGATCAGCGGCGAGACGGCCAGGATCCGGGCCCGGTCCCCACCATCGGGGATGAGGTCCGGGTGGAACATCACCGCCAGTGTCTTGACGGCGGGGTTCATCGTCGCCTGGTGATGCAGCCCGACCGGGATCCACGCCGCCTGCTGCGGCGGCAGCAGGTAGTGCGCCGAGGCCGTCTCGACCTCGACCACCCCGCCGATCGCGTACTCGATCTGGTGGACGTCGTGGTAGTGCCAGCCGGTGACCAACCGGTCACCCTTGTAGAGGTAGCTGCCCGCCAGCACCCGGCCACCGCGGCGCAGATCGATCTCCCGGATGCCTTTGGCCGTTTCGGCGAAATCTCTGGCCGAATGCGCGGAGACGGTCATGACTATGCAGGGTACAACTGAGCCATGAATGTCGACGACCTGATCCTGGTGAGCATCGACGACCACGTCGTGGAGCCGCCCGATATGTTCCTCCGGCACGTGCCGGCCAAGTACCGCGATCAGGCGCCGGTCGTCGTCACCGACGAGCGGGGCGTCGACCAGTGGGTGTACCAGGGCAAGCCGCAGGGGGTCAGCGGGCTCAACGCGGTGGTGTCCTGGCCGGCCGAGGAGTGGGGCCGTGACCCGGCCGGGTTCGCCGAGATGCGGCCGGGCGTCTACGACGTGCACGAACGGGTTCGCGACATGAACCGCAACGGCATCCTCGCGTCGATGTGCTTCCCGACCTTCACCGGGTTCTCCGCCCGGCATCTCAACCAGCACCGCGAGCAGGTCACCGTGATCATGGTGCAGGCCTACAACGACTGGCACCTCGACGAGTGGGCCGCGGCGTACCCGGACCGCTTCATCCCGATCGCGTTGCTTCCGACCTGGAACCCCGAGGCGATGTGCGCCGAGATCAAGCGGGTGGCCGCCAAGGGCTGCCGCGCCGTCACGATGCCCGAACTGCCGCACCTGGAGGGGCTGCCCAGCTACCACGACCTGGACTATTGGGGCCCGGTGTTCCAGACCCTGTCCGACGAGAACGTGGTGATGTGTCTGCACATCGGCACCGGCTTCGGGGCGATCTCGATGGCGCCGGACGCCCCGATCGACAACCTGATCGTGCTGGCCACCCAGATCTCGGCGATGTGCGCGCAGGATCTGTTGTGGGGCCCGGCGATGCGCACCTACCCGAACCTGAAGTTCGCGTTCTCCGAGGGCGGCATCGGCTGGATCCCGTTCTACCTCGACCGCTGCGACCGGCACTACACCAACCAGAAGTGGCTGCGCCGCGACTTCGGCGGCAAGCTGCCCAGCGAGGTGTTCCGCGAGCACTCGTTGGCCTGCTACGTCACCGACAAGACGTCGTTGAAGCTGCGCCGCGAGATCGGCGTCGACATCATCGCGTGGGAGTGCGACTACCCACACTCGGACTGCTTCTGGCCCGATGCGCCCGAGCAGATGCTGGGGGAGTTGCAGCGCGCCGGCGCCGACGACGAAGAGATCAACAAGATCGCCTGGCAGAACGCCTGCCGGTTCTTCAGCTGGGATCCGTTCGCCCGCACGCCGAAGGAGCAGGCCACCGTGGGCGCGTTGCGCGCCAAGGCCGGTGACGTCGACACCTCGATCCGCTCGCGCAAGGAGTGGGCGGCGCGGTACGCGGAAAAGCAGCTGGCCAAGGCGTGACGCCGGTCGATCCGCGGGGACTCGCGGGCAAGGTCGCGGTCATCGCCGGGGGAGCCACCGGCATCGGTGCGGCGACGGCGGCCCGGCTCGGCGCCGAGGGCACGCTGGTCGTGGTCGGCGACGTCTCGGCGGATGGCGCCGAGGTCACCGCCCAGGGCATCCGGGACTCCGGCGGCGCGGCGAAGGCGGTTGCCTTCGACCTGGCCGACCCGGAATCCGTTCGGGCCCTTGTCGACTCCGCGGTGTCGGAGTTCGGCGGCGTGGACCTGCTGTTCAACGTAGGCTCGGACATGAGCATGCTGCGGGGCGACACCGATGTGATCGATATCGACTTCGGGGTCTGGGAGCGCACCATGACGGTGACGCTACGCGGCTACCTGACAAGCATGAAATACGCTCTGCCGCTGATGCTTTCCCGCGGGGGTGGCGCCATCGTGAACATGTCGTCGGCCGCGGCCTTCATCGGGGAGCCCACCCGGCCGGCGTACGCGACGGCGAAGGCCGGTATCGGCGCCCTGACGCGGCATGTCGCCTCACGGTGGGGCCGGGACGGAATCCGCTGCAACGCGGTCGCGCCCGGATTCACCGGGACCGAGATGATGCGTTCGGCGCCCCAGTGGCCCGAGTTGGAGGCCGCCGCCCTGCGCGGCACGCGTTCGCCCCGGGTGGGCCACCCCGACGATATCGCCGGACTGGTCGCCTTCCTGATGTCCGACGAGGGCGCCTGGGTCAACGGTCAGGTCATCAACATCGACGGCGGCGCGGTCCTGCGCTGACTTTTGTCGTTGAGTCAGAACTCTCGCACGGGTGCACTCGAACTTCTTGTGCGTGATGTCTGACTCGACGCCGACAAGAAAGTTTGGGATCGGTAGCCGAGTTCCCCCCCTGTACTTGCCCATGACGGCGCCACAAGGCGACGGACATGAGCGAAGGGAATACAGGTGAAACGAGTTCTCGCGGTCGGTGTCGGTGTGATCGCCTGCAGCACGGTGTTGATGGCCTGCTCCGACAACAACGGCAGCGGCAAGGGCACCGCATCGGCGACCGGATCCTCGTCTGCCAGCGCGACGGTGGCCAGTGGGGGAAAGACCTCGGTGAAGGTCGAGGGAAACGACCTGCCGGGCCTGGACACCAGCACGGTGACGTGCGTGAAGCAGGGCGGCAACATCAACATCGCCAGTGGAGCGATCGGCGGTCAGCAGGGCCTCGGTGTGGTCATGACCGACGAGGCGACGCCGAAGGTGACATCGCTGGGCATGGTCGTGGATGGCAACGCATTGGCGGTGAGCGACAACATGGGAATGAAGACCGGATCTGCCGACGTGAAGGTGGACGGTAGTACCTACACCATCACCGGCGAGGCAGCCGGCGCGGATATGAAGAACCCGATGGCCGGGATGATCACGAAGAAGTTCGAGATCACGGTCACGTGCAAGTGAGTTGACCGACATGGGTGACGGACGGCGGATGTGTCGAACACGTCCGCCGTCCCACCGTTTCCGAAGACCCCCGAGGACCCCGCCTTATGATTCAGCCGTGTCGATCCCAGGCGAGTTGCAGCGTGCTCGCCAGCTCATCCTGGCCGCCAAGGAGGAAGCGGCCAAGGATCTCCTGCTGTCGGTGCTACCCGAGGTGGAACGCGAGGACCGGGACGACCTGGCCCTCGAGATCTTCGCCCTCCTCGGCGAGTTGTATCTCAACCGAACCGCGTACGACGGCACCGAAGAGTGCGTGCGCCGCATCGGCGACTGCCTCGCCAACCACTCGGGCTCCGCACCCGGATCCGAGGCCGATCACATGACGGCGCGCTACCGGCTCCGGGCCCAGTTTCTGCGGGTGGGCCTGGCCGCGGCGCAGGGCGAGCACGAAGCGGCCGCGGCCGAGCTGGCCGTGCTCCAGGACGACGAAGGTGCGCAGCGCTTCCCGGATTTGGCTGCCGACCGACAGCACCTCGCCACGCTGGCCGGCGTGCTGTGCGCGACGGCCCTCTGCGACGACGACCTGCATGCCCGCGCGGCGGCCCTGTGGCGCAACATCATCCCGGTCATCGACGGGCTCTCCGACGCCTCGGATTCCACCGACCAGTTGCTCGTCGCCGGCGGCCTGGCCTACGGCCGGTTCTGTGTCGAAACCGGCCGGCTGGCCGAGGGCGAGCAGTGGTTGCAGCGCGCCGCCGCCCGGGCGCAGCGCCGGGACTGGAAATTGTATTGCGCGCGAGCCGAACTCGAGACCGCCGCCGCGAGCTGGATCCGTGGCGACCACCAGACCACCGAACGCCTCGTCGGCGGTGCCTACCCGGTGATCGTCGAGGGCAACCGCGCCAACGACGTCTCGCGGTCCTGGCTGTACTTCGGGCTCACCCGGCTGGGAGTCGGCATGCTGGAGGCGGCCGACGAATCCTGGTCGCACGCCGAGCGGCACTGGCGTGAGTTGGGCAAGCCGCTGCACATCCACCGGATCCTGTTGCAGCGCAGCTGGATCTCGGTGTTCCGCGGCCGTTTCGCCGAGGCGGTCGAACTGGTGGCGCAGGCCCGCGAATTCCTGGACCAGTGGCCGCGTTCGAGTTGGCTGCAGTACGCTCGGCTCGACGATCACCTCGGCAACATCTGGCGGGCGGATGCCCTGGCGGACATGGGTTTCGACGGCATCAGCGAACCGACCGAAGACTTCCAGGCCACTGAGGCCCGGCAGGCCGCGGCGCTGGGCGTCATCCGCGTCGAACCGGGAAGCGAGCAGCACCGCAGCGCGATGGCGAAGCTCGAGCGGGCCGCCGAACTTAAGATCCCGGCCGCCCTGGCGGTCGACTCGGTCCGCTACTCGATGATCGACGCCGACTCCCGGTGGCGGTGGGCCGCGCACGTGTCGGGCCGGATGCTGGCCGGCGCCTTCTCGGTGGCCTGGGAGTGGGAGAACACCGAGCTGCTCAGCGAGCTCATCGAATACCACAGCGCACGAGGAACATTCGCGCACGAACCGCTCGACGAGGCGTCGGCCTGGGACGGGGGGGTGAGCACGACGGTGGTGGCCGACACCGCGGCCGAGGAGGCGTTGGCCGCGGGCGGTGAGTCGGTGGACGGCCTCACCCTGACCACGTTGGGTCCCCTTCCGCCGCTGCAGATGGACCCCGCACGAGCCCCGATCCTGGCGCACTACCGCGGCCTCGCGCAGGACCGCTACGGCCAGACCGTGACGGCCGACGGCCCGGCCTGGTCGACGTGGCCATGACCGAAACGCCCCGTACCACGCTGGTGCTGCGGTTCGCCGACCTCGGCGTCGCGACCTACGGCAGCCTGCGTATCGTCGGCCAACCCGAGCGCACGGTGACCTGGGTGGTCGAGGAGCCGATCCTGCTGGCGGCCCTGGAGGAACTGCGGGGCGCACTGCCCGATCCCGAGGGCGCCGAGACCCTCGCCGACGCGCTCGACCGGGCGCTGACCGCCGGCCCGTTCGCGACCCCCGAACGCGAACTGACCCTGGCCTACATCCTCGGGGTACTGCTGATCTCCGCGCCGGCGTGGCAGCTGTTGGGCGAGTGTGTCGCCGATCCCCGCCCGCTGCTCTACATCTCGCCGAGCGCCCGGCTGGCCCGTATCCCGTGGGGACTGCTGGCGGTGCCGCTGGCCGGACCCAGCCGAGAGGAACTGGTCGCCGCCCGGGCGGCCGCGATCACCACCAGGGGCACCACGGCCGCCCGCATCCCCTGGCAGCTCGCGGACATCTCCACCCTGACCGAGGGCCACCGGCTGATGGAGCTCGTCGACGTGCTGATGGCCGTCCCGCCCAACATCGCGCACGCGCCCAGGACCCCGACGCAGTGGTCCGAAAGACAGGACGGCGCACCGCTTCTGGTGCTCGATCCGCGGGTGCCCGGCCAGCGCCCCGACTCGCCGCTGGGCTCGGTGCTGGGCCGGCCGTCGGGGGAGAGCAGGCTGTCCCGGCACTTCGCCGAGGTGATGGCACGGCGCCCGGTACTGCCCGAGGCCGCATCGGCCGTCGAACTGTTCCGCCGCACCGACGCCGACCGTGGCTGGCTGGCCGCCCTGCTGCAACAGGCCCCGAGCCGGCTGCTCTACGTCGGCCACGCCAGCGCCGCCGACCGGGCCCACGGCTACGCCGACCGCGCCGCGATCCACCTGGCCTGCACCGCCGCCCTGCCCGGTGGCGCCGAACCGGTCGGTGACCACCGACCACTGCTGGCCGCCGACCTGATGTCCGCGCAGCTGCCGATGCCGCCGCGGGTCGCGCTGCTCGCCTGCGGTTCGGGCGGCGACTACCAGTTCGACGAGGCCACCGGCCTGGTGGCCGCCACGGTGCTGTGCGGCAGCCAACTAGTCACCGCGACGCTGTGGTCGTTGCCGACCACGGCCGGCTATCGCCGGTTCACCTCGTCGATCGGCGATCCGATGGCCGATGTCGTCATCGCGGTCGATGACGCCCACCAGGCCGACGACGCCGCACTGGCCCTGAACCGGTGGCAGCGTGCCCAGATGCGGCGCTGGCGGGACGGCGACACCAGCGCCAGCCCGTTGTACTGGGCGGCGCTGGTCTCGTTCGGTGTGGACGGTGCCCGGTGAGGGCCTCAGGCGGGCGGCACACCCACCGCGATCGTGGATTCGTCGCCCGGTCGGTAATAGACATCGACGATGCTGCCCGGCGTGAGTCCCGCCAGGGCGGACGCCGGCACCACGGTGCTCTGGTGGGCCGGGAACTGACCGCCGCCGCGGCGGCTGACCATCACGTCGAGTTCCACCTCGCGCAGGTCGTCGCCGGCCCAGCGGCCCACCCGCATTCCGGTGACGACCCCCGAGGTGCGGGCGCCGTGTCGGATCAGGTCGAGTTGTTCGCCGGTCAGCACGCCCTGCCGGACCAGGGTCTGCCCGGCGGCCGCCCGGACCGCCACCACATCGTCGGCCAGCGACAGCCGGTCGCGGGCCTGCGGGTCGAAGGACACCAGCAGGATCAGCCCGGGCCGCAGCGCCGCCACGGCCGGGTCGCCCTCGCGGTGGCACAGCCGGCCGGTGAACCGCTGACCGTTGACGCTTTCCACCTCGACCACCACCAGCGGGTCGTCGGAGTCGGCGACGGCCCGAACCGTTCCAACCGCGACCGCGCGCGACGCCGACGGCCCGCGGCGGCGGCGCCGACGTTGCGGTTGTCCGCCGCGGCCGGCTGCGACCACGACCGATGCGAGTGCGAGAACGGAGACGACGGCGATGGCGCCCAGGTAGACATCAGACATGCTGGTCAGCCTGCGCGGGGCCCGGCGCTACCGAACCCAACTTCACCGTGGGCGCGGTCGGCACCCGCCGGCGGCTCGGCACCTTATCCTGTCGGGATGAGCGGCCAACCCCGTCGGGCGGTGATCGACCGCGCCTGGCAGGCGATCGGTCCCGGCGTGGAGGTGCTCAGCGGCGACGACGGCGGCCCACTGCGCCGCACGGTGAAGCGGATCATCGACCCTCTGGTGCTGCGGTTGCGGGCCAACCCCGCCTACTCCGCGCCGTTCGTCAGCGCCGAGGTCGCCACCGAGATGATCGATGTCATCCTGGCGAGCGCCGAACAATTGCGTTGCACCGCAGCATGGTTCGCGCTGATGAAGCAGGAACGGCGCCGGCAGCGGGTGACCACCGGCAACGCCCAGGACCTGTACTTCCCGGTGTCCTTCGAACTGGCCGTAACCAAGGGTGCACCCGATCACGGTGGCCCGGCCGCGGCGGCCGCCGCGCTGCATGCGGTGCACAACGACCGCGACCGCACCACCATCGAAGCCCTCAACCGGTACCTGGCCAGCCCGCAGGTGCTTACCAAGCTGTCGCGGCAACTGCAGGACAGCTGGACCGACGTCCGCGCAGGCGGGGAGATCACCGGGCCGTTCTTCGCCGGGCTCACCACCGTGCTGGGCCCGGCCACCGGACATCGGGAAGGCGTTGCCCGCCAACGGGTGTGGTCCGCCCTGATCGCCGACGCCGCCCCGTACAACCTCGGTGCGCTGGCCCGGGCCGCCGGAGCGCCGCAACTGCCCTGGTCGGTGGTCGAACTGGGGTTGGCCGCCACGCTGCCGTTGCAGCCGCCGCCGGTGTCCGGCGACACCGGCGGTGAGCGGCCGCTGGACCGCAGCATCGTCGAGCGGATTCGGGCGACGCTGCGCCGCGCCCTGGACCGCGACGAACTGCCCGATCTGCCGCTGCTGTGCGCCGAGGAGGTGGACCGGGCCAGTGCGCCATGGGGTTTCCTCGGCGAGGACAAGCAGGCGACGCTGATGGCGGGCGTCGAGGTCGCCCGGGACCTGGCGCCGCTCGACGAGAAGGCCGTCACCCGCTACCAGCTGGCAGGCGCCATCCAGGCCCGGCTGCGCAAGGAGGCCTACGTGCTGCACGCCCGGCGTGCGCTGGCCGGCGGCGAGCCGATCCATCCGCGTCAGCAGCAGGTGGTGCAGGACCTCGCGGCCTTCGCCCGGCCGTACCTGAGCCGGCTGTGGGCCCGGCTGCACGGCCGGGACGTGTGGCAGGAGCCCTGCGACGATGTCGATGACGTGCGCACCCTGCTCGAGGGGGTAGCGCGCTCGGTGAGTCTGGACCACCGGCAGCGGATCAAGGCGATGTTGGAAGTGCTGGTGGCGCAATGAGATTGGTCACCGAAGCCGGCCTGTGGCGCACCGGGCCCGATGTCGCCCCGGTTCCGCTGACGGCCGTCCTCGAGCTCGGCGGTGCGGTGCTGTCCTGGACCGTCGACGAGCCGGAGACGCCGCCGCAGATCACCTTCACCGATCCGGACCGGGCGGACTGGTTGTGGCGGGTGCTCGGCGAGGACGGCCACCGGGCCCTGGCCTCGGCCACCGCCGGAGCGGCGGGCGGGGACGTCGACCTCGCCGGGGTCGAGGTACGCGCCGGGTCGCTGGATCCGCTGCGCAGGCTGGCCCTGGGGCACTGGTTGCGGCGGTGGTGGCCGGCCAGCATCCGGGACGGTATCGCCGGACTGAACCCGGCGGTGCTGGACGCCGAGATCGCGGTGGCGACGGCCGGCGCCGACGCGTTCTTCGGGGACGACACCCTGGACTCCGACGTGGCCGCGCTGCTGGCCCGGCACGCCGAGGAACTCCGCACCCAGCTGCTGCTGGGCGACCCGCGGGTGGTCGAGCTGGTCCGCCGGTGCGTGGAGCTGGCCGACGAGTTCGGCGTCGACGCCCCGGGCTGGGCCGAGCTGACCGACGCCGCAGCGGCCATCGCCGGCGATGCGGTGGCACCGGCGACCGGGAGCCGCGACGACTACGCGCTGGCGGCGGGCCTGGGCGGCGGACCGGAACCGGCCGACGTCATCGACCGCGGCGTGACATCGATGAACTGGGGCGGCGTCCCCGGCGGGGTGTTCGACGCGGCCGAGGACACCGTCGACTGGATCATCGCCGTGGCCGACGCGGCGCCGGTGGCCCTGGTCCGGGCCGCGGTCATCGGGCCGGGATCGCCGATCGGCATCCCGGTCACCCTGCGGCACAACTCATTTCGGGCATCGGGTCGACTCGACGAGGCGGGTCGGGCGATGCTGACCATCCTCGGCGAGGACGACCGTCCGGCCGCCGCGCGGGTCGCCTGGGACACCGACTGGTCGGATGCCATGGTCACCGTGGGTGCCGACGCCGACGAGGCGCCCGAGGCCCGTGAGCGGATCCGGCGGTTCGCCCGACGGCGGCTGGCCGACCCGCATCCGGATGCCTACCTCGCCGAGAGACTGGCCACCGAGTCCGACTACTGACGGTGCAGCGGGGAGGGCGGCCCGGGCTTCGCATGGGCCGCGTCGCGGCGGCGGGCCGCCATTCCGGCCAGCGCCTCGAACACCACCCGGTGCGCGGCGTTGACGGTGAGTTCGGCATGGTCGTAGGCGGGGGCCACCTCGACGACGTCCACCCCGGCGACGTCGTGCTCGTAGCACAGCTGGCGGACCATCCGGAGCAGGTCGGCGCTGGTGATGCCGCCCGGCTCCGGGGTGCCGGTTCCGGGCGCGTGGGCGGGGTCCAGCACGTCGATGTCCACCGAGACGTAGAGCTTGTCCGCCTTGGCCAGCGCCTCGCTGACGGCCTGGTCCATCACGACCTTGAAGCCGCGTTCCCAGATCTCCTGCATGGTGTGCCAGGTCATCTTCTGCTCGAGCATCCACTCGAAGGTGTCCTGGGGCGGCCAGTATCCGCGCAGCCCGACCTGGACGAAGTGGCTCCCGGGCACGGCCCCGGACTCGATCAGCCTGCGCATCGGGGTGCCGTGGCTGGCCAGATTGCCCTCGATCTCGTCGGCGGTGTCGGCGTGGGCGTCGAAGTGCACGATGCCGACATTGCCGTAGCCGTGGAAGTCGGCGACCGCGGTGGCGGCCGGCCAGGTGATCGAGTGGTCGCCGCCCAGGATGACCGGCACGATGCCGCGGCTTGCGATCGTGTGCACGCGCTCCCGGATGTTGGCGTGCGACACCTCGGTCTGGCCGTGCGGGCAGTACGCGTCGCCGAAGTCGACCACCTCGAGCCAGTCGAAGATCTCCAGCCCGAGGTCCATGTGGTAGGTGCCCGGTTCATAGGCCGTGGCCCGGATCGCGCGGGGTCCGAACCGGGCGCCGGGCCGGTTCGTGGTGCCGACGTCGAACGGGGCGCCGATGATGGCGACGTCGGGCTTCCACGCGTCGAGTTGCCCGGGTTCGGTCAGGAACGGCCGATGACCGAAGGAGGCGACGCCCGCATAGGGCAGATCGAGCTGCTCGGCCATGCCGGGCGGCAGCTCACGGTCGGGCTTGTGGTCATGGCCGGAACTCATCCGGCAGACACTACCGGCGCGAACCGGCCCGCGAGGCCCGGATGGGCGGCGGGCCAGCACGTTCCGCACCGCTTTCCGCACCCCGGCAAGTCCCCGGCGAGTAAGGTCGGTGACGCAAGTTGGCGTTCGTGGGGGATGCGGTGCGGGACGATCACGGCAGCGAGTCGGCCTTTGCCCGGCTGGGCGATCCCAAGCTGCTCGCGGCCCGGGACCAGATGGAGCAACTGCTCGGCCTGATCGTCGGTATCGGCTCGGATCTGAACCTCGAAGCGACCCTGAACCGGATCATCGATGCGGCGATGGCGTTGACCGGCGCCCGCTTCGGCGCGCTCGGGGTCCGCGGCGACGACGGGCGGCTGGCCACCTTCCTGCACGCCGGCATGGACGAGCAGACCGCGCGCCGGATCGGTCATCCGCCGGTGGGCAAGGGCCTGCTGGGCTTCCTGCTCGAGCAGCACGAGCCGCTGCGCCTCGACGACCTGCGCGAGCACCCGGCGACGGCCGGCTTCCCCGAGCACCACCCGCCGATGGCGGCCTTCCTCGGGGTGCCGATCCTGATCCGGGGCACGGTGTTCGGCAGCCTGTTCCTGACCGACCTGCCGTCCGAGCGGACGTTCACCGAGTCCGACGAGGTGGTGGCGACGGCATTGGCGGCCGCGGCCGGAGTGGCCGTCGACAACGCCCAGCTCTTCGAGCGGGTGCGGGCCTCGGCGGAGTGGAGCAGCGCCAGCCGCGAGATCACCACCGCTCTGCTCGCCGGCCCGCACCCGGACATCAACCCCCTGCAGCGGGTCGCCGACCGGGCCCGCGAGCTGACCGCCGCCGAGCAGGCCATCGTGCTGACCCCGGACGATCCGGAGACATCGGGGGAGCGGGTGAGCGCGCTGTTCGTCACGGTGGCCTCGGGATTGCACGCCGAGTCCGTGCTCGGCCAGCACGTCCCGGTGGCCAGCTCGACCAGCGGTGAGGTATTCCGGTCCGGGACGCCGTTGATCACCGAGTCGTTCCGCCACCCGATCCAGGCCTTCACCGATGCCGGCGAGCGGCCGGCCATCGTGATGCCGCTGCGCGCGGCGGACGCGGTGATCGGTGTGCTGGCGGTGGCGCGCCGGCGCGACGACCCGCCGTTCAACTCCGGTCACCTGGACCTGATGTGCGACTTCGCCGACCACGCCGCGGTGGCGCTCACGGTGTCGGCCGCCCGCGAGCGGGCCCGCGAGTTGAGCCTGCTGGCCGACCGCGAGCGCATCGCCCAGGACCTGCACGACCACGTGATCCAGAAGTTGTTCGCTGCCGGGATGGATCTGCAGGGCACCGTGGCCCGGGTCCGCTCGCCGGAGATCGCCGGCCGATTGACCCGAACCATCGACGACCTGCAGTCCACCATCGACGACATCCGGTCGACGATCTTCGGGCTGCAACACTCGGCCGGTCCGACGGTCGACCTGCGCCACCGTCTGCAGCGGCTGGTCGACGACCTGACCGATGACCGCAGCATCCTGACCACGGTGCGGATGTCGGGCCCGCTGAGCGTCGTCGACGCCACCCTGGCCGACCACGTCGAGGCGGTCATCACCGAGGCCATCAGCAACGTCGTACGGCACTCTGGGGCCGGCACGCTGGTCATCGAGGTCAGTGTCGCCGACGAGCTATCGGTTCAGATCACCGACGACGGCCGGGGAATCCCCGACGACAACCCGCGGCGCAGCGGGCTGGCAAACATGTACCGGCGCGCGGCCACGGTCGGCGGCAGCTGCGAAATCTCGGCCGCCCCGGGGGGTGGCACGCGAGTGCGCTGGTCGGCGCCCCTTCATCTGCAGTAGGTCGCCGAACACCCTGGTGCCATTCGGCCCTGCGCGATGTGTGACCTATTACCCTTGGCTAATTAGCTGTAATGGTGCAATAGTGTACTAACGCGCCCGTAAAAGGCGTGCGGGACGGGGAGAGGTGAGCGGCATGTTCTTCAGACGCGCAGAGGCCGGCGCCGCTACCGCCGTGGCCCCAAGTGGGTTGTCCCGCAAACTCATTGGCGTCGCCCGCGGGGTCGGATCGGGGCGGCCGACCGGGTCCCCGGCGCTCTATCGGGTGACCGATGTGCTGCATGACGGCAGGGCGGTCGACGTGCCTGCCCGCGAGATTGCCAGCACCGTCGCCGGTTGGCTCGCGGAACTGGGTGTCCGCAGCCCGCTGGTCGAGCAACTCGAACGGGCCGTCAGCGCCGGCGACTGGGCCACGGCCCACGCGATCGGCCAACATCTGTCGGTGAAGGTCAGCTCCGCGTCCTGATCCCGCTACTAGAGTGGCGACGGTGAGCGATCCCGTCGACCGGACCGACGTGGCACGGGCGTTCGCCCAGCACCGCTTTGACCAGGCCATTCCACATCTGGCGCGCGATGTCCGGTGGACGATTCTGGGCTACCTGGTGCTCGAGGGCGCCGACGCCGTCGCGCGCACCTGCCGCGACACCGAGGGCAGCCTGGCCGGCACCACCGCGGGATGGGAACGCTGCCGCACGGTCGCCGAGGGCGACACCGTCGTGGTGGAGGTGCTGGGCCGCTACAGCGGACCGGACGGCGTGACCGCCGTGGCCAGCTGCCACATCATCGAGTTCGCGGACTCGGCGATCACGGCGATCACCTCATACGGCATCGAGGTGGATCCGGCGGCTGCGGGCGCGCCCGCCGACGCCGACCGACGCCGGCCCTGACACCGCTCAGATGGTCCAGTCCGGCTCGGGACCGGACTCGGGTTCGCCGTCGTCGGCGAGTTTGAGCTCCGGGCCGAGTACGTACCGGGCCTGATTTCCCCCGGCCGCCCGCGCCTCCTGCATCGCCGCGGTGGCGATCTCGAAGAGCTTGTCGAGCACGTCGTGGGGCGGCCGGGCGACCAGCGGCCCGAGCGGGGTGCTCACCACGCCGATGCTCACCGTCATCCCGGCCGGCGTGCCGGCGATCGCGCTGCGAACCCGCTCGACCAGCGGCGACGGGTCGGGCGTGGTGAAAGAATCGGCGATCACGTACTCCGCCTCGCCGAGGTGCCCGACGACCGCGTCCCGGCGCACGGTTTCGCGCAGCGCGCGGCCGGCCGCCAACTGAGCCTTGGCCCCACCCTTGGCGCCCAGCATGCTGACCATCGCGGCGAAGCTGTCGATGTTCACGACGAGCACGACGAGGTGGCGGTCGTCCTCGCGGCTTCGCGAGGCGAGCAGCGTCGCCGTCATGTCGTAGAAGGCTTCCCGGGTGAGCAGCCCGGTCAGCGGTTCCACCGCACCGGCGCCGTCCTGCAGGCCGCTGAGCAGGACGACCATCCTGGCCGTGAACGCGGCGAAGACGTTGACCACCGTGATCAGGATGACGATGGCCAGCGCCAGGCCGATCCCATCGGCGGCCAGCCGCACGGCCAGATACACCGTCGTCGCGACGACCACGGTCGACGTCAGCGCCAGCAGTCGCAGCGTGTGGAACATCGCGGTGTAGCCGGTGATCAGGCTGAACGTCATGGCGCCGAGCACCCCGTACAGCGGGTTGGCCGGGACCACGCTGCAGGCCGCGATCGCGGCGGTGCCGATCAGCACCAGCACCGCCGACTCGGCCGGCGTCGGCCACCGGTGCCGGAACCACACCAACGCCATCACGGCGCAGCACGCGAATGCTGCGGCGAAGACGTACTGGGCGCCGGGCCACTGCGGCGCGACGGCCCGGATCGCCAGCATGGGCGCCAGGCCGAGACCGAACATGACGGCGGCGATGATCCGGGTGGCCGATGCCTGCCCGTCGCGGGCGGTGAGCAAGGCGGTCAGGGCGTTGTACTGGCCAGGGCGACGGGCTGTCGAACCCACCCTCATTGACCATCCCCTCAGCGTTGCGCCTGGCTGCCGAGCCTAGCGAACCCCGCCGACGCTCACCAGCACACGGGACAAGAAAGTTTCGCTGTCGACAATTTCACCGGACGGTTCACCCGGCGCGGCGGTGCACCGATACCGCGTAGTCGCCGCCGGTGAAGGGGCGGCGGTCCCAGGTGGCCCACCGCGCGACCTGCACCAGGCCGGCCTCGGCGGCCAACTCGTCGTACCGGTCCACCGAAAGCCGACGCGGGCGGACCGAGAACCCGGCGACCAGCAGACCGGCCGGCCGCAGCCGGGTCGCGAGACCGGCCAGGACGCGCCCCTCGGAACCCGGCTCCAAAAAGATCATCACGTTGCCCGCCAGCAGGATCAGGTCGAAATCCCCGGGCAGCGCCGCGCCCAGGTCGGCGAGGTCGGCCTCGATCCAGTCGAGCTCGGGCGCCTTGGCCCGCGCCGACGCCAGCATGCCCGGGTCCGCGTCGACACCGACCACCGCCAGGCCCCGGTCGGCCAGTTCGATCGCCACCCGGCCGGTCCCACAGCCCGCGTCGAGCACTGCGGTCCCACCCGACTCGCGCAGCAGCGACGCGACCAGATCGGCCTCGCCGTGAACGTTCTCACCGGCGGCCGCCAGCGACCGCCACCGCGCGTCGTAGTCGTCGCCGCGCGGCGCGTCGGAACGCTGCCAGCGGTTGCTCACCCGAACCATCCTGTCAAAGGCGGCTAAGCGGGGACGACGACGGTCAGTTCGTCGCCGGCCCGCTCGACCCGCATTCCGGCCCGGCGGGCCACCGCCGCCACCGATGCCGCGTCGTCGGGTTCCGAACGGGTGGCGGCCAGCGCCCGGGCCAGCCGGCCCTTGTGCGCCTTGTTGAAGTGGGTGATCACGCTGCGCCGCCCGTCGGAGCGTTCGGCGATGACGTCGACATCGATCGCACCGGGCACCCGTCCGAGCGCCGCATAAGAGCCGGAACGCAGGTCGACCACGAGCTCAC
>CAZHUU010000011.1:0-62646 GCA_964535335.1 uncultured Mycobacterium sp.
CAGCGCATGCACACCACCGTGGTGATCATGTTCACCGCACCCAGGATGGTGCCCAGGCCGCCGACGGCGACGCCGAGGATCCACAGGTCGGCGCCGGCACCCGGTGAGTGCACCGCATCCGAGAGCGGCACGTAGACGGTCCAGCCGAAGTCGGCCGCACCACCCGGGGTGATGAAGCCCCCGAGGGCGATCAGCGCACCGCAGACGAACAGCCAGAACGACAATGCGTTCAGCCGCGGAAAGGCGACGTCGGGGGCGCCGATCTGCAGCGGCATCACCAGGTTGGCGAAGCCGAACACGATCGGGGTCGCATAGAACAGCAGCATCGCCGTGCCGTGCATGGTGAACAGCTGGTTGTACTGCTCGTTGGACAGGAACTGAAGGCCGGGCACCGTCAGTTCGGCGCGGATGAACAGCGCCATCAGGCCGGCGACCGCGAAGAAGATGAAGCAGGCGATCACGTACATGATTCCGATCAGCTTGTGATCGGTGGTCGTGATGACCTTGTAGATCAGGTTGCCCTTGGGTCCGATCCCCTGAGGGATTGGGCGTTTTGCCTGCAAAAGGGCAGCCTGGGGCGCCTCAGCAACCACGAATGTCTCCCAACATCGTCAAGTCCAACAGCACCCCACGCAGCACTCTAGACCGCCGGCGCGATTTCTACGACTTGAATCGCGGTGCCAAAAGGCCCTTTGTGGCGGTGGTCACGATCCCCGGATCGGCCCCCTCTGCGGTCGGTATGGCACGGGTCCCGGACGCGCACCGCGTTACCGGGGGGTTACCGGCGACACGCGCGACACGCCGTTGAGGTCCCAAGACCGGCAAAATTGGCCGTCGCGGATGATGGGCGCGCTCCCGGCACCGTCGGCCGCCACCGGCCGCCACCGCATAACTGCTGCTAGAGGCGCTTTCCGGGCGGCTTCAAGCCCTCGCCGGGATGCCGGAACGACGCGCACCGCGTCGGCGGAGGGGTCGGTTCCTCGGCCTTATCCTGCGGCTTTGCACCCCGAAACAGGGGGTGGGGTTAGATTTCGTCAGACGGCGTGGGTACGGTCGTCGTCGCTGGCTGAAGAACCCGGCCCAGGCAAAACAATGATGGTGATGAGACGGAGGAACCCGTGGCCCTTCCCCAGTTGACCGACGAGCAGCGCGCGGCCGCTTTGGAGAAGGCTGCTGCCGCGCGTCGAGCTCGAGCCGAGCTCAAGGACCGGCTCAAGCGCGGTGGCACCAATCTGAAGCAGGTGCTCAAGGACGCCGAGACCGATGAGGTGCTCGGCAAGATGAAAGTCTCCGCACTGCTGGAGGCGTTGCCGAAGGTTGGCAAGGTCAAGGCGCAGGAGATCATGACCGAACTGGAGATCGCCCCCACCCGCCGCCTGCGCGGCCTGGGCGATCGGCAGCGCAAGGCCTTGCTGGAAAAGTTCGACTTCACTTCCGACTAGGAGTGAATGCCGGCGGGGGGCCGGGCGGCGGGGGTGTACACCCCGACCGGCACGGGGCACATGGCCGCGTGGTGGTGCTGTCCGGACCCTCTGCGGTGGGTAAGTCGACGGTCGTCCACTGCCTGCGTGAGCAGGTACCCGACCTGCATTTCAGCGTGTCTGTGACGACCCGGGCCCCGCGCCCGGGTGAGGTGGACGGCGTCGACTACCACTTCGTCAGCCCCACCGAGTTCCAGCAGCTCATCGACAACGGTGACCTGCTGGAGTGGGCCGACATCCACGGCGGCCTGCACCGGTCCGGAACACCGGCCCGTCCGGTGGCGAACGCCGCCGCGTCCGGGCGACCGGTGTTGATCGAGGTGGACCTGGCCGGCGCCAAGGCCGTCAAGAGCGCCATGCCGGAGGCTGTTTCGGTCTTCCTGGCTCCACCCAGTTGGGAGGCGCTAGAGCAGCGACTTGCCGGCCGTGGCACCGAAACACCCGATGTGATGGAGCGCCGGCTGGCCACCGCGCGGGCCGAACTGGCCGCCCAGGACGAGTTCGACGTCGTCGTGGTGAACAGCCAATTGGAGTCCGCGTGCGCCGAATTGGTATCATTGCTGCTGGGCAACGCGCCTGAGCAGGCGTAGGTCGACACCGACCCACCCCGAAAACCGGGGCCCACCGACTCGCTTTCAACCCCGCCAGGAGACGTTCTACGTGACTACCGCGCAAACCACCTCGGATCACTACGATCCGGCCCCCGGGGCGGCCACCGCCTACGACACGCCGCTGGGCATCACGAACCCGCCCATCGACGAGCTGCTCGACCGGGTGTCGAGCAAGTACGCGCTGGTCATCTACGCCGCCAAGCGCGCCCGTCAGATCAACGACTACTACAACCAGCTCGGCGACGGCATCCTCGAGTACGTCGGGCCGCTGGTCGAGCCGGGGCTGCAGGAGAAGCCGCTCTCGATCTCGCTGCGCGAGATCCACGGTGACCTGCTCGAGCACACCGAAGGCGAATAGCCGACGCGCGGGCTTGGCCGTGAACCGCAAGCGGATCATCGTCGGCGTCGCCGGTGGCATCGCCGCCTACAAGGCGTGCTCGGTGGTCCGCCAGCTCACCGAGGCCGGGCATGAGGTCCGCGTCGTTCCCACCGAGTCGGCGTTGCGTTTCGTCGGTGCCGCCACCTTCGAGGCCCTCTCCGGGCACCCGGTGCGCACCGATGTCTTCGAAGACGTTCCCGAAGTGCCGCACGTGCGGATGGGTCAGCAGGCCGATCTCGTCGTCGTCGCTCCGGCAACCGCCGACCTGCTGGCGCGCGCCGTCGCGGGCCGCGCCGACGACCTGCTCACCGCGACCTTGCTGACCGCCCGCTGTCCGATTCTGTTCGCGCCGGCGATGCACACCGAGATGTGGTTGCACCCCGCCACCGTCGACAACGTCGCGACATTGCGCCGCCGGGGTGTGGTGGTGCTGGAGCCCGCATCCGGCCGGCTCACCGGCGCCGACAGCGGCCCGGGACGGCTGCCGGAGCCCGAGGAGATCACCACCTTCGCCGAGCTGCTGCTGGCCCGGGGCGACGCCATGCCCCACGACCTGAGCGGGATCAAGATGCTGGTCAGCGCCGGCGGGACCCGCGAGGCCCTCGACCCGGTGCGCTTCATCGGTAACCGCAGCTCCGGGAAGCAGGGCTACGCGGTGGCCCGGGTCGCCGCCCAGCGGGGCGCCGAGGTGACGCTGATCGCCGGCCATACCGCCGGCCTCGCCGATCCCGCCGGGGTGCACGTGTTGCACATCAGCTCCGCAGCCCAACTCCACGAGGCGGTGTCCAAACACGCCCCGGACGCGCACGTGCTGGTGATGGCGGCCGCCGTCGCCGACTTCCGGCCCGCCAACGTGGCCACCGCCAAGATCAAGAAGACCAGCGACGCCCAGCAGGCGCCGGCGGTCGACCTGGTGCGCACCGACGACGTTCTGGCCGGTGCGGTGCGTCAGCGCGCCGACGGGCAGCTGCCCAACATGCGCGCGATCGTCGGATTCGCCGCCGAGACCGGTGACGCCAACGGTGACGTGCTGTTCCATGCCCGGGCCAAGCTGCAGCGCAAGGCCTGCGATTTGCTGGTGGTCAACGCGGTCGGGGATGGGCTGGCCTTCGAGGTCGACAGCAACGACGGGTGGCTGCTGGGATCCGACGGCACCGAGGTCGCCCTGGAACACGGTTCGAAAACCCTGATGGCAAGCCGTATCGTGGACGCGATCGCCATGTTCCTGCGCGGCAGTGACGGGTAGCGGTCGGGTTCAGAATCACTTGTGCGCGCAATACTTGGCGGTCACGGGTGGGCCCTGTTTGGGTCGAACCCGACGACGATATGATTTGCCGGATTTGAGCATCGGAAGGGATGAGGCACGTGAGCGATAAGGGTCGGCTGTTCACCAGTGAGTCGGTAACCGAGGGGCACCCCGACAAGATCTGCGACGCCATCAGCGACTCGGTGCTGGACGCCCTGCTGGCGCAGGATCCCGACTCGCGGGTCGCGGTGGAGACCCTGGTCACCACCGGTCAGGTGCACGTGGTCGGCGAGGTGACCACCAACGCCAAGGAGGCGTTCGCCGATATCACCAACACAGTGCGCGAGCGCATCCTCGAGATCGGCTACGACTCGTCGACGAAGGGCTTCGACGGCACCACCTGCGGTGTCAACATCGGCATCGGTGCCCAGTCGCCCGATATCGCCCAGGGCGTCGACACCGCCTACGAGGCCCGCGTCGAGGGTGAACGGGACCCGCTCGACGCCCAGGGTGCCGGCGATCAGGGCCTGATGTTCGGCTACGCGATCCGCGATACCCCCGAACTGATGCCGCTGCCCATCGCCCTGGCGCACCGGCTGTCCCGGCGGCTGACCGAGGTCCGCAAGAGCGGTGTGCTGCCCTACCTGCGCCCCGACGGCAAGACCCAGGTCACCATCGAGTACGCCGGTAGCACCCCGATCCGGTTGGACACCGTCGTGCTGTCCACCCAGCACGCCGCGGACATCGACCTGGAGGGCATGCTGACCCCCGACATCCGGGAGAAGGTCGTCAACACCGTCCTCGACGACCTCGCGCACGAGCATCTCGACACCTCCGACTTCCGGCTGCTGGTCAATCCCACCGGCAAGTTCGTGCTCGGCGGCCCGATGGGCGATGCCGGCCTCACCGGCCGCAAGATCATCGTCGACACCTACGGCGGGTGGGCCCGCCACGGCGGCGGGGCCTTCTCCGGCAAGGATCCGTCCAAGGTCGACCGTTCCGCGGCGTACGCGATGCGCTGGGTGGCCAAGAACGTGGTCGCAGCGGGCCTGGCGGAGCGGGTGGAGGTCCAGGTGGCCTACGCCATCGGCAAGGCCGCCCCGGTGGGTCTGTTCGTGGAGACGTTCGGCACCGAGACGGTCGACCCGGGCCGCATCGAGAAGGCCATCACCGCCGTGTTCGATCTGCGGCCCGGCGCGATCATCCGCGACCTGGACCTCAAGCGGCCGATCTACGCGCAGACCGCGGCGTACGGCCACTTCGGCCGCACCGACATCGACCTGCCCTGGGAGCGGCTGGACAAGGTCGAAGACCTCAAGAACTCCGTCTAGTTTTCTGCCGTGGCCCGCTGAGGAGTCGGACAATCGGGCTTCCGACTAGCACGCCGAGCAGACGCAGAATCGCATGTTCGCTGCCTTGGCAGCGCGACTCTGCGTCTGCTCGCGGCCCTACGCGCTGAACTCGTAGTCGTCGAGCGGGTACCGGCGGCTGCGCCAATACGCCTCGGCGGTCGTCGTCGGCCGTAACGGCACGTCACCGTTCTTGTCGAAGTAGTAGCTGTTGGCCAGCCGGCAGCTGTCCTGCCAGAAGATCTGCCGGTGCCGCTTGCGCAGCATCTCACCGAAGTAGCGGTCGTTGGCCTCCTGCTTCACCTCGACCCGGTGGGCGTGCCGGCGCCGGGCCTGTTTGAGGCAGCGGACGATGTGGTGGGTCTGGGTCTCGATCAGCGCGAAGTAGGACGATCCCACGTAGCCGTACGGGCCGAACACCGTGAAGAAGTTCGGGAACCCGGGCACGGCGACGCCTTCGTAGGCCTGCAGGCGATTCTCGTCCCAGTGCTGATGCCATGTTCGGCCGCCCGACCCGGTGAGCGGGTAGGTCGGCATGTCGTCGGTGTCCATCACCTTGAAGCCGGTCGCCAGGATCAGCACGTCGATGTCGCGGGTCTCGCCGTCGACGGTGGCCACGCCGGAGCCGGTGATCTTGTCGATCGGTTCGGTGACCAACTCGACGTTGTCCCGGTTGTATGTCGAGAGGTACGTGTTGTGGAAGCCGGGCCGTTTGCAGCCCACCGCGTACCGCGGGGTGAGCTTGTCGCGGACCTCGGGATCGTCAACCTGCTTGCGCAGGAAAGACTTTCCGACCTTGTCCATGTTCTTGGCCATCGGGTTGATGGTGTAGTACTGCGCGGGCAGCGTGAACGTGAGTTCGACGTAGGCCTGGCTGAGCAGCCGTTGGATCGTGGGCCCGCCGGGGAACCGCATCAGCCGCCGGGTCCTCGCCGACAGCGGTACGTCCGGCTTCGGGAAGCACCAGATCGGGGTGCGCTGAAATACCGTGAGCCGCTCCACGATCGGGGCGATCTCGGGAATCACCTGGACCGCGGACGCGCCGGTGCCGATGATCGCGACCCGCTTGCCGGTCAGATCCTGGGTGTGGTCCCAACGCGCGGTGTGCATGGTCAGACCGGCGAACGAGTCGACACCGTCGATATCGGGCAGGTTCGGCGTGATCAGCACGCCGCTGGCGTTGATGAGGAAGCGCGCGGTGACCTGGTCGCCGTCGTCGAGATCGAGGCGCCACAGGTTGTGGTCATCGTCGAAGCGCGCCCCGAGCACATTGGTGCCGAAGCGGATCTTGCGGCGCAGGCCGTACTTGTCGACGCAGTGCTCGGCGTAGGCCTTCAACTCGCGGCCGGGTGCGTAGGTGCGCGTCCAGTCCGGGCTCTTCTCGAAGGAGAACTGATAGGAGAACGACGGGATGTCCACGGCGATACCGGGATAGGTGTTCCAGTACCAGGTGCCGCCCGGGCCGTCACCGGCCTCGATGATCTGGTAGTCGCCCAGCCCGCCCTTGTCCAGCGTGATCGCCGCGCCGATCCCGGAGAACCCGGCGCCGACGATCAGGGTTTCGTGATCGGGTTTCATCGATGATCCTCTCGAGGTTCGGGCGGCACTCCCAGCGTCGCCTCCGACTGGACCGGATGGCAAGGGGTAACGGCTAGTGGTCCCCGTGCAACGCGGCGCGCAGGGCCCGCAGGCCGCGCTCGGTGGCCTCGGTGGCCGCGGGCACCACCCCGGCGTAGCCCAGGTAGCCGTGCACCAGGGTTTCGGCTTTGTGCAGCTCGACCGGCACACCGGCGGCGGCCAGCAGGTCGGCGTAGCGCGCGCCGTCGTCGCGCAGCGGGTCGTGACCGGCGACGGCGATGTAGGCCGGCGGCAGTCCGGAGAGGTCGGCGGCGCGCCCCGGCGCTAGGGCTGGTGGCGGATCGGTCAGGTCGATATGGCCCGCATACCAGCGGGTGAAGGCCTTGATCGCGGCGTCGTCGAGAACCGGGGCCCCGGCGTTCTCGGCGAACGACGGCAGCGAGGTGTCCCACATCGTCGACGGGTACCAGAGAAGTTGGAACGTCACCGCGGGTCCGCCCTCGTCGCGGGCGAGCTGGGCGACGACGGCCGACAGCGTGCCGCCCGCGGAGTCACCCGCCACCGCCAGCCGCGAGCCGTCGGCGCCGAACCGCCCGGCGTTGTCGGCCACCCAGCGGGTCGCCGCCCAGACGTCCTCGACGGCCGCGGGGTAGGGGTGCTCCGGGGCCAGCCGGTAGTCGACGGACACCACCACGGTGCCGGCTTCGACGGCGTGCTGGCGGGCGGTGCCGTCATGGGTGTCGAGGTCGCCCACCGCGAAACCGCCGCCGTGGAAGTACATGGTGACCGGGGGATCGTCGACGTCGTCCGGCCAGTACACCCGAACGGGGATAGTCCCTGCCGGGCCGTCGATCTCGTGGTTCTCCACCCGCAGGTCCGGGTGCACCGGCCGGCGCGGCAGGTCACGCAGCCGGCGGCGGGACTCCTCGATTCCGCCGTCCACCGTCAACTGGAAGGGCACCGCTTCCAGTACCTTCAGCAGGATGGCGTCGATCGCGGGTTTGTCCTCCGAACCGGGCATGAGCCCACGGTACGGACGGGCGGTGACGGCCTGGTGGTCGGCCGGGGCGATGGCCGGCCTCGGATACGGCATCTTCCTGGTGGTCGCCGCACTTCAGTCGCCGTCGGGGGCGGATCTGACCGGACGGTTCCCGGGCCAGCCGGCGGGCAAGGCGGCGATGGCGGTATTGCTGGCGCTGGCGGCCTGCTGGCATCCGATCCGACGGGAGCGCCGATGGCTGGTGCCCGCGCTACTCATGTCGGCCGCCGGTGACTTCCTGCTGGCGATGCCATGGTGGAAGCCGTCTTTCGTGTTCGGCCTGGGCGCCTTCCTGGTGGCCCACCTGTGTTACCTGGGCGCCCTGCTGCCGCTGCGCGGACGCAGTCGGCCGCGGCTGACGGCCGCCGTCGTCGTCGTCGCCGCGTGCGTGGGCATGCTGGCGTGGTTCTGGCCGCGACTGGTCGAAGCGGGCCTGACGATCCCGGTGACCGTGTACATGGCGGTGCTGGCCGCGATGGTGTGCGCGGCACTGCTGGCCCGGCTGCCCACGCCGTGGACAGCGGTGGGTGCGGTGTGTTTCGCGGTGTCGGACGGCATGATCGGCACCGGCCAGTTCGTGCTGCAGTCGCATCCGCTCGAGGTGCCGATCTGGTGGGTGTACGCCACCTCCCAGGTGCTGATCACCGCCGGATTCTTCTTCGGGCGGCGGACTGGTGCGGGCGGTGCGTCCGCCGGCCGGTGACGCGCCGGTCGGTCACGGCGAAGCCGGAGCCCCTTCGGCTGCGGCCACGGTGCACACACCGCCCGACTCCAGCAACAACAAGGCATCGGCGAACTCCATCGGCCGGCGGTAGAGAAAGCCCTGCCCCTTGCGAACACCCATCGCCCGCAACGCATCCCGCTCAGCGAGCGTCTCGATGCCCTCCACCACCAGGTCGAGTGCCAGCGCGTTGGCCAGCGACACCATCGATTGCACGACGGCACGCTGCTTGTCGTTCCCGTCGTCCAGTGCGGTGGCGAACGACCGGTCGAGCTTGATCTGGTCGACGGGCAGGGTCCGCAGCTGGGTCAGCGAGGAGTAGCCGGTCCCGAAATCGTCCAGCGACACCTGCACGCCGGCGTTGCGCAGCTCGTCCAGCGCCGCCTGCGCGACCCGCAGATCGACCAGCGCGTGCTCGGTCAACTCGATCACCAACGCCTCCGCCGGCACACCGTCCGCGCAGAGCATCGCCAGCACCTCGTTGGCGAAGCCGGGTTCGCGCACCTGGCGCGCCGACACGTTGACCGACACCGTGATGCCGTCGGCCAACCCGCGCCGACGCCACTGCGCCAGCGTGGCGATGCCCGCCTGCAGCACCCAGCGGCCGATGTCGACGATCATGCCGTTGTCCTCGGCCAGCGGGATGAAGGCGACCGGACTCAGATCGGGGAGCCCGGGCCTGCGCCACTGCAGCAGCAGTTCGAACCCGGTCACCCGGCCGGTGTCGAGCGTGACGATGGGCTGCGCGGCCAGCCGCAGCTGGTCGCGCTCCAGCGCCCGGCGCAGCGCCGCGTCCAGATCCAGGCGCTCGGCCACCTCGGCCTCGAGTGCGGAGTCGAAGACGTTGATGTGGCTGCCCTCGGCGAGCTTGGCCCGGTACATCGCCACGTCGGCCTCGCGCATCAGTTCGGCCCCCGAAACCGTCAACTCGTCGGCGAACGCGATACCGATGCTGGCGCCGACGAACGCCTCCTTGCCCTCGATCGAGTACGGGGCGCTCAGCGAGGTGCGGATCCGCTCGGCCAGTGCGATCGCCTGCCGGCGCTCCGCCATCTCCGGGCAGAGCACCACGAACTCGTCGCCGCCGAGCCGCGCGACGGTGTCGGTCTCACGGACGGCCGCCGACAACCGGTTGGCGGCTTCGATCAGCAACTGGTCGCCGGCGGCGTGGCCGATCGAGTCGTTGACCATCTTGAACCGGTCCAGATCGCAGAACAGCAGTGCGAGGCCGCTGCCGCCGCGGCGGGCCGCGGTCAGCCGGTCACTCAGGCGGGTCATCAGCAGGCTGCGGTTGACCAGCCCGGTCAGAGTGTCATGGCTGGCTTGGTGGGAGAGCTGCTGCGAGGTGGCGTCACGGTCGAGGGCGAGGATCACGAGATCGGCACAGCGTTGAAATGCGTTGCGGGACAGGTCATCGAGTTCCTCACCGCTCTCGAACACCTCGATCAGTCCGCTGATTGACGCGGCGCTGGCTTCGAAGCCCGCACTCCAGCGTGGGGGACCGCTGATCGCGGCGCCGATGGGATCCACGATCGAACGGGCTCCGGTGGTGATGCGGACCGGACTGCCGCCGGACACCTCGGAGGCGCACTGCGCGATCTCCCGCATGACCGCCGCGGCCGGCGCGCCGGTGGCGATCCGTTCGAGGACGCGGGCCTGGCCCCGGTCCAGCGTCGAGACCCGGTCCAACTGACTCTGTGTTGCGCGCAGGGCCCGTTCGTCGTCATCGAGAGCGATGCGGGCCTTCAGGTATTGGCGCCGAACGTTGACGGCGACCCAGACGATCAGGATGGCCGCGACCAACAGCGTGGTGACGAGCAGGATCAGCTGCGTCAACCGGCCGCGCAACAGCGCGGCGTTGCTGTCGCGGGCTTCGGAGTGGATTCGGCTGGCGGTGCTGTCCAACAGGCGTCGGGCTTCGTCGGACAGCGCCGAGCTCGTCGGCAGTATGACCGTCGCGACACTCTCCCGCCGATCGGGGGGCAGGGTGCCGGGCGGGATGTTCGTGACTGCGTCGTCCATGGCCTGCAACGCATCCCGGTAGGAGGGCGGGGCGGTCTGTCCGGCCGTCAGGCCGTTCTCGCCCGTCACCGACAGCCGTTGGGCCAGCAGCGCCCGGGCCACCTGAACGGTGCGTCGTGGAACGGCGCCGGAGACGTAGCGGTCGGCCGCGTCGGTGTACGCGAGGGTCTCGCGCATGGTGTACAGCATGTTGTTGCTGCTGGTCTCGGTGCGGGCGTAGGTCTCGGTGTAGCGCCGCAGGGCGTGCTCCTCGAGATAGTTGGTGGTCACCAGGGCGCCCAGCAGCAGGGTCAGGATCGCCGCGAGAACCAGCTGCCCGCGGGTCGGTCGAAGTTGCGGAAATCGCGACCTCGGCCGCTCACGGGTCACGGCGTACCGGGACTCGGGCTGGTGGCCTTGATCGACTCCAGACTCCAGTTCCACGCGTCGAGCACCGAGGACAGCGGCGAACCGTCCGGGTACACCAGCCGGATGGGACCGCCCTGGTCGTACGGGATCGCTGCGTTGTCGCGTTTGGTCGCGATCAGGGCGCTCGACGCGATCATCGGTCGCGCCACATTGCTGTAGTGGTACGCGTTCAGGGCGACGGTGTCGATGGTTGCGCTGTTCGGTATCCCGGCTTTCGCCAGCACCGTGCCCAGCGGGACGCCGCTGAAGGTCTGGCGCTTCTTCACGAACGGTTCGTCGACGGTGATCGTGGTGGTACCCAGCGCGTTGAGTTGGTCCATCGTCAGGGACAGCGGTGTGGCGCCCCCGGTGACGGTGAGGATCGGCTCGTCGGGCGCCGGCGGATCGATCGAGGGAACCCCGTAGGGGTTACTGGTCGACGTGGTGGCGGCCGGCTGGCCGGAGCTGGATCCGCCGGCCGAGGGGGTGGTCGTGGCCGCTTGGTCGGTCTTGCCACAGCCGGACAGGGCCACGACGGCCGCCAGTGCCGCCCCGAGCGCAATCCACCGGTTGACCACGAGCGAGATATTAGACGACTGGTCTACCCCGATTGCCCCGAAATCGTCCTTGGGGGCAATGGTCCCGAGACTCGGGGACCCCCGTCCATCAAGGCCGACGGTCGTGGCTGGTGTCGTCAGCAATGTCCCGTGCGCCGGCCTGGGACCGACCGTCGCCGTGCTGTCGGCACCCGGCGGCACCATCGGTAGTGTCCGAGACGCGCAGTCACAGTGGATGGGACGGGAGCAGGTGAGCACAGCCGGTCGGCGCGCCGTCGAGCACGAGCCCATTGCCCGGGTGCTGCCCATGCTGTCGGTGCCGCACCTGGACCGCGAGTTCGATTATCTGGTCTCCGAGGAACAGTCCGACGACGCCCAGCCCGGGGTCCGGGTGCGGGTCCGCTTCCACGGCCGGCTGGTCGACGCGTTCGTCCTGGAGCGGCGCTCCGACACCGACCACGTCGGACAGCTCGGCTGGCTGGATCGGGTGATCTCGGCCGAGCCGGTGCTGACCCCCGAGGTGCGCCGGCTCGTCGACGCCGTCGCCGCGCGGTATGCCGGCACCCGTCCGGACGTCCTGCGGCTGGCCATCCCGCCTCGCCATGCCGGCGCGGAGAAGGGCGCCGCCGCGGTGCCGCTGCTACCGATGGTCGACCCGGTCGATCCCGCCCCGTGGGGGCGCTACCAGCGCGGCGAGCAGTTCCTCGGGGCGCTGCGGGACGGGCGGGCGGCCCGGGCGGTGTGGCAGGCGCTGCCCGGCGAGCAGTGGTGTGAACGCGTTGCCGAGGCCGCCGCCGCGGCCGTCACCGGCGGCCACGGCGTGCTGGCTGTCGTGCCCGACCAACGGGACATCGACGCGCTGCTGGCCGCGGTCACCGCGCGGATCGACGCGGCCGCGGTGGTGGCGCTGTCGGCGGGCCTGGGGCCGTCGGCCCGATACCGGCGCTGGCTGGCCGTGCTGCGCGGCCACGCCAGGGTGGTGATCGGCACTCGCAGCGCGGTGTTCGCCCCGGTGGACCGGTTGGGCCTGGTGATGGTGTGGGACGACGGGGACGACACCCTGGCCGAGCCGCGGGCACCGTACCCGCACGCCCGGGAGGTCGCGATGTTGCGCGCCCACCAGTTGCGCTGCGCCGCGCTCATCGGCGGCTACGCCCGGACCGCCGAGGCGCAGGCGCTGGTCCGCAGCGGCTGGGCGCATGACCTGGTCGCGGCCCGGCCGGTGGTGCGCGCCTGCGCGCCCCGGGTGGTGGCTCTCGACGACGGCGGCTACGCCGAGGACCGCGACGCCGCGGCCCGCACCGCGCGGCTGCCGTCGGTGGCGTTGCGGGCCGCCCGGGGCGCCCTGGAGCGCGGCGCCCCCGTGCTGGTGCAGGTTCCCCGGCGCGGCTACGTGCCATCGGTGGCGTGCGCGCGGTGCCGCACCATCGCCCGCTGCCGGCACTGCATGGGGCCGCTGGCGCTGTCCGAACGCGACGCCGCCGGTGCGGCGTGCCGCTGGTGCGGCCGGATCGACACCGCGTTGCGCTGCCGTCGCTGCGGCGCCGACGCGATCCGCGCCGTGGTCGTCGGCGCCCGTCGCACCGCCGAGGAACTCGGCCGCGGCTTCCCCGGCACCGCCGTCATCACCTCGGCCGGCGACGCCGTGCACACCGAGATCCCGCCCGGGCCGGCGCTGGTGGTGGCCACGCCGGGGGCCGAACCCCGGGCGCCCGACGGGTACGGCGCCGCGTTGCTCCTGGACACCTGGGCACTGCTGGGCCGCCAGGACCTGCGGGCCGCCGAGGACACGTTGCGGCGCTGGCTGGCCGCCGCCACCCTGGTGCACTCGCGCGCCGACGGCGGGGTGGTGGCCGTCGTCGCCGAGGCGTCGATCCCCACCGTGCAGGCGCTGGTCAAGTGGGACCCGGTCGGCCACGCCGAGGCCGAGTTGACCGGCCGCGCCGAGGTCGGGCTGCCGCCCGCCGTGCACATGGCCGCCGTCGACGGCGCCGGTGACGCGGTGGCGGCGCTGCTGCGGCACGCCGAGCTGCCCGAGGATGCCGATGTGCTGGGACCGGTCGACCTGCCGCCCGGGGTGCGCAGGCCGCCCGCCACCCCGGCCGGTGAACCGGCGATCCGGATGCTGGTGCGGGTCAGCCGCGACGAGGGTCTGGCGCTGGCCGCGTCGCTGCGGCAGGCCACCGCGATCCACAGCGCACGCCACGATCACGAAGCGGTTCGGGTACAGATCGATCCTTTACACATAGGGTGAACCCGGACATCGGCACTCTGGAGGCGACATGAGGTGGTTCGGCCGTGCGCTGGCGTGGTCGATCCCGTTGCTGCTCATCACCGTTGGGCTGCTGTGGCCGGTCATCTTCGGCGCGTTGCCGCAGGCCGCCGGGCCGGCGTCGGACCCGGTGGTCATCACGAACTTCCGCGGCGACTTCGTCGTCGACCGCGACGGCCGCCTCGACGCCACCGAGATCATCACCACCCGGTTCCCGGGCGGCAGGCACGGCATCTTCCGGTACTGGGACGTGGCCAACCAGAACGACTCGCACATCCGGCAGGTGCCGCAGGTCAGCGAGATCCTGCTGGACGACCAGCCGGTGCCGTACCAGATGCTGTGGCAGAACCAGAACCGCTTCCTGGTGGCCAAGATCGGTGATCCGAACCGGTACCTCGACTACGGAACCCACGTCTTCCGGATCCGCTACACCATCGACGGCGTGCTCGACCCGGGAAGCGTGGGAGCGAAGAAGACGTTCGCCTCCGCGCTCGGCGACCCCGCCGCACCGTCGGCGTTCTTCTGGAACGTCGTGGCCCCGGGCTGGAACAACGAGATCGACCGGGCCGACATCTCCGTGACGCTGCCCGGCGGGGTGCCCGGCGCGCAGTGCTCGGTCGGCTACGGCAACGGCCGGGCCTGCGCCGAACTGGCGATCATCGGCGACCGGGTCGAACTCTCGGCCACCAACCTGCCGCCGCGCACCCCGGTCACCCTGCGGGCCGGGGTGGACGTTCCGACCCCGCCCCGGGCCGAACTGCCCTGGTCCTACGGTTGGGACCGGGTGCTGGGACGATCGGTGCCCACGGCGCTGTGGCTGCTCGGGCTGACGGTGGCCGCCGGGCTGGGCGGGTTCCTGTGGTGGCGCACCACCGTCGAACCCGAGCCGGGCTTTCCGCTGCAGTACGCCCCGCCCAAGGGCCTCGGGCCGGTGCAGTGCGAGTACATCCGCACCGAGGACGTGCCCCGCGAGGGCCTCACCGCCACGCTGTTCTATCTGGCCGACCGCGGCCTGGTCCGGCTGGACCAGACCGCCGCCAAGAAATGGACCATCACCGCCACCGGGGAGCAGGGGGCGTGGGCGGACGTCGACCCGGTCAGCGTCGCGGTCGGTTCGGCGCTGAAGGTCACCTGGCCCGGCTCGCGGTTCGATGCCAACGGCACGGTGTCGGCGGGCAAGAAGCTGACCTCGGCCAAGGAGGCCATGGCCACGGCGGTCAAACAGTGGGCGCTGGACGAGGGGCTGATCGTCAAGCGTCGCAAGGAGCTTTGGCTGCGGCTGGCCAACGTCATCGCGCTGGTGCTCGCGGTGTGTGGCTTCGTGGGGTGGGGTCTCCCGATCACCCTGTGGGGGCTGCCGTTCGCGGTGTTGTTCCTGTTCACCATGCGGGGCTGGGGCGCCGGGGTGGGTAGCAGGCGCAGCCCGGCCGGGCGTGAACTGTGGTCGCAGGTCGGCGGCTTCCACCGGATGCTGGCGACCGACTCCGCCGAGTCCCGCTTCGACTTCGCCGCCCGCAAGGATCTGTACACCGCCTACATTCCGTTCGCGGTGGCCGGCGGCGCCGCCGCCCTGTGGGCCGCCAAGTACAAGGCCGCCACCGGTCAGGTGCCGCCGGAGCCGGGCTGGTACCACTCCTCGTCGGGCCAGCGCTGGAGTGACTCGACAAGCGGTGGCAGCAGCTTCGACAGTTTCGAGTCGGCACTGTCGTCGTCCATCGGCGCCTACACCGCGTCGCAGTCGTCGTCGTCCAGTGGCGGCGGCGGTGGTGGGGGCGGTGGCGGCGGCGGTGGCGGCGGAGGAGGAGGAGGCGGTTCATGGTGAGTTTCGTGCTGGTGCTGGTGCTGGTGATCGCGGTCGTCGTGCTCATCGGTTTCGTGCTCGGCTACAACAAGGTTCGCGGCGCCGACGTCCGCGTCGACGAGGCGCTCGGAGGCATCGACGTGCAGCTGACGCGCCGCGCCTCGCTGATTCCCAGCCTGGTGAGCACCGTGCAAACATTCGCCTCGCATGAGAAGGCGGTCCTCGGTCACATCGCCGACGCGCAGATGGCACTGACCGCGGCGACGGCCGGAAAGTCGGTGGCCCAACGCAGTTCGGCCGAGCAGCAGTTCGACAGCGCGGTGGGGCAGGTACTGGCACTGGGGCAGACCTATCCGCAGCTGAGCTCGTCCAACAACTTCCTCAACCTGCAGCAGAACCTCGCCGACACCGAGGACAAACTGGCGTTCGCCCGGCAGTACTACAACGACGCCGTCGCCACGGTGAACCGGCTGACCACCACCATCCCGTGGATGTTCGTGGCCGGGATGGCCGGGGTGAAGCAGCGCGAGTTCTATCAGGTGCCAAAGTAGGGGTATGCGAATCGTTTTCGCCGGCACCCCGGAGCCGGCCCTGCCGTCGCTGCGACGGCTGATCGACTCGCCCCGCCATGAGGTCATCGCGGTGTTGACCCGGCCCGATGCGGCGGCCGGCCGGCGCGGCAAGCCCGGTCCGTCACCGGTGGCGGCACTCGCGGTGGACGCGGGCATCCCGGTGCTGCGGCCGGGCCGGCCGAACTCCGTCGAGTTCGTCGCCGAGTTGGCCGAGATGGGGCCGGAGTGCTGCGCGGTGGTGGCCTACGGCGCGCTGCTGAGCGAGGCACTGCTGGCGGTGCCCGCGCGCGGCTGGATCAACCTGCATTTCTCGCTGCTGCCTGCCTGGCGTGGTGCCGCCCCGGTGCAGGCCGCGATCGCCGCCGGTGACACCGTCACCGGCGCAACGACTTTCCTGATCGAACCCAGCCTGGACTCGGGACCGGTGTACGGCGTCGTCACCGAGACCATCCGTCCGGCCGACACCGCCGGTGACCTGCTCGGCCGGCTGGCGGACTCGGGCGCCGGGCTGCTGGAGACCACCCTGGACGGTATCGCCGATGGTGCGTTGACTCCGGTGCCGCAACCCGCGGAGGGTGTCAGCCTGGCCCCGAAGATCACCGTCGAGGCGGCCCGGGTGCGCTGGGACCTGCCCGCACACGTGATCGAACGGCGGATCCGCGCGGTGACGCCCAACCCCGGCGCCTGGACGATGATCGGGGAGTTGCGGGTCAAGCTGGGTCCGGTCACCCTCGACGAGGCCGCAGAACCGTTGCCGCCGGGCATGATTCGGGCTGAGCGGTCCGGTGTGCGGGTCGGCACCGGATCGGTTACGGTGCTGTTGGGCCGGCTCCAGCCGCCGGGGAAGAAGTCGATGAACGCCGCGGACTGGGCCCGGGGTGCCCGCCTGGACGAGGGGGTGCAGGCCTCGTGAGCGATCGGCCGGCCCGACCGCGTGCGCCGCGGCGCGGCGCCCGGACCCCGCTGGATCCGGCCCGGCGGGCCGCCTTCGACGTGCTGCGCGCGGTGTCGGAACGCGACGCCTACGCCAACCTGGCGCTGCCCGCGCTGCTCGCCGAGCGCGGCATCAGCGGGCGGGACGCGGCCTTCGCCACCGAACTCGCCTACGGTGCCTGCCGCGCCCGCGGTCTACTAGACGCCGTCATCACCGCCGCATCGGGACGCCCGGTTGACCAGATCGATCCGGTTCTGCTCGACCTGCTCCGGCTGGGCGCCTATCAGCTGCTGCGGACCCGCGTCGAGCAGCACGCCGCCGTCGCCACCACCGTGGACCAGGCCGGCATCGAGTTCGACACCGCCCGTGCGGGTTTCGTCAACGGGGTGCTGCGTGCCATCGCCCGCCGCGATGAGCAGTCCTGGCTGGCGGAGCTGGCCCCGCCGGCGGGCACCGATCCGGTGGGCCACACCGCGTTCATCCACGCCCACCCGCGCTGGATCGCCCAGGCGTTCGCCGACGCGCTCGGCGCCGACGCCGGCGAGCTCGGCGCCGCGCTGGAAGCCGACGACGCCCGGCCCGCCGTCCACCTGGCCGCCCGGCCGGGTGTGCTGACCGCCGAGGCGCTGGCCGAGCAGGTGGGCGGCACCGTCGGCCGCTACTCGCCGTACGCGGTGTACCTCACCGGCGGGGATCCCGGGCTGCTGGCGCCGATCCGCGACGGGCAGGCGCTGGTGCAGGACGAGGGCAGTCAGCTGGTGGCTCGCGCGCTGACCCGGGCCCCGTTGGTGGGGCCGGACGGCGGCCGCTGGCTGGATCTATGCGCGGGCCCGGGCGGGAAGACCGCCCTGCTGGCCGGGATCGCCGCCGAGCACGGCTTTGCGGTGACCGCCGTCGAGCCCGCCGAGCGCCGCGCCGAGCTGGTGGAGCACAACACCCGCGGGCTTCCGGTCGAGGTGCTGCGCGTCGACGGTCGCGAGTCGGGCCTGTCGCCGGGCGGTTTCGACCGGGTGCTGGTCGACGCGCCGTGCACCGGGCTCGGCGCGCTGCGCCGCCGGCCCGAGGCCCGCTGGCGGCGCACCCCCGGCGATGTGCCGCAGCTGGCCAAACTGCAACGCGAACTACTCGCCGCGGCGATCGCGCTGACCCGGCCCGGCGGGGTGGTGCTCTACGCGACCTGCTCGCCGCACCTGGCCGAGACCGTCGGCGTGGTGGCGGACGCGCTGCGCCGCCAGCCGGTGACCGCGTTGGACACCCGGCCGTTGTTCAGCCCGGTCGAGGGGCTCGGGGCGGGGCCGTACGTGCAGTTGTGGCCGCACCGGCACGGCACCGACGCGATGTTCGCCGCTGCGCTGCAGAAGCACGACTGAGGTGGCCTTAAGGTGGCAGCCATGGCGACACCGTCCCGACCGCTGATCGCTCCCTCGATCCTGGCCGCCGACTTCGCCCGGCTGGCCGACGAGGCCGCCGCCGTGGAGGGCGCCGACTGGCTGCACGTCGACGTGATGGACGGCCACTTCGTCCCCAACCTCACCCTAGGGCTGCCGGTGGTGGAGAGCCTGCTGGCGGCCACCGACATCCCGATGGACTGCCACCTGATGATCGACGATCCCGGTCGCTGGGCGCCCGGTTACGCCGAGGCCGGCGCCTACAACGTCACCTTCCACGCCGAGGCCACCGACGACCCGGTTCCGGTGGCCCGCGACATCCGCGCTGCGGGCGCCAGGGCCGGGCTGTCGGTGAAGCCGGGCACCCCGCTGGAGCCGTACCTGGAGATTCTGCGCGAGTTCGACACGCTGCTGATCATGTCGGTCGAGCCGGGTTTCGGCGGGCAGAGCTTCATCCCGGAAGTGCTGGTCAAGGTCGGCACCGCACGCCGCCTCGTGGATGCCGGTGAGCTGACGATCCTGGTGGAGATCGACGGCGGGATCAACGCCGAGACCATCGAGATGGCCGCCGAGGCCGGGGTGGACTGCTTCGTGGCTGGTTCGGCGGTCTACAGCGCCGAGGACCCGGCCGCGGCCGTGGCGGCGCTGCGGCAGAGCGCCGGGCGCGCCTCGCGTCACCTGCGGCTATGACAGCTGTGGGCATCGAGGCCGCGATGCGCCTGGCCGTCGACCAGGCACAGCGGGTGAAGGGGAGCACGTACCCCAACCCGCCGGTGGGGGCGGTCATCCTCGACGCCGCGGGCGACATCGTGGGCACCGGTGGCACCGAACCGGTGGGCGGCCCGCACGCCGAGGTGGTGGCCCTGCACGCGGCCGGGCAGCGCGCCGCTGGCGGCACGGCGGTCGTCACGCTCGAACCCTGCAACCACCACGGCCGCACACCACCATGCGTCGACGCACTGCTGGCCGCCGGGGTGGCGGCGGTGGTCTTCGCCGTCGCCGACCCGAACCCGTCGGCCGCCGGTGGCGCCGAACGACTGCGGGCCGCGGGGGTGAGCGTCACCGGCGGGGTGTGCGGTGGCGAGGTGGCCGCCGGCCCGCTGCGCGAATGGCTGCACAAGCAGCGCACCGGCTTGCCGCACGTCACCTGGAAATTCGCCACCAGCGTCGATGGCCGCAGCGCGGCCGCCGACGGCTCGTCGCAGTGGATCACCGGCGAGGCCGCCCGCGCCGACGTGCACCGCCGCCGGGCGGCGGCCGACGCCATCGTGGTGGGCACCGGCACCGTGTTCGCCGACAACCCGACCCTGACGGCCCGGCTTCCCGGCGGCACTCTGGCCGAACACCAGCCGTTGCGCGTGGTGGTGGGCCGCCGCGAGGTCGCACCGGAAGCCAATGTGCTCAACGACGATTCGCGCACGATGGTGATCAGCACCCACGACCCGCTCGAGGTGCTGCGCGCCCTGGCGGATCGCACCGACATCCTGATCGAGGGCGGCCCCACCCTGGCGGGGGCGTTTCTGCGGGCCGGGGCGATCGACCGGATCCTGGCCTATGTCGCGCCCATCCTGCTCGGCGGCCCGGTGATGGCCGTCGACGACGTGGGGGTGCCGTCCATCGCCCGCGCGCTGCGCTGGTGCTACGACGGGGTCGAGCGGATCGGGCCGGACCTGCTGCTCAGTCTGGTTCCGGGCTAGCGTCCGGGTCCCCGCCCCCGGCCGAGCCCAGTGGCCGGTGCTCGACGATCTCCCGGGAACCGGTGGCGCCCAACTTCTCCCGGAACGCCTGGACGGTGTAGCCGACCACGGTCGCGGCGGTCAGCGCCCGCACGGTCGCCGACCGGGGCAGGCCGAAGATGGGCCCCATCTCGCCGAAGTAGTCGCCGGGGCCGGCGACCTTGAGCACTTCCTCACCGCCGCTTGCCAATTCGCGGACGATCTCGACCTCGCCATCGGACACCACGTAGATGCAGTCACCCATGGTGCCCTGTTCGAACAGCGTCTCGCCGGCCTGCAGTTCCACGATCTCGGGTTCGTGCTCGGTGTAGGCGATGTGCGGCATCAGCTCGACCACCCGGTCGGCCATCGGCAGCATCCGGGTGTCGTGGGTGGCGACCACCACCACCCGTTCGCCCTCCGCCAGCTCGCGGATCAGCCGCAGCACCTCCTCGACCTGGATGTAGTCCAGATGTGCGGTGGGCTCGTCGGCCAGGATCAGCGGCGGGTCCAGCGCGATCGCGCGGGCCACCGCGACCCGCTGCTGCTGGCCGCCGCTGAGGTCGCCGGGACGGTGTCCCATCCGCTTGGCCAGTCCGACCCGGTCCAGCAGCTCCGCGGCCCGCTTGCGGGCCTCGTGGCGGGGCACCCGCGCCGCCCGCAGCGGGACCATCACGTTCTCCAGGGCGGTGAGGCTGGGCACCAGGTTGAACGCCTGGAAGACGATGCCGACGGTGTTGCGCCGGTACCGCGACAGCTCCCGCTCGTCGAGTTTCGTCAAGTCGATGTCGCCGAACTCGATGCGACCCGCCGACGGGCTGAGAATCCCGCCCAGGCAGGACAGCAGGGTGGTCTTGCCGCATCCGCTGGGCCCCAGCAGGATGGCCAGCGAACCTTCGGTGACGTCCAGGCTCAATCCGTCGATCGGGCGCACCCGGTACTCACCCTTGGCGTACTCCACGACCAGGTCCTTGATCCGCAGGTCGGCCATGGCTCAGGGCCCTCCGAATGCCAGTGCGGGGTCGACCGTCACCGCGCGGCGCAACCCGGCGACGCTGGCCAGCAAGCCGATTCCGACCGCCAGCACCGGCAGTGAGATGAAGGCGAGCCGCGGGATGTCCACCCGCATCGGGAACAGCGGGCCCAGCAGGACCGAGAGGCCCGCCCCCAGCAGCGCCGCGAGCAGGGCGACGATCACCGCCTGCACCGCCAGCCCGGCCAGGATCGACCGGGTCGGCACCCCGACGGCCTTGAACACCGCGAAGTCGCGGGTGCGTTCCAATGCCGAGACGTAGATCATCGACCCCACGATCAGCGCGGCGACCACCCACAGCAGCCCGGCCATCAGCGAGATGGCCTGCCGCGCGCCGTTGAGCGCCCGCGACAGGTCCTCGACCGCGCCGGCCCGGTCGACCACCCGATAGCCGTTGGGCGGCTGCGCGGGCACCCCGCGCATGCCGATCGACGAGATCAGCTGCTGGCCGGAGAACAACAGCTGCTGCGCCCCGGCGACGGTGAGGAAGATGTTGGGCTGACGGGCCAGCGCGGTCGAGTCGTGCACGATGCCGACGATGGTCAGTGTGCGCGAACCGATTTCGATCCGGTCGCCCACGGCTCGGCGCATGGTGCTCGACACCGCGACCTCGTCGGGGGCCACCGGCGGGCGACCGCCGCTCATCACGGGCATACCCGGGCCGCGCTCGGGTGCGCCGAACACGTTGACGTTGCGGGCCGAGCCGCGGTCGGACATCGTTGCGCTGCCGTAGACGAGCGGCACCGCGACCTGCACGCCGGGCAGCCGGCTCACCTGCTGTACCTCGGCGGACGGGAACGGTGACGACCCGAGAAATGGGCCCGGTGCGCCGTTCTTGACGAGATAGGTCTGCAGGCCCAAAGCATCGACGGTGCGATTGGCCTCGACGCCAAAACCGTTGGCCAGTCCGGTGAGAACCAGGGTCATGGCGAACACCAGCCCGGTGCCGACGATCGCAATGACGAATCGCCGCTTGCGCCATTGCAGGTCGCGCAATGCCGCGATCAGCACCTCGTCGTCCCCGGCATGGGGCGAGGGTACCGACCCGCAGGGCTATCCGGAGAAGGCTTCCACCAATTTCGCGCAGAAAGCGGGCAGGTCGTCGGGTATCGCAAGCCGGGCCGAGGTGATCGTGTGACAGGGTTGGATCCGTGCGCGACCCCGCGGTGCTCGGACTCTTCCCGCCCGGTTCGTCCGTCGAATCCGACGGAACGCTGTCGGTGGGTGGGTGTCGCCTCGACGACCTCGCGACGGAGTTCGGCACCCCGGTCATGGTGGTCGCCGAGGATGCGGTGCGCGCCCGCGCCCGCGAATACCGGGCGGCCTTCGCGGATCGGTGGCCGCGCTCCGATGTGGCGTTCGCGTCGAAAGCATTTCCGTGCACGGCGATTCAGCGAGTGATGAGCGAGGAGGGTCTGCTGCTCGACGTCGCCGGCGGGGGAGAGATCGTCACCGCGCTGGCCGCCGGTGCGGACCCGGCCCGAATGTTGTTGCACGGGAACGCCAAAACCGACGAGGAGTTGGAACTCGCCGTCGGCAACGGTATCGGGCTGGTCGTGGTCGACAACTTCGACGACATCGACCGGCTGGAGCGTATCGTCGAGCCCGGGCGACGGCAGGCCTGCCTGGTGCGGGTGATCCCCGGTGTGCAGGCGGCCACCCACGCGGCGGTCGCCACCGGCCACGCCGGCTCGAAATTCGGTCTGCTGCCCACCGATGCCCGGGCCGCGATCGCCCGGATCAGACGCAGCCGGGTGCTGCGCTGCGACGGTGTGCACACCCACGTGGGCTCACAACTGCTCGACGCCGGGCAGTTGGCGGCCGCGGTGGCCCCGATCGCCGAACTCGGCAGCTTCGACACCTACGACTTCGGCGGCGGCCTCGGGGTCCGCTACACCTACGCCGATCATCCGCCGACGCTTGACGGCTACGCCCGGACCATGATCGACCGCGCCCGCGCGGTGATCCCGGCCGGCGCCCGCATCATCGTCGAGCCGGGACGCTCGATGACGGCCGCGGCCGCGTGCACCGTCTACCGGGTGACGACGGTCAAGCGGGGACCGGTGACCCACGTCGCCGTCGACGGCGGTATGGGCGACAACCTCGAGGTGTCCCTGTACGGCCAGCGGTTCGAGGCCACGCTGGTGAACCACGTCGCCAGCGGCGCCGCCGGCGGGCAGATGGTCACGGTGGTGGGGCGGCACTGTGAATCGGGTGACACCCTGATCGACGGTGTGCCACTGGATCATCCGGCGGTCGGCGACCTGCTTGCGGTGCCGGTGACCGGCGCGTACTGCTACACGATGGCCAACCAGTACAACGGCGCCCGGCGCATCCCGGTGGTGTTCGCCGCCGGTGGCCGGGCCCGGCTGGTGGTGCGCCGGGACACCTGGGCCGATCTGCTGGCCCGCGACGTCGCGGCCGGGGACGGCTAGCGCAGCGCGGGTGTCGATTCGTCGGTGTCCGCGTCGGCGGCGTGTGCCTGCCGCCCCCCGATGAACAGCGCGAACACCGCGCCGACCAGGCAGACGATCACGGTGATGAAGAAGATCGAGCCGTACTGCATGGCGTAGGCGGTCCGGTAGCGCACCGCCTCGCCGGCCAGTTTGGCGGCCAGGCTGTTGGCGGCGGTGACGGGCAGCGTCGCCAGGATCTGGTTGAACCGGTACAGACCCCAGGCGGACAGCGCCGCGACGCCGATCAGCATGCCGGTCATCCGTGCCACCACCACCAGCGAGGAGGCGATGCCGTGATGCCGCGCGGGCACCGAGCGCAGCGCCGCCGAGGTCAGCGGGCCGATCACCAGGCCCAGGCCGACGCCGGCCAGGGCCAGGTCGGTGTCGAACACCGGCAGGCTGATCGGGCCCAGGTTGTGCCGGGCGGACATCACCTCGGTACCCCAGTGCGACACCAGCCAGTAGGCGTAGGCGGAGATCAGCATGCCGACGACGGCCACCACCCGGTCACCGATCCGGGTGGCGATCCAGCCGCCGATCACCGCGGCGATCGGCAGCGCGATCAGGAAGTGCAGCAGCAGGAACGCGGCGCCGGTCTGGTCCTTGCCGATCACAGCCTGACCGAACAGCTCGACGTTCACCAGCGTCACCATCAGCGCCGCGCCCGCGCACACCGAAGTGGCCAGGGCGGCCAGGAAGGGGATGCCGTCCACACCGCTGGGCTCGATCAGCCGGGTGCGGGCGAACCGCTCCCAGAGCGCGAACACGATCCCGACGGCGGCAGCGGCGATCACCACTGGCACGCCGTAGCTGGGCAGCACCTTCTGGCCGTCGGGCGCCGGGTTGTACAGGCCGATGACGGCCAGGCCCAGCGCGATGGCCAGCAGCACCCCGCCCACCACGTCGACGCGTTCGTGGTCGGAGTCCCGGTCCCGGGCCGGCAGGCTGAACTGGATCATCACCATCGCCAGGATGGTCAGCGGCACGTTGATCCAGAACACGTACTGCCAATGGCCCAGTGCGAGCACCACCGCGATGCCGTACAGCGGGCCCAGCACACTGCCCAGTTCCTGGGCCGCGCCGATCCCGCCGAGGACCGCGGCACGGCTGCGCGCCGCCCACAGGTCGGCCGCCAGGGCCAGCGTGACCGGCAGCAGTGCGCCGCTGGCGGTGCCCTGGATGACGCGCCCGATGACCAGCATCGTCAGGTCGGTGGACAGCGCCGTCACCACCGAGCCGACCGCGAACGCGGCGAGGCTGGCCTGGAGCACGAGTCGGCGCCCGAACCGGTCCGACAACCGGCCCAGCAGCGGCATGGCCGCGATGTAGCCGAGCAGGTACCACGTGATAACCGGCGTGACGCGCTGGATCTTGTTGATCGGGATGCCGACGTCTCGCATGATGTCGACCATGATCGTGATGACGACGTAGGTGTCGAGCGCGCCGAGCAGCACCGCCAGGCTGCCGGCGCTGATCGCGATGCGACGGCTTCGGCTGGTCGTCTCCGCCCGGTCGGCAGCGGTACGCGCCGCTGCCATCAGATCGCAGGCTTGGTGACGGTGACCGGCTTGTCCCAATCCGACAGCGTCAGCTGCACGGAGTCGCTGTCGGTCTGGTTCAGCTTGGCCTGCACCAGCTGGTGCGGCTCGTCCTTCTGAATCCACACCGACGCCGGCAGCGGGTTGGTGGCCTTGAGCTGGGGGATGATCTTGTTGACGGCGTCCGCGCTGACCTTGCCGTCCACCCGGACCGTCTGGATGCCGTTGATGGTCTCACTGGCCGCGGACTTGGCATCGGAGAAGCTGACCAGCATGTTGGCCAGGCCGGTCTCGGGGTTGAGGATCAGCGACGGGTCGTAGATATCGGCCGCGGGACCCATGTCGAGCCAGTTGTTGGGAGTCAGCGCCGCGTAGAGGGTGCCGCCGAGCACGACCAGCTGGATGTCGATGTCGCTGCCGCCCATGGTGATGGTCGAGTTGCCCGAGATGGCGACGGCAGGCACGTTCGTCAGGTCGCCGGAGAGCTTCTTGACCGGCAGGCCCTCGATCTTGCCGTTGATGGTGAGCTCCAGATGAGCGCTCTTCACGGCCTTGGTGACGGTGGCTGCTTGCTGGAGGAGTCTGGCCGCATCCGGCAGGGGCTCGGTCGGCTTCGACGACGAGCAACCCGCAAGCAAAAGGGCGGTGGTGGCGAAGAGGGCGACCAGGACGGCGAACATTCGGCGGCACGTCTGCATGGCTACATCGTAGAGGGTCGCCACGGTGCACCCGCAGTGGCGAGGCGTGGGACGCCGCTGGGCAGGGGTACCGGGAGTGCCCAACGCATGCCGTATGAGCTGCGGGTTTGCCGTTCCGGCAGATGGGGTGGGGAACCGGTGGAGCCGACGGCCGCGATATCGGATCGCGACCCGGATATGGCCGGCTCGAGACCCGGGCCGAACGGCCGGCCGCCGACCGGGGCGGGGCAGCGGAGCCCGAACGGCCGGTGGCAAATTCCAGCCGCGAGGCGGTCAAGACATCCGCGGCGATCGACGGCGTGGTTCGACCCCGCACCGGCAGCGGTTAGATTAGCCAGCGTGTTCACCGGAATCGTCGAGGAATTGGGCGAAGTGGTCGGCAGGGACGAACTCGGCGACTCGGCCCGGTTCGTCATCCGCGGGCCCGTCGTCACCGCAGATGCCCGCCACGGCGACTCGATCGCCGTCAACGGCGTCTGCCTGACCGTGGTGGAGGTGCTTCCGGACGGCCGGTTCAGCGCCGACGTGATGGCCGAAACCCTCAACCGCTCCAGCCTGGCCGCGGTGGCGGTGGGCAGCGCGGTGAACCTGGAGCGTGCCGCGGCGCTCAACAGCCGCCTCGGCGGCCACATCGTGCAGGGCCACGTCGACGGTCGCGGTCAGGTGATCTCGCGCGCACCCTCCGAGCACTGGGAGGTGGTGCGGATCGCGCTGCCCGCCGAGCTGGCCCGCTATGTCGTCGAGAAGGGCTCGATCACGGTCGACGGGATCTCGCTGACGGTGTCCGGGCTGGGTGCGGACTGGTTCGAGGTGTCGTTGATCCCCACCACTCTGGCGTTGACCACGCTGGGGCGGGCGCCGGTGGGCACCGCCGTCAACCTCGAGGTGGACGTGATCGCCAAGTACGTCGAGCGGCTGCTGGCCGCCGGCGAGACCGGCAAACCGGAACCGCACGCCTGAGCACCGGCGCCGCCCGGGCGTGACGGGCGTCACAGCATGGCGTGGTGGATCCGCTGCCGATGAACGTGGGCAATGGTTCTCCGCCGACGTTGGTTCATACTGTGTGCAGCAGCATCACTTGGGACAGGCGGCAACGATGACGAGGCTGGACACCGTCGAGAGGGCGGTCGCCGATATCGCGGCGGGCAAGGCTGTCGTCGTCGTCGATGACGAGGACCGCGAGAACGAGGGCGACCTGATCTTCGCCGCGGAGAAGGCGACACCGGAACTGGTCGCGTTCATGGTGCGTTACACCTCGGGTTACCTGTGTGTGCCGCTGTCCGGTGAGATCTGCGACCGGCTGGGCCTTTTGCCGATGTACGCGGTGAACCAGGACAAGCACGGCACCGCCTACACCGTCACGGTGGATGCGAAAAAGGGTGTGGGCACCGGTATCTCGGCCTCGGACCGGGCCACCACCATGCGGCTGCTGGCCGATCCGGCCGCCGTCGCCGACGATTTCAGCAAGCCCGGACACGTCGTTCCGTTGCGCGCCAAGGACGGCGGCGTGCTGCGCCGTCCCGGCCACACCGAGGCCGCGGTCGACCTGGCCCGGATGGCCGGCCTGCAGCCGGCCGGCGCGATCTGCGAGATCGTCAGCCAGAAGGACGAGGGCGCGATGGCGCAGACCGACGAGTTGCGGGTCTTCGCCGACGAGCACGGGCTGGCCATGATCACCATCGCCGACCTAATCGAATGGCGGCGCAAGCACGAGCGGCACATCGAGCGGGTCGCCGAGGCCCGCATCCCCACCCGCCACGGCGAGTTCCGGGCGGTCGGCTACACCAGCATCTACGACGAGGTCGAGCACGTCGCCCTGGTCCGCGGCGATATCGCCGGGCCGGAGAACGACGGCCACGACGTGCTGGTGCGGCTGCACTCGGAATGCCTGACCGGTGACGTCTTCGGCTCCCGGCGCTGCGACTGCGGCCCGCAACTGGACGCCGCGATGGCGATGGTGGCCCGCGAGGGCCGGGGTGTGGTGCTCTACATGCGCGGGCACGAGGGCCGCGGCATCGGCCTGATGCACAAGCTGCAGGCCTACCAGTTGCAGGACGCCGGCGCCGATACCGTCGACGCCAACCTGGAACTCGGGCTGCCGGCCGACGCGCGCGACTACGGCATCGGCGCCCAGATCCTGGTGGATCTGGGCATCCGCTCGATGCGGCTACTGACCAACAACCCGGCCAAACGCGTCGGGCTGGACGGCTACGGCCTGCACATCATCGAGCGGGTGCCGTTGCCGGTGCGGGCCAACGCGGAGAACATCCGCTACCTGATGACCAAGCGGGACCGGATGGGCCACGACCTGTCCGGGCTCGAGGACTATGACGAGACCGTGCGGCTGCCGGGCGACATCGGGGGAGCGCTGTGAGTGGCCCGCACGGAGCGGACGGATGAGCGGGGCCGCCGGAGGTATCCCGGAACTGCCCCAGATGGACGCCTCGCAGCTGTCGCTGGCGATTGTGGCCAGCACCTGGCACGCCAAGATCTGCAACGCGCTGCTCGACGGCGCCCGCCGGGTGGCCGAGGATGCGGGTATCCCGGAGCCGACCGTGGTCCGGGTGCTCGGTGCCATCGAAATCCCGGTCGTGGCACAGGAATTGACCCGCAACCACGATGCCGTGGTCGCACTCGGGGTCGTGATCCGCGGCCAGACACCGCATTTCGACTACGTTTGCGACGCCGTCACCCAGGGCCTGACCCGGGTGTCGCTGGACGCCTCGACGCCGGTCGCGAACGGGGTGCTCACCACCGACAACGAGGAACAGGCCCTCGACCGCGCCGGGCTGCCCCACTCCGCGGAGGACAAGGGCGCCCAGGCCGCCGCGGCCGCGCTGTCGACGGCGCTGACACTGCGTCACCTGCGCGGGGTATGAGCACAGACCCCGGCCGGCAGTGGGATGTCGTGATCCGGCCCCGCCGCACCGCCTCCCTCGCCTACGCCGTCGCCTTCGTGATCGCGGCCGCGGGTATCACCGTCGGGGTGCTGTCGAAGGTCGCAGGCACCGGCGCGTACTACCGGCCCGCCGACCAGATCGCACTGGCCGGTCTGGCGCTCGTCATCGCCGCCGCGGTCCTGCTGCTGGCGCGCCCCCGGCTGCGGGTCGGCCCCGCCGGTATTGCGGTGCGTAATCTCTTGGGGGAGCGGCTGATCCCGTGGAACGAGGTCGTCGACGTGTCGTTCCCCAAGCGCTGGGCGCGCGTCGACATCGCGCACTACGAGTACGTGCCCGTCCTGGCCATCCAGTCCTTCGACCGCGAGCGCGCCGTGGCCGCCATGGAGACGGTGCGCACGCTGATGGCTCGATACCGGTCCGACATCAGCCGATCCTGAGCAGCATCGCCACCTCGGCATCCCGGGCGCCGTCCCGCGTACCGGCGGGCGCCTCGCGGAAGCCCAGGCCTTCGTAAACCGCTCGCGCCGCCCGGTTGTCAGTGGACATCCGCAGCGTCACCAGGCGCGCCCCGCGCCTGCGCGCCCAGTCGAGCACGAATGCCACCAACCGGCGGGCCAGTCCGTACCCGCGCAGCGCGGGTTCCAGCCACAGCGAATACAGTTACACCGTCTCCGGGGTCTGGTCGTAGGCGGCGATGAGCCCGACCGGCCGGTCGGAGTCCGATGTCGCCGGCCCGGCGGCTCCGGCGACGAAGACCGCGAACTGGGCGTGATCACGTAGCCGCAGCTTCCACTGGGCGGCGCAGAACCGCGCCTCGGCGAGGTATTGGGTGTCCGCGGGGCCGGATGCGTCGATCAGCGCGCGCAACCGTAGGTGGGCGAACTGTTCCCAGTCCGACTCGGTCAGGCGGGTGATCCGCGCTGCGGGCTCGCCGGGGGTGGGCACCTTCCCGACGGTAGCGCAGCGCCGCCGGGGCATCCGGCCGGCCGGCCCGGTCGGACCCCGGTACTAACCTGGGTGCGTGCCCGATCCAGCGACGTACCGCCCGGCGCCAGGATCCATCCCCGTCGAGCCGGGTGTCTACCGGTTCCGGGATCCGCACGGCCGGGTCATCTACGTCGGCAAGGCCAAGAGTCTGCGCAGCCGCCTGACGTCCTACTTCGCCGACATCAGTGGCCTGCACCCGCGGACACGGCAGATGGTGACCACCGCGGCCAAGGTCGAGTGGACGGTGGTCAACACCGAGGTCGAGGCCCTGCAGCTGGAATACAACTGGATCAAGGAGTTCGATCCCCGGTTCAATGTCCGCTACCGCGACGACAAGTCCTACCCGGTGCTGGCGGTCACGCTCAACGAGGAGTTCCCGCGGCTGATGGTCTACCGCGGTCCGCGCCGCAAGGGCGTCCGCTACTTCGGCCCCTATTCGCACGCCTGGGCCATCCGGGAGACCCTCGACCTGCTCACCCGCGTCTTCCCGGCCCGCACCTGCTCGGCCGGAGTGTTCAAGCGACACAGCCAGATCGAGCGGCCCTGCCTGCTCGGCTACATCGACAAGTGTTCGGCGCCGTGCGTGGGGCGGGTCAGCGCCGACGAGCATCGCCGGATCGTCCTCGACTTCTGCGACTTCCTGTCCGGTAAGACCGACCGGTTCGCCCGTGAACTCGAACAGCAGATGAACGCCGCCGCCGCCGACCTCGACTTCGAGCGGGCCGCCCGGTTGCGTGACGACCTCGGCGCGCTCAAACGCGCGCTGGAGAAGCAGGCCGTGGTGCTCGGCGACGGTACCGACGCCGACGTCGTCGCGTTCGCCGACGACGACCTGGAGGCCGCGGTGCAGGTGTTCCATGTGCGCGGTGGCAGGGTGCGCGGCCAGCGCGGCTGGATCATCGAGAAGCCCGGCGACCCCGGCGACTCCGGGCAGGAGCAACTGGTCGAACAGTTCCTCACCCAGTTCTACGGCGAGCAGGCCGAATTAGACGGCGCCGCAGACGAATCCACCAACCCGGTACCCCGGGAGGTGCTGGTGCCGTGCCTGCCGCCGAACGCCGACCAGCTGGTCAGCTGGTTGTCCGGGTTGCGCGGCTCCCGGGTGGCGTTGCGGGTACCGCAGCGGGGCGACAAGAAGGCCCTAGCCGAGACCGTGCACCGCAACGCCCAGGAGGCGCTGCAACAGCACAAGCTCAAGCGGGCCGGCGACTTCACCGCGAGATCCGCTGCGCTGCAGAACATCCAGGAGTCATTGGGCTTGGCCGACGCTCCACTGCGGATCGAATGCGTCGACATCAGCCACGTCCAGGGCACCGATGTGGTGGCCTCGCTGGTGGTGTTCGAGGACGGTCTGCCGCGCAAGTCCGACTACCGCCACTTCGCCATCCGCGAGGCCGCCGGCGAGGGCCGTTCCGATGACGTCGGCTCCATCGCCGAGGTCACCCGGCGGCGCTTCCTGCGCCACGTGCACGACCAGCAGCAGCCCCTTGAAGAACTGGCTCCGGGATCCGATGTCGCCGGCCAGGCGGCTCCGGGATCCAATGTCGCCGGCCAGGCGGCTCCGGAAGGCCGGTCGCGCAAGTTCGCCTACCCGCCCAACCTCTACGTCGTCGACGGCGGTGCCCCACAGGTCAATGCGGCCCAGGCCGTGCTCGACGAACTCGGGGTCGACGACGTCGCGGTGATCGGGCTGGCCAAGCGGCTGGAGGAGGTGTGGGTGCCTGCCGAGCCCGACCCGCTGATCCTGCCCCGCAACAGCGAGGGCCTGTTCCTGCTGCAGCGGGTGCGCGACGAGGCGCACCGGTTCGCCATCTCCTATCACCGCAGCAAGCGGTCCAAGCGGATGACGGCCTCCGCTCTGGACGCGGTGCGGGGTCTGGGCGAGGCCCGCCGCAAGGCCCTGGTGACGCATTTCGGCTCGCTGGCCCGGTTGCGCCAGGCCACCGTCGAGGAGATCACCGCGGTGCCCGGGATCGGCGTCGCCACCGCGGCCGCGGTGCTCGAAGCGCTGGGTGTGCCGCCGGATTCGCCCGGTTCTGCTGCACCGGCGGAACCGGTGAGCAATGATCTGACTGCTGAACAGGCATCGCGATGACAGAACAGAACACAGGCGAAGACACCCACGCCCGCCCCACCGGTGAGCCGGGATCCGGCATCGACGTGGTTCTGGTGACGGGGCTGTCCGGTGCGGGCCGTGGCACCGCCGCCAAGGTGCTCGAGGACCTCGGCTGGTACGTCGCCGACAACATTCCGCCCGAGTTGATCGCCCGGATGGTCGACCTGGGCCTGGCCGCCGGTTCGCGGATCACCCAACTCGCGGTGGTGATGGATGTCCGCTCGCGGGGGTTCACCGGCGACCTGGAGTGGGTGCGCAAGGATCTCGCCACCCGCAACATCCACCCGCGGGTGCTGTTCATGGAGGCCTCCGACGAGATCCTGGTGCGCCGCTACGAGAACAACCGACGCAGTCATCCGTTGCAGGGCAACCAGACTCTGGCCGAGGGCATCGCCGCCGAACGGGCGATGCTGGCGCCGGTCCGGGCTTCGGCCGACCTGATCATCGACACCTCGTCGCTGTCGGTGCGGTCGCTGCGGGAGAGCATCGAGCGCGCGTTCGGCGGTGAGACCGTCGCGCAGACGAGCGTGACGGTCGAATCGTTCGGCTTCAAATACGGACTGCCGATGGACGCCGACATGGTGATGGACGTGCGTTTTCTGCCCAATCCGCACTGGGTGGACGAGCTGCGCCCGCAGACCGGCCAGCATCCGGCGGTGCGGGACTACGTGTTGGGCCAACCCGGTGCCATGGAGTTCCTCCAGACCTACCATCAGCTGCTGGACCTTGTCGTCGACGGCTACAGCCGGGAGGGAAAGCGATACATGACGGTGGCCATCGGCTGCACGGGGGGCAAGCACCGCAGCGTCGCGATCACCGAGGCGCTGGCGGCGTTGCTGGAGAAGAATCAGCAACTCTCCGTACGGGTGCTGCACCGCGATCTGGGTCGCGAATGACCCACTCGATCGGCAGCAGCGCGGTGGCCGGCGAAGCCCACCCGCGCATCGTCGCGCTCGGCGGTGGCCACGGCCTGTACGCGACGCTGTCGGCCGCGCGCCGGTTGACCCCGCATGTCACCGCGGTGGTGACGGTCGCCGACGACGGTGGCTCCTCGGGCCGGTTGCGTTCCGAGCTCGGTGTGGTTCCGCCCGGCGATCTACGAATGGCGTTGGCCGCGTTGGCATCCGACAGTCCGCAGGGCCGATTGTGGGCCACCATCATCCAGCACCGATTCGGCGGTAGCGGCGCACTGGCCGGTCATCCGATCGGTAACCTGTTGCTGGCCGGGCTCACCGAACTGCTTGCCGATCCGGTGGCCGCGCTCGACGAACTCGGCCGCATCCTCGGCGTTCATGGCCGGGTGCTGCCGATGTGCCCGATCGCCCTGCAGATCGAGGCCGACGTGGCCGGCCTGGAATCGGACCCGCGGATGAGCCGCGTGATCAGCGGTCAGGTCGCGGTGGCCACCACGCCGGGCAAGGTGCGTCGGGTGCGGCTGCTGCCCGGCGACCCACCGGCCACCCGGCAGGCGGTCGACGCGATCATGACCGCCGACCTGGTGGTGCTCGGACCGGGCTCGTGGTTCACCAGCGTCATCCCCCACGTCCTGGTGCCGGGGTTGGCGGCCGCACTGCGATCCACCACCGCGCGGCGTGCCCTGGTGCTGAACCTGGCCGCCGAGCCGGGCGAGACCGCCGGGTTCTCCGCCGAGCGGCATTTGCACGTGCTGGCGCAGCACGCTCCGGACTTCACCGTTCACGACATCATCGTCGATGCGGCCCGGGTACCGTCGGACCGCGAGCGGGACCAGCTTCGCCGGACGGCCAGCCTGCTGGAAGCGTCGGTTCAATTTGCTGACGTGTCCAGACCTGGTACACCTTTACATGACCCGGCGAAACTGGCCGCAGCGCTCGACGGTGTGCGCGTCGGGGGATCGGTCCCGCCGGCACCGATTCGTCCGCCGGCGCCACCCACGCCGGCCGCGGATTTGCGACAGGGGGGCGGGGTGCCGGGACCGACTGGCGACGTACAAAGAGGTGACCAGCCGTGGCGATGACTGCCGAGGTGAAGGACGAGTTGAGCCGGCTGATCGTCAACTCCGTGAGCGCCCGCCGCGCCGAGGTCGCCTCGCTGCTGCGCTTCGCCGGCGGCCTGCACATCGTTGCCGGCCGGGTCGTGGTCGAGGCCGAGGTAGACCTGGGCATCATCGCTCGGCGGCTGCGTAAGGACATCTACGACCTCTACGGCTACAACGCGGTCGTGCATGTGCTGTCGGCCAGTGGTATTCGCAAGAGCACCCGCTACCTGGTCCGGGTCGCCAAGGATGGGGAAGCCTTGGCGAGGCAGACCGGACTGCTGGACATGCGGGGGCGTCCGGTGCGCGGGCTGCCCGCCCAGGTCGTCGGCGGCAGCGTCGGCGACGCCGAGGCGGCGTGGCGGGGCGCGTTCCTGGCCCACGGCTCGCTGACCGAACCCGGGCGCTCGTCGGCCCTCGAGGTCAGCTGCCCCGGACCGGAGGCCGCGCTGGCCCTGGTGGGCGCCGCTCGCCGGCTGGGGGTGAGCGCCAAGGCGCGGGAGGTGCGCGGCACCGACCGGGTCGTGGTGCGCGACGGCGACGCCATCGGCGCCCTGTTGACCCGGATGGGCGCCCAGGACACCCGGCTGACCTGGGAGGAACGCCGGATGCGCCGCGAGGTGCGGGCCACCGCCAACCGGTTGGCGAACTTCGACGACGCCAACCTGCGCCGCTCGGCGCGGGCCGCCGTCGCCGCGGCAGCCCGAGTGGAGCGCGCGCTGGAGATCCTCGCCGAGTCGGTGCCCGAACATCTGGCCGCCGCCGGCCGTCTGCGGGTCGAGCACCGGCAGGCGTCACTGGAGGAACTGGGCCGGCTGGCAGATCCGCCGATGACGAAAGATGCTGTTGCAGGCCGTATTCGGCGGCTGTTGTCGATGGCCGACCGCAAGGCTAAACAGGAGGGTCTGCCCGACACCGAGTCGGCCGTCACGCCCGACCTGCTCGAAGACGCCTGAGCCGCAACCCTACTCGGCGTCGGATAGCAAAACTTCTTGCGCACCAACATCTTCGATGGCGTTCGCCGACAGCGCCCAGCGGATGGCGCCCACCAGCGTGCGCCCGGCGATCCGGATCGCGGTGCTCTCCACCGGTGGCAGGTATGGCAGCCGCAACGGCAGCCGCGCCCAGGCGGGCAGCATCGACACCGACGTGGCGGCCAACACGCCGTAGGGCACCCGGGCCAGCACCGGCAACGGCGGGGTGAGCAGCAGGAACCGGGCGGCCTCGCGCGCGGCCTCGGTGCTGCGCAACTCGCCGCGGTAGGCCGCGATCCGCTCGGCGAGTTCGACCTCGGTGCGCGGCGGGTCCGGCACCCCGAGGTCCAGGGCGGTGCGGGCGGTGTCCGCCACATAGGCATCCCGGCCGTCCTGATCCAGCGGGGCCGCGCCGTACCGCTGGTAGGCCAGCAGGAAGCTGTCCACCTCGGCGATGTGCACCCACTCCAGTAGATGCGGATCGTCGGCGCAGTAGGGCCTGCCGTCCGGGGCCACCCCGTGCACCCGGCGGTGGATACCGCGCACCCGGTCCACCGCGCGCTGGGCGTCGGCAGCCGTGCCGAACGTCGTGACCGCCAGGAAGGTGCTGGTGCGCTGCAGCCGCCCCCACGGATCACCGCGGTAGTCGGAATGCTCGGCAACCCCCGCCATCGCCAGTGGGTGCAACGACTGCAAGAGCAGGGCGCGCAGGCCGCCGACGAACATCGACGCGTCGGCGTGCACCAGCCGGATCGGCCGGTCCGCGGCGAACCACCGGGGCCCGGGCGTGGTGTGGATCCGGGTCCGGTTCGCCGGCCCCTCGGGACCGGCGACCATCGCAAACAGGCTCTGCCCCAGACGTTGGCGCACCTTGTCCGGGCTCAGACCCAGCGGCATCGTCATGTTTTCGACGGTACGCGCCCGCTACGGTGAGTCGGTGTCAGGTGATGGTGCCGAGCGACCCCTGCGCGTCGGCGCCGCGTTCCCCGACCCACCATTCAACGGGACCAGAGCAGGGGACGGCGGCCTGGACATCGACCTGATGAACGCGATCGGGCGGGTACTCGGCCGGCATGCGCAGTTCGTCGGGTACGCGGGCCGCGACTTCAACGGCATCTTCGACGCCCTGGACTCCGGCGACTTCGACTGTGTCACATCGGGAACCACCATCACCGGGTCGCGCGCCCTGAAGGCGTCGTTCTGCGACCCGTACCTGATCTCCGGGCAGGCACTGGCCGTCGACACCACCCGCCTGCCCGAGGTCACCTCGATCGACGACCTCGAAGGCCTGAGCGTCGGAGTGCAGCAGGGCAACACCAGCCAACCGATCGCCAACCGGCTGGTCGCCGACGGCAAGGCCGCACGGGTTCGCGTGTACCACTACGGCAGCATCCGCACCGCGCTGCGTGACCTGACCACCGGCCGCTGCGACGCGTTCATGAAGCTGGCCCCGGTGCTGACCGAACTGGTCCGCGACCTTCCCGGGGTGGCGGTGGTTCAGCGCGGCATCACCGTCGAGAAGATCGCGATCGCGGTGCCGACCAGCGATGCGGCCTTGCTGGGCCGGATCAATGTGGCGCAGGCTCAGCTGGAGGAGGACGGGACGTTGCCGGCGATCCGGCAGCGCTGGACCGGCTCGCCCCGCGTCGACCAGAGCGGTCCGTGACCCGTCGTCCTACCTGACCAGCCTGCGCAGCCGCGCCGCCGCCACACTAGGCTGACCCCGAGCATTGGAAGCAACTCAAGGAGACAGACGTGACGATCCGGGTTGGCGTTAACGGCTTCGGCCGCATCGGACGCAACTTCTACCGGGCCCTGGCCACCCAGCAGGCCGAAGGCAAGGCCAAGGACATCGAGATCGTGGCGGTCAACGACCTGACCGACAACGCCACCCTCGCGCACCTGCTGAAGTTCGACACGATCCTGGGCCGGCTGCCGGAGGACGTCACCCTCGAGGGTGAGGACACCATCGTCATCGGCAAGACCAAGATCAAGGCCTTCGAGGTCAAGGAGGGGCCGGCCGCCATCCCGTGGGGCGACCTCGGCGTCGACATCGTCGTCGAGTCCACCGGCATCTTCAACGACGCCCGCGCCCGCGGCCACCTGGAGTCCGGTGTGAAGAAGGTGATCATCTCCGCGCCCGCCAAGGACGAGGACATCACCATCGTGATCGGCGTCAACGACGACAAGTACGACGGCAGCCAGAACGTCATCTCCAACGCCTCGTGCACCACTAACTGTCTTGGGCCGCTTGCCAAGGTGGTCAACGACGAGTTCGGCATCGTCCGCGGTCTGATGACGACCATCCACGCCTACACCGGCGACCAGAACCTGCAGGACGGCCCGCACAAGGACCTGCGTCGGGCCCGGGCCGCCGCGGTCAACATCGTGCCCACCTCGACCGGCGCCGCCAAGGCGATCGGTCTGGTGCTGCCCGAGTTGAAGGGCAAGCTCGACGGCTACGCGCTGCGGGTGCCGATCCCCACCGGTTCGGTCACCGACCTCACCGTCGAGCTGAGCAAGCACGCCAGCGCGGCCGACATCAACGCCGCGCTGAAGGCCGCCGCCGAGGGCAAGCTCAAGGGGATCCTGAAGTACTACGACGCCCCGATCGTCTCCAGCGACATCGTCACCGACCCGCACAGCTCGATCTTCGACGCCGAGCTGACGAAGGTGATCGACAACCAGGCCAAGGTGGTGTCCTGGTACGACAACGAGTGGGGCTACTCCAACCGGCTGGTCGACCTGGTCGGCCTGGTCGGCAAGTCCCTGTAACCGCGATGCCGGTCAAGACTCTCGCCGACCTGCTCGCCGAAGGGGTAGCGGGTCGGGGCGTCCTGGTGCGCTCCGACCTCAACGTCCCGCTCGACGGCGCCCGCATCACCGACCCGGGCCGCATCATCGCCTCGGTGCCGACGCTGAAGGCCCTGTCCGACGCCGGCGCCAAGGTGGTGGTGACCGCGCACCTCGGCAGGCCCAAGGGCGGCCCGGACCCGAAGTTCTCGCTGGCGCCGGTCGCCACCGCGCTGGGCGAGCAGCTGGGCAGGCATGTCCAGTTGGCCGGTGATGTGGTGGGCACCGACGCGCTGGCCCGCGCCGAGGGGTTGACCGACGGCGACATCCTGCTGTTGGAGAACATCCGGTTCGACGACCGGGAGACCAGCAAGGACGACCCCGAACGGCTGGCCCTGGCCAAGGCCCTGGTCGAACTGGTCGGTGATGACGGGGCTTTCGTCTCGGACGGCTTCGGAGTGGTGCACCGCAAGCAGGCCTCGGTGTACGACGTCGCGACCCTGCTCCCGCACTACGCCGGAACGCTGGTCGCCGCCGAGGTCAAGGTGCTCGAGCAGTTGACCAGCTCGACCGAGCGCCCCTATGCGGTGGTACTCGGCGGATCCAAGGTGTCGGACAAGCTCGCCGTCATCGAGAACCTGGCGGGTAAAGCGGACAGTGTGATCATCGGTGGTGGGATGTGCTTCACCTTCCTTGCCGCACAGGGGTTCTCGGTGGGCACCTCGCTGCTGCAGGAGGAGATGATCGATACCTGCCGCCAGCTGCTCGAAACCCATGGCGACGTCATCCACCTGCCCGTCGACATCGTGGTGGCCGAGCAATTCAGCGCCGACTCGCCACCGGAAACCGTTGCCGCCGATCGCATTCCGGACGGCAAGATGGGCCTGGACATCGGGCCGGAGTCGGTGCGACGGTTCGCCACGCTGCTGTCCAACGCCCGGACGATCTTCTGGAACGGCCCGATGGGGGTGTTCGAGTTCCCGGCCTTCGCCGCGGGCACCCGGGGAGTGGCCGAGGCCATCATCGCCGCCACCGCCAAGGGCGCGTTCAGCGTCGTCGGTGGTGGCGACTCGGCCGCCGCGGTGCGCCAGCTCGGTCTTCCCGAGGACGGTTTCTCGCACATTTCCACCGGCGGTGGCGCCTCACTGGAATACCTTGAGGGCAAGGTGCTGCCCGGTATCGATGTACTGAATTAGGAGTCGTGTGTCCCGTAAACCGCTGATCGCGGGCAACTGGAAGATGAACCTCAACCATTTCGAGGCCATCGCGCTTGTCCAGAAGATCGCGTTCTCGCTGCCCGACAAGTACTTCGACAAGGTCGATGTCACCGTCATCCCGCCGTTCACCGACCTGCGCAGCGTGCAGACCCTGGTCGACGGGGACAAGCTCCGGCTGACCTACGGCGCCCAGGACCTTTCGCAGCACGACTCCGGGGCCTACACCGGAGATGTCAGCGGGGCGTTCCTGGCCAAGCTCGGTTGCACGTTCGTCGTGGTCGGGCATTCCGAGCGGCGCACCTACCACCACGAGGACGACGCGCTGGTGGCGGCCAAGGCCGCCGCGGCGTTCCGGCACGGCCTGACACCGATCGTCTGCATCGGTGAACAGCTCGAGGTCCGCGAGGCCGGTAACCATGTCGAGTTCAACGTGAACTCGCTGCGTGGTTCGCTGGCCGGGCTCAGCGCGGACCAGCTGACCGGGATCGTCATCGCCTATGAGCCGGTCTGGGCCATCGGCACCGGGCGGGTGGCCAGCGCCGCCGACGCCCAGGAGGTCTGCGGAGCGATCCGCGCCGAGCTGGCCAATCTGGCGAACCCGCAGATCGCGGCGGGTGTCCGGGTGCTCTACGGCGGTTCGGTGAACGCCAAGAACGTCGGTGAGATCGTCGCCCAGGAGGATGTCGACGGCGCCCTGGTCGGTGGGGCCTCGCTGGATGCGGAGCAGTTCGCCACGCTGTCGGCGATCGCCGCCGGCGGGCCGCTGCCCTGACCCGGACCGCTACCGGCCCGCCGCACCGGGTAGTCTGACCAGCATGGTTTTGACCCTGCAGATCATCCTGGTGGTCACCAGCCTGCTCATCGTGCTGTTGGTCCTGCTGCACCGCGCCAAGGGCGGCGGCCTGTCCACCCTGTTCGGTGGCGGCGTGCAGTCCAGCCTGTCCGGGTCGACCGTGGTGGAGAAGAACCTCGATCGGCTGACGCTGTTCGTCACCGGCATCTGGCTGGTCTCCATCATCGGCATGGCGCTGCAGATCAAGTACTCCGCCTAGCCGGCGGGAAACCAACGCCCCGCATACATGGTGCCAAGCACCGGAATCTCCCGTAGCCGCAGCGGCTCGACCGCGTAGGGGTCCTCGGCCAGCACGGTGAAATTGGCCAGTTTGCCCGGGGTGATGCTGCCGAGCTCGTCCTCCATCCGCCACGAGTAGGCGGCCTCGATGGTCACCGCCCGCAGCGCGTCGTGCACCGATATGCGCTGGTCGGGGGCGACGGTCCGGCCGGCGGGGGTGCAGCGGTTCACCGCGCACCAGGCCAGGGTGAGCGGGGCCGCCGGTCCCATCGGCAGGTCGGAATGCAGCGACAGCGGAATGCCGCGGCGCAGAACCGACGCCGCCCGCACCATCGTGTCGGCGCGTCGCGGACCCAGCCCGTGGGCGGCGTACTGATCGGCGAAGCCCACCGGGTAGTAGGAGTTGGCCGAGACGATGCAGCCCAGCCGGGCGATCCGGTCGATCTGCTCCTCGCTGGAGTTGGCGAAATGCACGATCACGGTCCGGTGGTCGGGGCGGGGCCGGGTGGTCAGGCACTCCTCGACGGTGTCGAGTACCAGGTCGAGTGCGGCGTCGCCGTTGACGTGCACATGCAACTGCCAGCCGGCCGCCCAGTAGGCCGCGGCGAACGCCCGGAACGTCTCCGGCTGCATCATCCATTCCCCGTGGTGGCAGCGGGCCGGCTGACCGGCGTCGTCGAGGTAGGGCTCCCGCATCTGCATGAGCTGGCTGATGATCGCCCCGTCCGCGAACAACTTGACCTGCCGGGGCAGCAGCCGAATCTTGCCCGCCGACGCCCGCGCGACCTGACGTTCGGCGTCAGCCACCGCATCGGCGGGATCCATGCCCGCATCGGCCTGACTGCGGGCGTCGACGAGGAACGTGGAGCCGAACGGGGTCTGCTCGTCGGCCAGGATCTGCTGATACAGCTCCCACGGCTCGACGTCCCACATGATGCCGGGCTCGTTGATCGCGGTGACGCCGTTGCGGTGCAGGTAGGCGATCAGCTGGCGCAGCCCGGCGGCCAGCCGCTGCGGGCTCATGAAAACCGGCGACAACCTGGGCAGCAGCAGGTTCATCCCGGTTTCCCACCAGTGCCCCGCCGCGAAGTCGAGCATGTCGCTGGCCGGGCCGTGCCCGGTCATGTCCGCGGCCGTCAGGCCGAGCGCGTCGATGGCCGCGGTGTTGAGGAACCATTCGTGACAGGAGCGCTGCCACACCGCGACCGGCCGCCGGGTGCTGATCGCGTCGAGGGCCGCGCGATCCAGCGGGCCGTGCCACAGCCGGTGGTAGCCCCAGGAGAACAACCACTCGTCCGAATCGCTCAACCCGCGCTCCGCGTCCGCCAGGCGCCGGCGGTAGTCCGCCTCGGACGTCGCCGCCGGATACGTCCGGTCCGGGAGAGCCCAGTCCTCGATCGCGATCACCTCGGTCATCAGGGTGGTCGCGCCGAGGATTGGATGCAGGTGTTGGTCGATCAGTCCCGCGCACAGCACGGCGTCGGCGAAGGTGTCGTCCACCCGTCCCAACGCACGCAGTTTCTCCAGCGCGCCGACCGCCGCGATCCGATCGCCGGTGACCGCGACGGCGGTGGCGTCGGGAAACCGGGGGTCCATGGTGATCACCCGGCGCGCCGGGTACACCGTGGTCCGCGCGGCTGACATGACGCGATACTGCCCGCCCGCGGCGGGCGGCGTCGGCAACTCGCCCGGAATCCGCAGGCCCGCCATTGCTCGTTCTGCACAGCGCTTCGCCCGCGCCGATACTGGAGAGATGGCTGAGGTCTCCGAGGTGGCGCTGGAACCGATCGGCGCGGTCCGCCGCACGCAGATCGGCCGGGAGGCCACCGAGCCGATGCGCGAGGACATCCGGTTGCTGGGCGCGATACTCGGCGAGACCGTGCGAGAGCAGAACGGCGAGCCGGTCTTCGACCTGGTCGAACGGGCCAGGGTGGAGTCCTTCCGGGTGCGCCGTTCGGAGATCGACCGGGCCCAACTGGCCCGGCTGTTCGACGGCATCGACATCCACCAGGCCATCCCGGTGATCCGCGCGTTCAGCCACTTCGCCCTGCTGGCCAACGTCGCCGAGGACATCCATCGCGAGCGCCGCCGCGCCGTGCACGTGGCCGCCGGTGAGCCCGAGCCGGACAGCACGCTGGCGGCGACGTATCTCAAGCTCGACGCCGCCGACCTGGCCGGCGACGCGGTGGCCGACGCGCTGCGGGGAGCGCTGGTATCGCCGGTGATCACCGCGCATCCGACCGAGACCCGGCGGCGGACGGTGTTCGACACCCAGCACCGCATCACCCAGTTGATGCGGATGCGGTTGCACGGCCAGACCGAGACCGATGACGGCCGCTCCGTTGAGACCGAGCTCCGCCGCCAGATCCTCACCCTGTGGCAGACGGCGCTGATCCGGTTGTCCCGGTTGAAGATTCAGGACGAGATCGAGGTGGGGCTGCGCTACTATCCCGCGGCGCTCTTCGAGGTGATCCCGAAGGTCAACGCCGAGGTGCGCAACGCCCTGCGGGCCCGCTGGCCGGACGCCGGCCTGCTCGTGGAACCGATCCTGCGGCCCGGGTCGTGGATCGGGGGAGACCGCGACGGTAACCCGAACGTGACCGCCGACGTGATCCGGCTGGCCACCGGCAGCGCCGCGCACGCCGCGCTGGGGCATTACCTCGGGCAGCTGGCCCGGCTGGAGCGGGAGCTGTCGATGTCGGCGCGACTGGTCAAGACCAGTCCCGAACTGCTCGCGCTGGCCGGTCCGTGCGAGGAACCGGCCCGCGCCGACGAGCCCTACCGGCGGGCGCTGCGGGTGGTGCACGGCCGGCTCAGCGCCACCGCCCGCGAGATCCTGGACCGGCAGCCGCTGTACCTGATCGCCCTGGGGCTGGAGCCGTACGGGACGTCCGAGGAACTGCTGGCCGATCTCGACCTGATCGACGCGTCGTTGCGCGACCACGGCAGTGCGCTGCTGGCCGACGACCGGCTGGCCCGGCTGCGGGAGGCGGTCGACGTGTTCGGGTTCCACCTGTCCGGGCTGGACCTGCGGCAGAACTCCGACGTGCACGAGGAGGTCATCGCCGAACTGCTGTCCTGGGCGGGGGTGCACCCCGACTACGCTTCGCTGACCGAGCCCGAGCGGGTCGATCTGCTGGCCGCCGAGCTCGCCACCCGCCGGCCGCTGATCCGTGACGACGCCGAGTTGTCGGAGCTGGCGCGCAAGGAACTCGACATCGTCGTCGCCGCGGCGCGGGCGGTGCGGGTGTTCGGCCCCGCAGCGGTGCCGAACTACATCATCTCGATGTGTCGGTCCGTCTCGGATCTGCTGGAATCAGCGATCCTGCTGAAAGAGGCCGGCCTGCTGGATGTTTCGGATTCGGCCGAGCCGTACGCCCCGGTCGGCGTCGTGCCCCTGTTCGAGACGATCGACGACCTGCAGCGCGGTTCGTCGATCCTGGAGGCCGCGCTCGACCTGCCGGTTTACCGCGCGCTGGTACACGCTCGCGGCGAGAGCCAGGAAGTCATGCTCGGCTACTCCGACTCCAACAAGGACGGCGGGTACCTGGCCGCCAACTGGGCGCTGTACCGGGCCGAACTCGACTTGGTGGAGTCGGCGCGCAAGACCGGAATCAGGTTGCGGCTCTTCCACGGTCGCGGCGGCACGGTGGGCCGTGGCGGCGGACCCAGCTACGACGCCATTCTGGCGCAGCCGCCGGGCGCGGTGCACGGGTCGCTGCGGCTCACCGAGCAGGGCGAGGTGATCGCGGCCAAGTACGCCGAGCCGCGCATCGCCCACCGCAACCTCGAGACGCTGCTGGCCGCCACGCTGGAGGCCACCCTCCTCGACGTCGAGGGACTCGGTGACGACGCCGGCCCGGCCTATCAAGTGCTCGACGACCTGGCGGCGCGGGCCCACCGCGCCTACGCCGAATTGGTGCACGAGACAACGGGATTCGTCGAGTATTTCAAGGCGTCGACACCGGTCAGCGAGATCGGTTCGCTCAACATCGGCAGTAGACCCACCTCACGCAAGCCGACCACCTCGATATCCGACCTGCGCGCCATTCCGTGGGTGCTGGCCTGGAGCCAGTCTCGGGTGATGCTGCCGGGCTGGTACGGCACCGGCACCGCCTTCGAGCAGTGGATCGCCGAGGGGGAGGGCAGGCTCGAGGTGCTGCAGGACCTCTTCGTCAAGTGGCCGTTCTTCCAAACCGTGCTGTCCAATATGGCGCAGGTGCTGGCCAAATCCGATATGGGCCTGGCGGCGCGCTACTCCGAACTCGTCGACGACGAGGAGTTGCGCCACCGGGTGTTCGGCAAGATCGTGGATGAACACGAGCGCACCATCCGAATGCACAAGCTCATCACCGGTCAGGACGACCTGCTCGCCGACAACCCGGCGCTGGCCCGCTCGGTGTTCAACCGCTTCCCCTACCTCGAGCCGCTGAACCATCTGCAGGTGGAACTGCTGCGCCGGTACCGCTCCGGTGACACCAACGAGTTGGTGCAGCGCGGCATCCTGCTGACGATGAGCGGGCTGGCCTCGGCGCTGCGCAACAGCGGGTAGGCCTCCGCCAGTGCGGCCGCGCCTCCGCCACCGCGCCTCCGCCACCGCGGCGGGGCGTCCGCGGCCAGTTCTCCGGCCGCATGTGTTGTGCCCGGCTACGAGCGACTATCTCGCGGGCCGAATCGATAGTCGCTCAAAGCCGGGCAAACTCACACTCCCCGGAGACACCCGGAACCACCGGCGGCGCGGTGGCGTCGAAGTCGTTATGACGCAGCCGAATTACGACGTGACGATGGAGAACACCGCAGAACTGGTCGGCCCGCTGCCGACGGTGGCGCCGCCGGTCCTCGCCGACTGGACCGTCGCCGACCCGGACGGCGGCTGGTGGTAGGCCCGACGTACGACCTGAGCCGTTGACAATGGGTGGGCCCGGTGTGATAGTCGTTTCATAGGAACTGAAAACGGCGTTCTCAAAACGCGCCGCCTTCGGTAGAGACGGAGTGACGTGGCCGCTGAACAGGCCGAACCGGCGTGGAAGAACCCGATGGCGTGGCTGCCGCACTCGATCGCCGAGGCCGCGCTGTCCGGCGACGACCGCTTCGTCGACGTATCGTTCGCGGACCTGCAAAACGATCCGGTGCGGACGGTGGCCGACAGCTACGAGCAACTCGGCCTGACGTTCACCGATGCCGCACGCGCGAAGGTGCAGGAGTGGGCCGATGGCCACAAGCCCGGCCAGCACGGTTCCCACACCTACGAGCTGGCCGATTACGGGCTGACCGAAGACCGGGTGCGCGACGCGTTCAGCGACTACCTCGCGGCCTACGATGCCACCGCCTGACCGGCCCGCGCCGGCCAACCCGGGCGGGCGCCGAAAGCTCGAGCCCGACCCGCAGGTGCGGGTGGCGATCGTCTCCGTTGCCTCGGAGATCGTCCGCGCGGAGGGCGTCGGCGCGCTGAGCATCGCGCAGGTGCTGGCTCGGGCGCAGTTGAGCACCCGCGCGTTCTACCGGCACTTCGACTCCAAGGACCAACTCCTGTCCGCGCTGTTCATGGAGACGGCGCGCACCGAGATGCGCCGGCTTGCACCGACGCTGGCGGCCGCCCCGGACCCGGTCCGCAGGGTGGCGGCGTGGATCGACGGCCGGCTGGACCTGGCGTTCGACGACCGGATCCGGTCGGAACTCAGGAGGCTGTCACTCGAGGCGCAGTCGCAGATGTCCGTCGCCCCGGAGGTGGTCGGGCCCGCCTATGACGAGCTGCTGCGCCCGCTCATCGAGCAACTCCAGGCCGGCAGCGATCTGGGGTTGTTCACCGAAATCGATCCCCGCGCTGAAGCCCTGTCGATCCAGGGCGTCGTCTGGGCGGCCATCGAGCGGCACTGGGCCGATCCCTCCGCTGATGTGCGCGATCTTCGAGACGCGGTGCAGCGCTTCTGCTTACGCGGGCTCGGCGCGGATCCGGAGCTGATCACCGACGTCCTCTCCGCAGCACCGTACGCGGCGTTGTCGGCACCGAGACACTAGAGCGATCGAAAGGGCAACGATGGATTTGGGTTTGGCGGGTGCGGCCGCGGTGGTCACCGGCGGGAGCAAGGGTATGGGGTTGGCGATCGGCCAGACACTCGCCGGCGAAGGCGCGCGCGTCGCGGTGATGGCCAGGGGACGGGCGGCGCTCGACGCCGCTGTCGAGTCCCTGCTCGCGGCCGGCGCTCCCGAAGCGGTGGGAATCAGCGTGGACATGTCCGACGCCGACTCCATCGCAACCGGCTTCGCGGAGGTCCGGGAGCGATTCGGCGCCTTGAACAGCCTGGTCCACACGATCGGGCCGGGCGACGGCTACTTCGAGGAGATGACCGACGACGAGTGGGACGCCGCGTTCGCGCTGGGCACGATGTCGGCCGTGCGCTCGATCCGGGCCGCTCTTCCGATGCTGCGCCAGGCGGACTGGGCTCGCGTCGTCACCCTCTCCGCGCACTCCATCCAGCGGCAGAACCCGCGAATCGTGGCCTACACCGCGTCGAAGGCGGCGTTGAGCAGCATCACCAAGAACCTTTCGAAAAGCCTTGCCAAGGACGGCATCCTGGTGAACTGCGTGTGCCCCGGCACCATCGTCACCGCCAGTTTCACCGAGAACCTGCGGGACATCCTGGCCGCCGACGGTCTGGACGCCACAAATCCGGTCGACGTGATGACCTGGATCGACCGCCACTTCCACCAGCCGTGTGACCTCGGCCGCGCCGGCCTGCCCGAGGAGATCGCGTCCATCACCACCTACCTGGCCTCGCGGCGGAACGGTTACGTGACGGGGGCGACGGTCAATGTGGACGGTGGCTCGGACTTTATCTGAGACTTCATCTGAGATGTCATCCAGTCTTTCGTCTGAGATCGATGTCACCGGAATCTGTTTGCCTCGAGGATCTTCCGCGCCGGGGGAGTGTGCGCGGGCGACTACCGACGGTGACGTGCTGATCGAGCTCTAGTGACCGGTGCGGCCGCGAACCGCGTTGACCACGCCGCGCAGGGCCGACTCGGTCACCGCGATCGGTGACATCACCGCCTCGCTGAGCCCGACGATGCGTTCGACGCGTCCGACGATGCCCTCCATGCGCTCGACCACCGCGGTCAGCCGGGGGGCCAGCTCGTCGATCCGGGTGAGCGTGGAGTTGAACACTTTCAGGGTCTCCTCGAAGTACTCGAGGGTGCCGTCCATGCCGGACATCGTCTTGTTGAGGTCGGTCAGAGTGTCACTCATCCCGGTCAGCAGCGTGTCGAGCTGGTCGACGGTGACGTCGGCGTTCAGCGCTGCCTGAGCCAGCGTCTTGATGCGTTCGCGGCTGCTGCGGGGCGGCGTCTTGTCGGCCATCTCAGCGCGTCAGCCCGCTGGCCGCGTCGGCGTCGAGCAGCCACACCGTGGCGTCGCGCCCGATCGCTCCGGCAGCGGGCACCTCAGCCGGTGCGGCGCCACCGATGGCGGCCGCCACCGCCTCGGCCTTGGCCGCACCGGACACGACCAGCCACACCTCACGGGAGCGTTGCACCGCGGGCAGGGTCAGCGTGATCCGGCGCGGCGGGGGCTTCGGCGAGTCCTCGACGCCGACCACCAGGCGCGTGGTCTCCGCCACCGCCGGGGTGTGCGGGAACAACGAGTTGATGTGCCCCTCGCCCCCCATCCCGAGCAGATGGACGTCGAAAATCGGTGCGGCTTCGCCGGTTTCGGCGGTACCGGCCAATACCTCCGCGTAGCCGGCCGCGGCCGCGGCCAGGTCGTCGCCGAACGCGCCATCGCTGGCCGCCATCGGGTGCACGTTGCCCGCCGGGATGGCGATGTGGTCGATCAGCGCCTCGCGCGCCTGCTTCTCGTTGCGCTCGTCGTCGTCGGCGGGTACGAACCGTTCGTCACCCCAGTACAGGTGCACCCTCGACCAGTCGATGGCATCGTCATGCGCGCCCACGTGCTCGAGCAGGCCGATCCCGGTGCCGCCACCGGTCAGGACGACCAGCGCCCGACCCCGCGCCGCGATAGCGGCGGTGATGGCCTCGACCAGTCGGTCACCGGCCGCGGCAACCAGTGCCGTCGTGTCCGGATAGGTCTCGACGATGGTGCTCATCCGTACTGCACCTTGTCGATGCCGGCCAGCGCCTCGTGATAGATCTCGTCGGCGTCCAGGCGGCGCATGTCCTCGGCCAGGCATTCTCGGGTCTCGCGCCGCGGCAGGGGCAGCAGGGCATCCGGTCGGGCGGTGCGGCTCATCGTGGCGGTCACGCCGTCCTGGGGTCGGCTCAGCGTGATCGTCTGGGTCGGGCGCACGAGTTCGACCTTGAGATCGCCGATCGCCCGCTGCACCGGGCCGTCGATCCGGCTGGCCAGCCAGCCGGCCAGGATGTCCAGCGCGGGTTCGTCCTTCAAGCCGGACACCAGCGCCGAGGTGATCGGCTCATACGGCGGGGTGTCCAGGGCCGAGGCCAGCAGCGCGCGCCAATAGGTGATGCGACTCCAGGCAAGGTCGGTGTCCCCCCCGGTGTAGCCCTGCAGCCTGCTCCGGATGGACGCCAGCGGATCGTCGGATCCGGTGGCGTCGGTGATCCGTCGAATCGCCAACTTGCCCAACGGATCCTGTGCAGGCACATCCGGTGCGGAACCCGGCCACCAGGCCACCACCGGCGTGTCCGGCAGCAGGAAGGGCAGGACCACGCTGCTGGCATGCGCCGAGAGCGGGCCGGAGATCCGCAGCACCACCACCTCACCGGCGCCGGCGTCGCCACCGACCCGCAACTGGCCGTCCAGGCGGGCGTCGGAGGCCAGCCGGTCGGAGGGCACCACCACGATGATCCGGCAGGGGTGTTCCCGGCTGGCCGAGACGGCGGCGTCGATGGCGTCCTCGACGAGGTCCTCGCTGTCGGGTGCGACCACCAGGGTCAGTACCCGGCCGAGCGTGATCGCGCCGCCCTCTTCGCGCAGCGCGGTGATCTTCTTGTTGAGATCGTTGGTGGTGGTGTCAGGCAGGTCGACGATCATCGGCGCCGCTCCTCCTCATTGCTCGTGCCTCGCGATGCATCGTCGCTGGCGCGGATCATGAGCGCCGCTCCTCCTCATCGCTGGTGCCTGGCGATGCATTGCCGGCGGCGCGGATCACGGCCGCCGCCATTCCCGGCCCGAGCGCTGCAGCATCTCGAACGCCGACTCCGGCCCCCAGGTTCCCGCCTCGTACGGGTCGGGCTTGCCGTGGCTCGCCCAGTAGTCCAGCACCGGATCCAGGATCTCCCAGGCCAATTCGACCTCGGCGTTGACTGGGAACAACGACGGCTCACCGAGCAGCACGTCGAGGATCAACCGCTCGTAGGCCTCCGGGGAGGCCTCGGCGAAGGCCGACCCGTAGGAGAAGTCCATGTTGACGTCGCGCACCTCCATGGTGCTCCCCGGCACCTTGGAGCCGAACCGCAACGTGATGCCCTCGTCGGGCTGAACCCGGATCACCAGGGCGTTCTTGCCGAGTTCCTCGGTCATGGTGGCGTCGAACGGCAGATGCGGTGCCCGCTTGAACACCAACGCGATCTCGGTCACCCTGCGGCCCAACCGTTTTCCGGTGCGCAGATAGAACGGCACCCCGGCCCACCGGCGGGTGTCGACGTCGAGGGTGATCGCGGCGAACGTCTCGGTGGTGGAGTCCTTGGAGAATCCGTCCTCGTCGAGCAGTCCGACCACCTTCTCGCCGCCCTGCCAGCCGGCGGTGTACTGGCCCCGAGCCGCGGTCTGGTCCAGCGGCTCGGCCAGCCGGGTCGCGGAGAGCACTTTGATCTTCTCTGCCTTGACCTCGTCGGGGTGGAAGCTCACCGGCTCCTCCATCGCGGTCAGCGCCAGCAGCTGCAAGAGGTGGTTCTGGATGACGTCGCGGGCCGCGCCGATGCCGTCGTAGTAGCCGCCCCGCCCACCGAGTCCGATGTCCTCGGCCATCGTGATCTGCACGCTGTCGACGTAATGGCTGTTCCAGATCGGCTCGTACAGCTCGTTGGCGAACCGCAGCGCCAAGATGTTCTGCACCGTCTCCTTGCCGAGGTAGTGGTCGATGCGGAAGACCGACTCCTCCGGGAAGACGCTGTTGACCACCTTGTTGAGTTCGATGGCGCTCTGCAGGTCGTGGCCGAACGGCTTCTCGATCACCACCCGACTCCAGCGGCCCTCCTGCGGGCGGGCCAGCCCGGACTTCTTGAGCTGCTCGCAGACCTGCGGGAAGGCCTTCGGCGGGATCGACAGATAGAACGCGTGATTGCCCCCGGTGCCGCGTTCGACGTCGAGCTTCTCCAGGGTCTCGGCCAGCCGGCCGAAGGCTTTGTCGTCGTCGAAGGTGCCCTGCACGAACCGGAATCCCTCCGAGAGCCGGTCCCAGACCTCCTGACGGAACGGGGTGCGGGCGTGCTGGCAGACCGCGTCATGGACGATCGCGCCGAAATCCTCGTCGGCCCAGTCCCGCCGGGCGAACCCGACCAGCGAGAACGAGGCGGGCAGCAGCCCGCGGTTGGCCAGATCGTAGATCGCCGGCATCAGCTTCTTGCGGGCGAGGTCGCCCGTGACACCGAAGATCACCACCCCGCAGGGCCCGGCGATCCGCGGCATCCGTTTGTCGCGCTTGTCGCGCAACGGGTTGCGCCAGCCGGACGGTGCCGGGGTGATTACACCGGGAACGGGCGCCACCACCCCGGAGACGGGTTCGTGGTTACCCGTCATTTCGACTTGTCGTCGAGCTGATCCTGTGTCGCGTCCAGCAGTTCTTGCCAAGACTTCTCGAATTTCTCCACACCCTCGTCCTCCAGCACCAGGAACACGTCGCGCAGATCGATGCCGACGGCGTCCAACTCGTCGAAGACCTGCTGGGCTTGCGCGGACGTGCCGGTGATGGTGTCGCCCTTGACGACACCGTGGTCGGCGACCGCGTCGATGGTCTTCTCCGGCATGGTGTTCACCGTGTTGGGCGCCACCAGCTCGGTGACGTAGAGGGTGTCGGAGTAGTCCGGGTTCTTCACGCCCGTCGACGCCCACAGCGGTCGCTGTACCCACGCGCCGGCCTCGGCGAGGGGGAGGAACCGCTTACCGCCGACGAACACCTTCTCGTAGGCCGCGTAGGCCAGGCGGGCGTTGGCCACCCCGGCCTTGCCGCGCAGCGCGAGCGCCTCGTCGGAGCCGATGACCTCCAGCCGCTTGTCGATCTCGGTGTCCACCCGGGAGACGAAGAACGACGCGACGGAATGGATCGTGTTGAGGTCGTGGCCGGCCTTCTCGGCGGCCTCCAGACCGGCCAGGTAGGCATCCATCACCAGCCGGTAGCGCTCGACGGAGAAGATCAGCGTCACGTTCACCGAGATGCCCTCGGCCAGAACGGAGGTGATCGCGGGCAGGCCCGCCTCGGTGGCCGGGATCTTGATCAGCAGATTCGGGCGGTCGACGATCTTCCACAGTTCGATGGCCTGCGCAACCGTCTTGTCGGTGTCGTGGGCCAGCCGCGGGTCCACCTCGATGGACACCCGCCCGTCGATCCCGTTGGACGACTCCCACTGCGGTCGCAGCACATCACAGGCGTTGCGGACGTCGTCGGTGGTGACGGTGCGGATGGTGGCGTCGACGTCGGCGCCGCGCTCGGCGAGTTCGGCGACCTGTGCGTCGTAGGCCGTGCCCTTGGACAGCGCGGCCTGGAAGATCGACGGATTGGTGGTGACGCCGACGACGCTGCGGGTGTCGATCAGCTCCTGCAAGTTGCCGGACTGCAAGCGGTCGCGGGACAGGTCATCGAGCCAGACGGACACGCCCGCGGCGGACAGCGCCGCGAGATTGGGATTCTGTGCCATTGCGGTTCCTTTACGTCAGTTGTCGATTGCGCGTTCCGCGGCGGCGGCGACGGCCTCTGGGGTGAAGCCGAATTCCCGGAACAGTGTCTTGTCGTCGGCCGACTCGCCGTAGTGCTCGATCGACACGATCTCACCGGTGTCGCCGACGATCTTGTACCAGGACTGGGCCACCCCGGCCTCCACCGCGACCCGGGCGGACACATCCGGCGGCAGCACACTGTCCCGGTACTCCTGCGGCTGGGATTCGAACCATTCGACGCAGGGCATCGACACCACATAGGCCCGAATGTCCTTCTCGGCCAAAAGTTTGGTGGCCTCCACCGCCAGCTGGACCTCCGAGCCGGTGGCGATGATGATCACGTCGGCGTCATCGGCCGGGTTGCCCCCGCCCAGCACGTAGCCGCCGCGGGCGACCCCGTCGCTGTCGGTGCCTTCCAGCACCGGCACACCCTGACGGGTCAGGATGAAACCGACCGGGCCGCTTCCGTTTCCGCGTGCGATGATGGTGCGCCACGCGTAGGCGGTCTCGTTCGGGTCGGCCGGGCGCACCACCGACAGCTTCGGAATGGCCCGCAGTGCCGCCAGGTGCTCGATCGGCTGGTGGGTGGGTCCGTCCTCGCCGAGACCGATCGAGTCGTGCGTCCAGATGTAGATGGTGTCGATATCCATCAACGACGCCAGTCGCACCGCCGGGCGCATGTAGTCCGAGAACTGCAGGAAGGTGCCACCGAAGGCGCGGGTCGGCCCGTGCAGCACGATGCCGGACAGGATCGAGCCCATCGCGTGCTCGCGGATCCCGAAGTGCAGTACCCGGCCGTACCAGTCGGCGGTGTAGTCCTTGGTCGAGATCGACGGCGGGCCGAACGATTTGACCCCGTTGATGGTGGTGTTGTTGCTGCCCGCGAGATCGGCTGAGCCGCCCCACAATTCGGGCAGCTTGGGTGCGACGTCGTTGAGCACCTGACCGAAGGCGGCGCGGGTGGCCACCGCCTTGGAACCCGGCTCCCAATGCGTGATGTCGGCGTCCCAGCCCTCCGGCAGCTCCTCGGCCGTCAGCCGGTCCAGCAGCGCCTTGCGCTCCGGCTCGCGCTGGGCCCAGGCGTCGAACTCGCCCTGCCACTTCTCGTGGGCCTCGCGGCCGCGGGCGATCAGTTTGCGGGTGTGCTCGATGACCTCGGGCCGCACCTCGAACGTCTTGTCCGGGTCGAAGCCCAGCACCCGCTTGGTGGCGGCCACCTCCTCGTCACCCAGCGCGGAACCGTGCACCCCGCCGGTGTTCATCTTGGTCGGTGCGGGATAGCCGATGATGGTGCGCACCGCGATGAACGACGGCTTGTCGGTCACCTTCTTCGCCTCGGCGATCGCTGCTTCGATCCCGACGACGTTCTCGCCGCCCTCGACCTCCTGGACGTGCCAGCCGTAGGCCCGGTAGCGCGCGACGGTGTCCTCGGAAAGCGCAATGTTGGTGTCGTGCTCGATGGAGATCTGGTTGCGGTCGTAGAAGACGATCAGGTTACCGAGCTGCTGGGTGCCGGCCAGTGAGGACGCCTCGCTGGTGACGCCCTCCTCGATGTCGCCGTCGGAGGCGATGACGTAGATGTAGTGGTCGAACGGGCTGGTGCCGGCCGGGGCGTCCGGGTCGAACAGGCCGCGCTCGTAGCGGGCGGCCATCGCCATCCCGACCGCCGACGCCAGACCCTGCCCGAGCGGGCCGGTGGTGATCTCCACCCCGAGGGTGTGCCGGAACTCCGGGTGTCCGGGGGTCTTGGAACCCCAGGTGCGCAACGACTCGATATCGGAGAGCTCCAGCCCGAAGCCGCCCAGGTACAGCTGCAGGTACAGGGTCAGGCTGCTGTGCCCGCAGGACAGGATGAACCGGTCGCGGCCCAGCCAGTGGGTGTCGCTGGGGTCGTGCCGCATCACTCGCTGGAACAGCGTGTAGGCCAGCGGGGCCAGACTCATCGCCGTGCCGGGGTGTCCGTTTCCGACCTTCTGAACCGCGTCGGCGGCCAGCACCCGAACCGTGTCGACGGCCAGGGAGTCGAGCTCCGCCCAGTCGTCGGGGTGGTGCGGTTCAGTCAGCGCGGAAATCTCTTCGAGTGTGGTCACAAGCGCACTCCTGGCGTCCTCGGATCGACTGGCAAGCTAGTCCTCCCTAACCCTAGTGCCGGATGGTCAGCGGCTGCAGGAGTGCGTGCAGAGTCTGATCGCCCACCTCGACAGAGGCCCTTCCGCAGGTTTACCCGCAGGTGAAGGATTACTCAGCCGATCGGGTGCCGGTGCGGAATCGCCGTGAATCGCCCCTTGGGTACCTGCGCGGGGGTCGCGCGGTCTACCATCCTCTGTAGTAGATCGTCGGTTCTGTCAGGAGTCTGTTGCGTGAGAGTTCGCGAAGTGCACCTCGTCGAGGGCGCGCCCGTACGCTTCCGCGATCGGCTGCTGGGCTACCTGGCGCTGACCAAGCCGCGGGTGATCGAGCTGCTGCTGGTCACCACGATCCCGGCCATGTTGCTGGCCCACCGCGGCACCGTTGATCCGCTCCTGATCGGAAACACCCTGTTCGGCGGCATGCTCGCCGCGGCGGGGGCCAACGCGCTGAACTGCGTCGCCGACGCCGACATCGACAAGGTGATGAAGCGCACCGAGCGCCGCCCGCTGGCCCGGGCCACGGTTCCGCGCAGCCACGCACTGGTGTTCGGGCTGGCGTTGTCGGTGGCGTCGTTCTTCTGGCTGTGGTGGACCACCAACATGCTCTCGGCGCATCTCGCCGCCGCCACCATCGCGTTCTACGTGCTGGTCTACACCCTGCTGCTCAAGCGTCGCACCTCGCAGAACGTGGTGTGGGGCGGTGCGGCCGGCTGCATGCCGGTGATGATCGGCTGGTCCGCGGTGACCGGCACGATCGCCTGGCAGGCGCTGGTGATGTTCGCGATCATCTTCTTCTGGACGCCGCCGCACACCTGGGCGCTGGCGATGAAGTACAAGGACGACTACGCCGCCGCCGGGGTACCGATGCTGCCCGTGGTGGCCACCGAACTCCAGGTCACCAAGCAGGTCGTCATCTATACCTGGCTCACCGTGGCCGCCACCCTGGCGCTCATTCCGGCCACCGGGTGGCTCTACGCGTCGGTGGCCGCGCTGGCCGGGGCGTGGTTCCTGGTGATGGCGCACCGCCTGCACGGCGGGGTGCGCCGCGGCGAGTCCGTCAAGCCACTGCGGCTGTTCCTGCAGTCGAACAACTACCTGGCCGTCGTGTTCGTCGCGCTGGCGGTCGACTCGGCGATCGACCTCCCGACGCTGTTCTCCTGACTCAGCCCTACGGCAGCAGCACGATCGACCCGGTCGTCTTGCGCGCCTGCAGGTCGCGATGCGCCTGTTCCGCCTCGGCCAGCGGGTAGTGGCCGCCGACCGTGATGGTGATCGAGCCGTCGGCGATCGCGTCCAGCACTTCACCGGCGCGCCAGGCGAACTCGTCGGCCGTCCGGGTGAAGTGCGCCAGGTTGGGCCGGGTCAGATACACCGATCCGGCGGCATTGAGCCGCTGCGGGTCTACCGGCGGCACCGGCCCACTGGAGGCGCCGAACAGGGCCAGCGTGCCGCGTACGGCCAGGCTGGCCAGGCTGGCGTCGAACGTGGTCTTGCCGACACCGTCGTACACCGCGGCGACGCCGTGGCCGCTGGTCAGTTCGCGGACCTTGGCGGCGAATTCGTCCGCGTCCTCGGGGTAGTCGAGAACCTCGACGGCGCCGGCCTGCCGCGACAACTCCGCCTTGTCGGGGGTGGACGCTGTCGTGATCACCCGCGCGCCCAGGCTGGTGGCCCACTGGGTCAGGATCAGGCCGACCCCGCCCGCGCCGGCATGGACCAGCACGAAGTCGCGGGGTTGCACCACGTACACCGACTTGATCAGATAGTGCGCCGTCATCCCTTTGAGCAGTGCCGAGGCCACCGCGTCGGACTGCACGACGTCGGGCACGTATGCGACGAAATCGGCTGGCGCCGTGCAGAACTCGGCGTAGGCGCCGTTGGCATTCGCGGTGACCACCCGGTCGCCGGCCTTGATGGCGGCGACGTCGTCGCCGACCGCGGCGACCGTCCCGCAGACCTCCATGCCCAGCACGAATGGCAGCTCGCGCGGGTACTGCCCGGACCGGAAGTAGGTGTCGATGTAGTTGACACCGATCGCGTCGGCCGCGATGAGCACCTCATCGGAGCGCGGGGAGGGCTTCGGCCTCTCGACGTACTTCAGGACCTCGGGACCACCGGTCTTCGCGACTTCGATTGCGTGCATGTCACTATCATCCCCGGTGTGAGGTCCCGATGAAGCTGGCCCGGCCCAATGTGTTCCATCCGCGCATCGTGCTGGCCGGGTGCCCGAAGCTGGTCGACGGTGACGGCGACGACGCGGGCCTGGTCGAGGCGCTGCGCAGCCGCGGCCTGCACGCCCGCTGGCTGTCCTGGGACGACCCGCAGACCCTGGACGCCGACCTGGTGATCCTTCGGGCCACCTGGGACTACGCCGAGCGGCGCGACGAGTTCCTGGCCTGGGCCTCGCGGGTGCCCAACCTGCTCAACGCGCCCGCCGTGGTGGCCTGGAACAGCGACAAGCGCTACCTGCAGGACCTGGCCGCAGCGGGGGTGCCCACGGTGCCGTCGTCGTTCTTCGAACCGGGGGATTCGCTACGCCTGCCCAAGGGTGAGGTGGTGGTCAAGCCCGCGATCGGGGCCGGCTCCATCGACACCGGCCGGTTCACCGGCCGTGCGGCCCGCGAGCACGCCGCTGCGCTGCAGGACAGCGGTCGCACCGTGCTGGTGCAGCCCTACGACTCGCGGGTGGAGGACGGGGAGACCGCGCTGGTGTTTCTCGGCGGAGAACAGTCGCACGCCTTCACCAAGGGGCCGATGTTGCCGCCCGAGGGCGAGCTGCCCCAACTCGACGCGTCGGGAACCTTCTCGGCGGAGTCGTTGACACCCGCCGATCCCGACTTCGAGATGTGGGACCTCGGGCATGCGGCATTGGCGGCGGCCGCCCGCCACCTCGGCATCGACACCAGCGAGTTGCTCTACGCCCGGGTGGATCTCATCGGCGATGCGAAGGATCCGGTGCTGCTCGAACTGGAGCTCATCGAACCGTCGCTGGGCTGGCGACAGCTGGACCAGAAGGCCCGCTCGCTGCAGCAGCGCCGGTTCGCGGTCTGCCTGGAGTCAGCCCTCGAGCGTCTTGGGCTGGGTCCGCTGTCGCATCGACGCCCATAACGCGGCGGTGGCGGCGGTGCACGCCGCGGCCCCGGCCACGTGGAAGGCCACCAGCACGCTGGGCACGCCGGTGAAGAACTGGACGGCCCCGAGCAGCCCTTGGGCGACCACCAGGATGACCAGCACCAGCAGCCGCCGCATGATCAGCCGCGGGGCGTACACGGCGAACAGGCCTGCGCCCAGACCGATCAGCAGCGACAGATAGATGTACAGGAAGGTGGAGTGCGCGTGCACCAGCGTGATGATCTCCACCTCGAGCCGCGGCACGATCCGCTGTGGGCTCTTGTCGCCGGCATGCGGGCCCGCTCCGGTCACCGTGGTGCCGGTCACCAGGGTCGCCGACAACGCCAGCGCGCTCAGTAAGGTCAAGTGCCGCAACGGTTTCGGCACCAGAGGGGTGACGATGCCGTCGTCGGGCTCACCGATCTTGACGTAGAGCAGGGTGGCCAGCCAGACCATCAGCATCGAGGCCAGCAGGTGGACGGCCACGGTCCACCACAACAACCCGGTGAGCACCGTGATGCCGCCGATCACCGCCTGCAGCACCGTCGAGGCCGGCATCAGCCAGGCGTAGACCAGCACCTCGCGCCGGCGACGCGCCCGGGTCACCGCCAGCACTGCGAGGATCGCGGTGATCACCACCAGGAAGGTGATCATCCGGTTGCCGAACTCGACGGCCTGATGGATGCGGGGGACCTCGGCGTGCGGAACCGGGGTGAAACTGCCCGGGAAGCACTGCGGCCAGGTGGGGCAACCGAGGCCCGACGACGTCACCCGGACGATGGAGCCGGTGACTGCGATACCCGCCTGGGTGAGGATGACCGCGGCGGCGATGATGCGCTGCACGCGCAGGCTGGGCAGCGGTAACAGGTCCACCAGCCGCAGGAAAAACCGTCCGACGGGCACCGCCCGATCGTAGTGGAAGGCTAACTACGCCCCGTAGTAGGGCCGTGCCGGAGGGCGCGCGGTCAGGTGAAGCGGAACCAGCGCAGCGCGGCCAGCGCCGACACCCCGCCCCAGACCACCAGCACGATCACTCCCATCCAGTCGACCGACAGCGCGAGCGCCTGGGTCAGTGCCTCGGTCAGCGCCCCGGACGGGGTCAGCCTGGCCACCCACGACACGGCGCGAGGGATCGTGCCGGTCTCCACGGTCAGCGCACCCAGCCCGGCGAAGACGAACCACAGCAGGTTGGCGACGGCGAGCACGATCTCGGCGCGCAACGTCCCGCCCAGCAGCAGGCCCATCGCGACGAACCCGGCGGTGCCCAGCGCGATGATCACCGCCCCGAGCAGCAGCCCGGCCGGATGCGGACGCCACCCGAGGGCCAGACCGATGCCGCCCAGCAGGATCGCCTGCAGGAACACCACCGTGACCACCGCCAGCGCCTTGCCCGCGATGATGCCCCACACCGGCAGGGCGGTGGCGCCCAGCCGTTTGAGGGCGCCGTAGCGCCGGTCGAACGCGACCGCGATCGCCTGGCCGGTGAACGCGGTGGAGATCACCGCGAGCGCCATGATCGCCGGGACGAAGACGGCGGCCCGGTTCGGGCCGAACGAGCCGAACGGCAGCAGTGTGAGCCCGACCAGCAGGGTGATCGGGATGAACATGGTCAGCAGCAGTTGCTCGCCGTTGCGCAGCAGCAGCTTGAGTTCCAGGCCGTACTGGGCGAGCAGCATCCGCGGCACGGTGTTGGGCCGCGGGTCGGGGGAGAAGGTGCCGGCCGGGAACAGTTCGGTCATGACCGCAACTCCTTGCCGGTGATGTCCAGGAACACGTCTTCGAGGCTGCGTTGCTCCACCCGGACGTCGGTGGCCAGCACGTTCAACCGTGCGCACCAGGCGGTGACGGTCGCCAGCACCTGCGGGTCGATCTTGCCCTCCACCAGGTACTCGCCCGGGCTGACCTCCCTGGCCGAATAGTCCTCCGGGAGCGCGGCGACGAGCAGCGACAGGTCCAGGCGGCGCGGGGCGGTGAACCGCAACTGGTCTTCGGCGCCGCTGTGCATCAGTTCGGCGGGCGTACCGGCCGCGACGGCCGACCCGCGGTCGATGATGACGATCCGGTCGGCGAGTTCCTCGGCCTCCTTGAGCTGATGGGTGGTCAGCACGACGGTCACCCCGTCGCGGCGCAGCGCGTCGATCAACTCCCACACCACCAGCCGGGCGTGGGCGTCCATACCCGCGGTGGGTTCGTCGAGGAACACCAACTCCGGCCTGCCCACCAGGGCGCAGGCCAGCGCGAGGCGCTGCTGCTGGCCACCGGACAGCCGCCGGTAGGTGGTGCGGGCGGCCTCGGTGAGGCCCAGCGTGTCCAGCAGCCAGGCCGGGTCGAGCGGGTTGGCGGCGTAGGAGGCCACCAGGTTCAGCATCTCGCCGGCGCGGGCGGCGGGGTAGCCGCCGCCGCCCTGCAACATGACCCCGATGCGTTCCCGGATGCGGGCGTTGTCGGCGATCGGGTCCAGGCCGAGCACCTCGATGGTGCCGGCGTCGGGTTTGACGAAACCCTCGCACATCTCGACGGTGGTGGTCTTGCCCGCGCCGTTGGGGCCGAGCAGTGCCAGCACCTCGGCGGCGTGCACCTCGAGGTCGAGGTCGGACACCGCCGTCGTCGACCCGTAGCGTTTGGTGACCCCGCGCAGCCGCACGGGGATCGGGGAGCCGGAACTCACGGTGACTCAGCGTAGGCGTCGGGTGCCGGCCGCGGCTCGGGCGGCTGTGGTGACGGCGTGCTGACGGGTGCCGGGTCGGGATCCTGGCCGCTGAAGATCTCGTCGGTTCCAGGCACGCCACGCCAGGGCAGCCGGTTGAAGGTGACGGCGATCAGCAGCAGCACGATCACGGTGCTGGCCAGCGTCGCGTCGATGATCTGGAACAGCGCGAAGCGGTCCCCGTTGGCGGTGGGCCCGAAGATCCCGACGATGAGGGTGACGGCGATCGTAGCGATGCGGAAACCCGGGCGGGTGGCCCAGGCGGCCAGCGGAATGATGGCCCACAGCAGGTACCAGGGCTGCACGACGGGGAAGAGCAGCACGGTGGCGCCGAGCGCCACGCCGAGCCCGCCGACCGGGTGCAGCCGGCCACGCAGCACCGCCAGCAGCAGCCAGGTCACGGTGATCGTGATGATCAGCACGCCCATGGCACGGGTCAGAGACAGCACGGCCGTGGTGTGGTCGCCCAACCCGAGCAGTATCCCGACCTGACCGGTCCCCAGCGCGAGCAGCGTCGGCGGCGACATCCAGCTGCGCACCACGTTGGCGGTGCCGAGGGTGAACAGCCAGCCGAAGCCCAGCCCGCTGATCCAGCCGATGATGGCCATGACCGCCAGCGACAGCGACACCGTCAACGTGCTGGCCGCCAGGAACGCCTTGATGGTGCCGCCCCAGCGCCACGCCAGGGCCATCGCCACGAAGCCCAGCGCCAGCAGCCCCGGTAGCTTGACCTGCGACGACATCGTGATCAACACCACCCCGGCCAGCAGCATGGCGGCCGACGTCCACTGGGCCCGCCCGCGTGGCCAGCGGGGCGAGCTGATCGCCAGATCGATCCCGCGCAGGGCGAACTCGGTGCCGGTCAGCATCAACCCGAGCATCAGCGCCTCGTTGTGGATGCCGGCGACCAGGTGCATCAGCAGCAGCGGGTTGGCCGCGCCCAGCCACAGCGCACTGACCTCGGCCACCCCGCAGCGTCGGGCCAGCCGTGGGGTGGCCCAGACGATCAGTCCCACGCCGATCAACACCACCACCCGGTGGCACAACACCGCCGCCACGATGTTCTCCCCGGTCAGCGCCGAGATGCCGCGCCCGATCCACAGGAAGAGCGGTCCGTACGGGGCCGGTGTCTCCCGCCACAGGCTCGGCACCGACAGCGTGAACACGTGATCGAGGCCCAGCCCGGGAGCCGGGCCGACCTTGTAGGGGTTGAGCCCGATCCGCGCGATCTGGCTCTGCGCCAGGTAGGAGTAGACGTCCTTGCTGTACATCGGCGGCGCGATCAGCAGCGGCAGCATCCACAGCAGCAGGGTCCGGTCCAGTTGGCTGCGAGACATCCGCCGGCTTCCCAGCGCGAAGCGACCCAGCATCAGCCAGGCCAGGGCCATCATGACCGCGCCGGTGGTGGTCATCGTCAGCGACACCGTCTGGATCCGGGACGGCAGGTTGAGCAGTCGCACCCCGAAGGTGGGGTCCTGAACCACCGGGCGGGCCCCGGCCCCCAGGGCGCCGATACCCATCAGCACCGTGCCGGTGGCGCCGAACAGCCGGGTGCGGCGCATCGCGCGGTATTCGACCGCGTTGAGCGGCGACGCCACGGTGCGTTCGTCGCCGTGCAACCGGGCGATCGACGAACTCAGCGTGTGCTGGCGAGCTGCCACTACAGCACTCTATCCGGCTGGCATTCCCGGGCCGTCGCAGCTGAGGGTGCCCTTGCTAGACCTGCCTGCGTAATTGCGTCACACTGGTGTTGTGAAAATCCCGTCCGCCGACTACCCGGTGCCTGCCGCCGGTGCGGCCGTGCACGACGGCCGGACGCGGAGTGCGATCGTGCGCCTGCTGCTGGAGTCGGGATCGATCACCGCCGCCGAGATCGGGCGCCGGCTCGGCATCTCGGCCGCGGGTGTGCGGCGTCACCTCGACGCACTGATCGAGGCCGGTGATGCGGAGGCCAATGCGGCCGCGGCGTGGCAGCAGGCGGGACGGGGCCGCCCCGCCAAGCGCTACCGGCTGACGCCGGCCGGGCGGGCCAAGCTCGAACACACCTATGACGACCTGGCCTCGGCCGCGATGCGCCAGCTGCGGGAGATCGGCGGCGAAGAGGCCGTGCAGACCTTCGCCCGGCGGCGCATCGACAACATCCTGGCGGGGGTGGCCGACGGGCCGCACGACGTGGAATCCACCGCGGAGCGGGTGGCCGACGCGCTGACCCGTGCCGGCTATGCGACCACCACGACGAAGGTGCGCGGGCCGCTGCCGGGCATCCAGATCTGCCAGCACCACTGCCCGGTTTCGCATGTGGCCGAGGAGTTTCCGGAACTGTGCGAGGCCGAGCAACAGGCCATGTCCGAGGTACTCGGCACCCACGTGCAGCGGCTGGCCACCATCGTCAACGGCGACTGCGCCTGCACCACCCACGTGCCGGTACCCCCGGCAGACCGATGACCACCGACCGTTCGGCGCACAGCCCGCGCCGTAACCGCCACGAACGCCAAAGGAGCGTCACCGCATGACGACCACCCCTGAGGTCCACAAGATCGGCGAGCCGCTCTCCCAGGAGGAGGCCATCGCCTCGCTGGGCCGCTACGGCTACGGCTGGGCCGACTCCGACGTCGCCGGTGCCAGCGCGCAACGCGGCCTGTCCGAGGCCGTCGTGCGGGACATCTCGGCGAAGAAGAACGAGCCCGAGTGGATGCTCGACATCCGGTTGCGGGCGCTGCGCACCTTCGCGAAGAAGCCCATGCCGAACTGGGGCTCCAACCTCGAGGGCATCGACTTCGACAACATCAAGTACTTCGTGCGCTCCACCGAGAAGCAGGCCGCGACCTGGGACGACCTGCCCGAGGACATCCGCAACACCTACGACCGCCTCGGCATCCCGGAGGCGGAGAAGCAGCGCCTGGTGTCCGGCGTGGCGGCGCAGTACGAGTCCGAGGTCGTCTATCACCAGATCCGCGAGGACCTGGCGGCCCCGGGCGTGATCTTCCTCGCCACCGAC
>CAZHUU010000012.1:0-57116 GCA_964535335.1 uncultured Mycobacterium sp.
GAGCTCGACGAGATTCGCGACCACCTGCCGGACTACGAGAACGACGACACGGTGACGCTGGCCATCTCGGTCGGTCCGCCGCCCACCCACAAGATCTGGGCCACCGAGAGCGGATTCACCTTTCCGGTGCTGTCGGACTTCTGGCCGCACGGTGCGACCGCCCAGGCCTACGGAGTGTTCAACGACGCCGCCGGTTTCCCCAACCGCGGCACGTTCGTGGTCGACCGGTCGGGCGTGATCCGCTTCGCGGAGATGAATCAGCCCGGTGAAGCCCGCGATCAGAAGTCGTGGACCGAGGCTTTGGCCGCGTTGAAGGCCTGACCGGGATTTCTCCGCACCGGGTGCGGCCCGGTAATCTGCCCGGGCACGGGCGCGTAGCTCAGTGGTAGAGCTCTGGTTTTACACACCAGCGGTCGGCGGTTCGATACCGTCCGCGCCCACTGGATCAGTCGGTCGTCGCGACACCGACCGCAGTCACCGGTGCGGGGCGCCCGACGAGATATCCCTGTAGCTGGTCGACTCCCAGTTCGACCAGCCGGTCTCGGGTTTCGGCGTCCTCGACGCCCTCGGCGGTGGTGATCAACCCGAACTCCTCGGCAATGTCGACGATCGCCCGGACGACCGACTCGTCCTGGGGGTTGCGCAGCAGGCCGGAGACGAAGCTCTGGTCGATCTTCACCGTATGCAGCGCCATTCCGCGCAGTTCCGTGAACGACCCGAAGCCGGTGCCGAAATCGTCGAGCGCCAGCCGGCAGCCCAACTCCCGCATCTCATCGGAGAAGCGTTTGGCGAGATCAGTGGAGGCCAGGGCGGTGTGTTCGGTGATCTCGAACGAGACCCGGGCGGCGGCGTCGTCGGCCTCCCGCAGTTCATCGATGATCTCCGAAATCGTGGCCGCATCGTTGATCGTGGCCGCCGAGATGTTCACGTCGACCCGGCGGCCCGTCCGGGCCAGCTCGATACCACGCGCCACCATGAACCAGTCGATGGTCGGCATCAGGCCGAACCGCCGGGCCTGCGGGAGGAACTCGTCGGGCGCCATCAGGAGTCCCTCGGGTGTCACCATCCGGACGAGTAATTCCTCCTCGACCAGTTCCCCCGTGCGGGCATCGACGATCGGCTGGGCGTACACGAGCAGACGCCCTTCGGCGATCGTGCGCGCGAGGCACTCCTCGAACTCCACGCGCTCACGCATCTCGCGCTCCGGCTGGGTGACGTCGGTGACCTGGACGAGGAAGTTCTCCACCCAGCCGTCTTCGTCGCGGATGCAACTTACTGAGTGATCGCCCCAGATCAGATGACCGTCGGCGTGCACGTACTGGTTGATCATCCGGTAGGAGTCGGTGCGACCGTCCAGCATGGATCTGATGTTCGCCTGGTTGTCCTCGCGGTACTCCGACCCGGTCACCTCCTCCCAGTTCTTCTGCCGCAACGTGTCGGCGTCATAGCCCAGGAACTGACACAGGGCGTGGTTGACCTCCACGGTGCGCCCCTCCGAATCCAGCAGGCACATGCCGACGCCCGCGTTCTCCATCGACCGGCGGAAGCGTTGGTCGGCGATGCCCTGCAGCCGGCGGGCCTCTTCGACCGCCTGTTCGGCGGCCACCTCCTCGTCGACCAGATGGGCCGCGATCACCGCGCCGTCGCGGTGGCCGTCGGCATCGTGGAAGGGCCTGACGTTCACGTGGAACCAGTGCAGCGAGCCGTCGATCGAACGCATCCGCACCCGCTGACTCACGGTCCCGCCCGCGCTGATCTTCCGCCAGCGTTCGATGTGGGCCGATACATCCTCGGGCGGAACGAGTTCCTGCAACGTCCGGCCCAGCCACTGATCCGGTGGCGCGCCCAGAACCGCTTTGACGTTCGGTGAGATCCAGACGATCCGGTTGTCACCGGTCTTGTCCTCCCGGGTGTGGCAGACCAGATCCCCGGCATTCTCGGCGAGCAGGCGATAGGTGGTCTCCGACTCCGCGATCATCTTGTTCTGCTGCCGAAGTGCTTCGGTGAGTTCCATTTCGTTGGTGACATCGGTGACCTGGGCGATCAGGTACTCGATGTCGCCATCGGGGTTGCGCAGGCAACTCAGGGACAGGTCACCCCAGATGCGATGGCCGTCGGCGTGGACGAAATGTCTGGTCACCCGATAGGAGTCGATCTGCCCGGACAGCAACCTGACGACGTCGACCACGGCGAGTTCCAGGGACTCCGGCGCCATCAGGTCTTGCCATGTCATCGTCGTCAGGGTCTGCGCGTCATAGCCGCTGAGGCGGCACATGGCGTCGTTGACCTCCGTGAACCGGCCCTCGGGGGTGGCCAGGCACATGGCGACCCCGGCGTTGTCCATCGAGCGGCGATAAAGGGCCTCGGACGATGCGAGGCGCTGTTCGATCTCGTAGCGGTCGGTGACGTCGCGCCAGGTGACGACAATGTGATCGGCGGTGGCGCGGGTGGCGCGAAAGTCGTAGCGTCGGGTTTCCTGGAAGAACTCGTTGGCGTAGGCGAAGTCGTTGAGTATGAGCGGCTCACCGGTCTCGAGACAACGGACGAGTCGGGGGACCATCGCCTCTCTGATGCCCGGCACGCCCTCCGAGATTGCGTGACCGACCAGTTCCGTACGGGACCACCCGATGTAGTTACACGTCGCCTGGTTGACCTGGCGGAAGTAGAAGTCGACAATCCGGCCGGAGGAATCCCGCGCCGCCTCCAGGAGCACGCACGGGTCGAGCAGTGCGTCGGCGCTGGCCCGTAACACGGCAATGGCTGCTTGCTGGGCCACGAGCATCTCGGCACCGTCGCCGCGTGCGGCCTGTTGGGACACCCTGCCATCCTATGTCCCGTTACGCATACCCGGCGGACAACGCGGCCCCTAACCGGCCAAAACCGTCGGTACGGCGCTATTCCAGCACATTCTCGTACCGAACGGCTTATTGGGTCTTCGCTGCCCGTACCCCGGTACTTGCGTCAGTTCTCGATACCGTCCGGGCCCACGTTGGCATCGGTGGCGTGCCGGCTCGTACCGGCCAGGATCTTCGCGGTGACGACCGCGGCCGTCAGCGCCCCGGTCACCAGGGCCGCCGCGATGAGGCCGCTCCACTCGGAACTGAACACACCGAAATCGAAAACCGAACCCGCGATCGGGTCAATGAAAGTGACCGGATCGTCACGCAGCTGTGCCCATCTAGGCGGCTGGTGGGGCGAAGAACTCCAGCGTCAGGCCATCCGGGTCGCGGAAGCTCAGCCCCGAGCCGTAATGGGCGTCCACGATGCCGCCGTGGCCGATGCCGAGCTCGTCGAGCCGGGCCGCCCACCGTTCGAGTTCGGCGCGGTCGGCGCAGCCGAACGCGACATGGTCCAGGCCGACGTTGTGCTCGCTGAACACCTGCGCCGACGGTGTTTCGGTGTGCTGGTGCAGCCCGAGCAGGGTGCCGCCACCGATCAGGAACACCGCGTGGTGAAACCCGGGTTCGGTGTCCTCGTCGAGGACCGGCTCGGCACCGATCACGGCCCGGTACCACGGCACGCTGACCGACAGATCGCGCACCGTGAGCGCCACGTGGGTCAGACCCGGAAAAGTCATCGCGATATCCCATCTGTGAGTTCTGTTGTCATGACTACGAATTCGGCAGGCGTCCGGTTCGACGGGACCGACGACGGCCCTGCATCCGACAAGTACACCAGGTGTGAAAGAGTGCCGGAGTGGTTGTGCGCAAACCGTGGCGGGGCGTCGGCATCCTCGTCGGCCAGCTGGCCGACGCCGCCCTCGCCGATCCGGTCCGCGCCCATCCGGTCGCGGGGTTCGGTTGGTGTGCAGCCGCACTGGAGCGGTTCACCTATCGCGACGGTCGGGCGGCGGGGACGGTGCACGTCGCGGCCCTCGTGGGTGCGCTGACCGCCGCGGGCGCGGTTGCGGAACGGGGCGCGCGCCGGGGACCCGCGCTGGCGGCGGCAACGGCCGCGGCCACCTGGGTGGCCCTCGGCGGTACCACCCTGGCCCGCACCGGCACCCGGCTGGCCGATCTGCTCGACGCCGGTGACGTCGCCGGCGCCCGCTCGTTGTTGCCGTCGTTGTGCGGGCGGGATCCCGCGGCGCTCGACACGGTCGGACTGGCCCGCGCGGGACTGGAATCGGTGGCCGAGAACACCTCGGACGCCCACGTCGCGCCGCTGCTGTGGGCGGCGCTCGGTGGCGTGCCCGGGGTGCTGGCCTACCGTGGGATCAACACCCTGGACGCGATGATCGGCAGCCGCTCACCCCGGTACGCCCGATTCGGTTGGGCCGCAGCACGGTTGGACGATGTCGCCAACTACCCCGCGGCACGGTTGGCCGGGGTGCTGGTGGCGGTGTGTGCGCCCGTCGTCGGCGGGGCGCCGCTGGGGGCCGTGCGGGCCTGGCGCCGCGACGCCGCCCGCCATCCCAGCCCCAACGCCGGCGTGGTGGAGGCCGCGTTCGCCGGTGCGCTCGGGGTGCGGCTCGGCGGGCCCACCCAGTACCACCACGAACTCGAGATCCGCCCCAGCCTGGGCACCGGTCCGGCCCCGGGCGTCGACGACCTCCGGCGGGCGGTGCGGCTGTCCCGGGCCGTGCAGGCGGCCGCGGTGGTGGTGGTGGCGGTGCTGGTCAGCGGCGCCGGCCATACCGGTCAGCCAGCTTGTCCTCGACGGTGAGCGGGGCCGCCGGCGCCTGCTCGGCCGCCCGGGCCGTGGCGGCCTCCTGCCTGCGGGCCCGGACCTCTGAGTACACGAAGTAGCCGAGCCCGATCGGGGCGAGGATGCCGAACGCGATCCACTGGATGCCGTAGGACAGGAACGGCCCGGCGTCCAGATGCGGCAGCTCGATGACACCGAGCCCGCCCGGCTGCTCCTCGACCAGTTGCAGATAGGAGCCGGCCAGCGGTGCGCCGGTCACCTTCGCCACCTGCGCGATGTCGATGGCGTACACCTGGGTGAGCCCGCTCTCGGCGACGGGTGGCTTGTCCGCCGGGGCGGTCTCGGAATCCCGCAGCCGCGCGGTGATGGTCACCGTGCCGGTCGGTGCGGGCGCGATAGGCGGGACCGCGGTGCCCTGCTCCGGCTTCACGTAGCCCCGGTCCACGAGCACCGTGGGGCCGCCGTCGACGGCGAAGGGCGCCAGCACCTCGTAGGCGGGGGCACCTCCGATCACGCGGAGCCGGGCGAGCGCCGGCGGCACCGGCAGGTAGTGCCCGGTGGCCGTCACCCGGCGCCACTGGGCGCCCGGGGCCGACGAATCCTGGTGCGGCAGCAGCGTCGTCACCGGCACCGGATCGGCGCTCAGTGAGGCCGCGATCTGATGGTTCTCCCGGGACGTCTTGGTGTTCTTGCCGAGTTGCCAGGGCGCCAGCACGGTGAAGCACAGATAGGCGAACGCCACCACCACCAGGGCCAGGGCCACCCAGCCCGGCTTGAACACGAAACTCCAGCGCCGCATCAGCCCGCGAGCCCCTCGCCGGCGAGGCGCTCGTCCACCCAGGCGTGCAGCCCCGGCAGCGCGGCCTCGATCACGGTGAACACCTCTTCGAAATCGGCGTGGTCACCGTAGTAGGGATCCTCGACGTCGAGGGGATGGGCGCCCGAGCGCGGGTCGAACGAGCGCAGCATGCGCAACCGCTCGGGTTCCACCCCCAGGTCGGTGAGCATCCGCATGTGGTTGCGGCCCAGCGCGATCACCATGTCGGCGGACAGGTGCTCGTCGCACACCTGCGCCGCGCGATGCCCGGTGGGATAGCCGTGCGTGCGCAGCACCCGGTTCGCGCGGTCGTCGGCCTCGTCCCCGGCATGCCAGCCACCGGTGCCCGCGCTGCTCACCCGGACCACGTCGGCCAGGCCGCGCTCGCGGATCTGGTGGGCGAACATCTTCTCCGCCATCGGTGAGCGGCAGATGTTGCCCGAACAGACGAACGTCACGTGCAGCACCGGCTCAGACACCGAGCACCTCCCGCAGTGCCGGTACCGAGTCCACATGCGCGGCCGCCGCCGCCGCCGCGACCTGAGGCTCCAGGAAATCGGCCGCGCCGTAGCCCCAGCCGACCACCACGGTGTCGATGCCGTGCTCGGCCGCGCCCTCAACGTCGTGGGCGCGATCACCGACCATCAGCACCCGGGCGGGCAGCGGACGCAGCTGGGTCAGCGCGTGGGCCACCACGTCGGACTTGCTCGACCGGGACCCGTCGACGGAGGCGCCCGCGATCACCTCGAAATGCTCGGTGAGGCCGAAATGATCCAGGATGCGCCGCGCCGTGGGCTCCGCCTTGGACGTCGCCACGGCCAGCCGCACCCCCGCCGCACGGAGGTCGGCCAGCAGCCCCTCGATGCCCTCGAAAAGCCGGTTGCACGCCCAGCCGCGGCTGGTGTAGTCGGCCCGGTAGGCCGCGATCGCCTCGTCGGCGCGCTCGCCCAGGCCCATGCCCTGCAGGGTCTGGTGCATGGGCGGGCCCACGATCCGACCGGCCAGGTCGCCGGGCGGGACCTCGGCGCCGATCGCGGCCAGCGCATGGCGGAAGCTGGCCACGATGCCGTCGGCCGAATCGGTCAGCGTGCCGTCGAGATCGAAGATCACCAACTGCGGGCGGGTGCCGGAGGCGGTGCATGTCACGGCCCCATTGTCGCCGATCGCCGTTGGTCCGGTCGAATGCCTGCCGATGCGGCCCGCGCATTACTGTGCTTGAGGTGGTGACTGGGCAGGTATGGCGGTGAGCGTTCGACTCGCCGACGTCATCGCGGTGCTCGACGCGGCGTACCCGCCCGGCCTGGCGCAGGGCTGGGACTCGGTGGGTCTGGTCTGCGGTGACCCCGACGATCCGGTCGATTCGGTGACGGTGGCCGTCGACGCCACCGCCGAGGTGGTGGCGTCCGTGGGGGAGCGCGGGCTGCTGCTGGCGCACCATCCGCTGCTGCTGCGCGGGGTGGACACCGTGGCGGCCAGCACCCCGAAGGGGGCGCTGATCCACCGGCTCATCCGCCGATCGGCGGCCCTGTTCACCGCGCACACCAACGCCGACTCCGCCAACCCCGGCGTGTCCGACGCGCTGGCCGACGTGCTGGGCCTGGCGGTGGAGGCGGTTCTCGAGCCGGCCGGCCGTGGCCCGGAGATGGACAAGTGGGTGATCTACGTGCCACCCGAGAGCGCCGAGGCGGTGCTGGTGGCGGTGTTCGAGGCCGGGGCCGGCCACATCGGTGACTACTCGCAGTGCAGCTGGACCGTGACCGGGATCGGCCGGTTCCACCCCGACGACGGTGCCAATCCGACGGTCGGGACCGTCGGGGCCGTCGAACGTGTCGAGGAGGACCGGGTCGAGGTGGTCGCCCCGGCTCGGCTGCGCGGGCCGGTGCTGACCGCGATGCGCGCGGCGCATCCCTACGAGGAGCCGGCGTTCGACGTACTCGCGCTGGCGCCGCTTCCGGACGGGGTCGGACTCGGCCGGATCGGCAGCCTGCCGCAACCGCAGCGGTTCGCGGATTTCGTCGCCGCGGTGGATTCCGTTCTGCCCCAGACCACCTGGGGTGTCCGCGCGGCCGGCGACCCGGACCGTCCGGTGTCGCGGGTGGCGGTCTGCGGCGGCGCCGGTGACTCGCTGCTTGCCGCGGCGTCGGCAGCCGGGGTGGACGCCTACCTCACCGCCGACCTGCGCCACCATCCCGCCGACGAGCACCGCCGGGCCGGTGGCGTCGCCCTCGTCGACGTCGCCCACTGGGCCAGCGAACAACCCTGGTGCAAACAGGCCGCCGAACTGTTGCGCGCGCAGTTCGGCGCCGCGCTGCCGATGACGGTCAGCGAAATCCGCACCGACCCCTGGAACATCGACTACCGAAGGACTTCTGATGAAAGCTGACTCATCGCAACAGCTTTCGCTGTTGGAACTGGCCGAGCTGGACGTCGAGCTGTCCCGGCTGAATCACCGGGCAGCCCATCTGCCCGAGCAACAGCGTTACCAGGAGATCCAGGCCGAGCAGGCCGTCGTCAACGACCGTCTCGCGGCGCTGACCCTGGCGTTGGAGGACATCGACGCGCATGTCACACGGCTGGAGTCCGAGATCGACGGCGTGCGGCAGCGCGAGGACCGCGACCGCGGGCTGCTGGACTCCGGTTCGGTGAGCCCCAAGCAACTCGAGGAGTTGCAGCACGAACTGGACACCCTGCAACGGCGGCAGACCAGCCTGGAGGACAGCCTGCTCGAGGTGATGGAACGCCGCGAGCAGCTGGCCGCCGAGCAGGCCGACGAGACCGCGAAAAGCGATGCGCTGCAACAGGATCTGGCCAAGACCGGCCAGCTGCGCGACGAAGCGCTGGCCGAGATCGACGACGCGCGCGGGCAGCGCACGGCGCGCCGGGACGAACTGATGGCAGCACTGGACGCCGAACTGGTTGATCTCTACGAACGCCAGCGCAGCGCCAGCGGGGTGGGTGCCGCGCGACTGCAGGGCCGCCGGTGCGGGGCGTGCCGCATCGAGCTGGACCGCGGCGAGATCGCCCGGATCGCCGCCACCCCCGGGGACGAGGTGGTGCGTTGCTCGGAATGCCGGGCGATCCTGTTGCGCGTCGGGGGACCCGGACAGTGAAGGTCATCGTCGAATGCGACGGTGGCTCCCGGGGCAATCCCGGCCCGGCCGGTTTCGGCTGCGTGGTCTGGTCGGCGGACCGCAGCACCCTGCTGGCCGAACACCGGCAGGCCATCGGCGTCACCACCAACAACGTCGCGGAGTACCGGGCCCTGATCGCCGGTCTGGAGGAGGCTCGGCGCCTCGGCGCCGACGAGGTTGCGGTCGCGGCCGATTCGAAGCTGATCATCGAGCAGATGAACGGGCGCTGGAAGGTCAAGCATCCCGACATGGCCGAACTGCATCAGCAGGCCAGGGCTCTGGCGTCGACCTTCGACGCGGTCACTTACGAGTGGATCCCGCGGGAGCGCAACGCCCACGCCGACCGGCTGGCCAACGAGGCGATGGACGCCGCCGCGGGGGAGACCGGGACGGTCGCGGACCCGCCGGCCGGCGCGGTCGCGGTGCCGCCGGCCACCTGGACCGGCAATCAGGGCGTACCGACCCGAATGCTGCTGCTGCGGCACGGGCAGACCGAGCTGTCCCGGCAGCGCCGCTACTCCGGGCGGGGCAACCCCGAGCTCACCGACACCGGCCGCGAACAGGCCGACGCCGCGGCTCGCTACCTGGCCGAACGCGGTGGCGTCGAGGCGGTCATCACCTCGCCGTTACAACGCTCCTACGACACCGCCGCCGCCGCGGCCAAGGCACTCGGCCTCGAGGTGACCGTCGACGACGACCTCATCGAGACCGACTTCGGCGCCTGGGAGGGGCTGACGTTCCGGGAGGCGGCCGAACGCGACCCCGATCTGCACCTGCAGTGGCTGCGGAACACCAGCCTGCGGCCGCCGGGCGGGGAGAGCTTCGACGACGTGCAGCAACGGGTGCAACGCGCGCGCAACCGCATCATCGCCGACCACGGCGGCTCCACCGTCCTGGTGGTCTCGCACGTCACGCCCATCAAGACGATGCTGCGGTTGGCGCTCGACGCCGGCACCAGCATCCTGCAGCGGCTCCACCTGGACCTGGCGTCGCTGAGCATCGCCGAGTTCTACCCGGACGGCAACGCGTCGGTCCGGTTGGTGAACCAGACGTCCTACCTGGGGTGACGCGATGACCGATGGGAACGCCGACGCCCACACCGCGTGGGAGGAGCACTACACGGCCAAGCCGCGGGTGTGGAGCGGGCGGGTCAACACCCGGCTTGCCGAGGTGGTGCCCGGGCTGACCGGCGGCCGGGCGCTGGATCTCGGCTGCGGTGAGGGCGCCGACGCGATCTGGCTGGCCGAGCGGGGCTGGGAGGTGGTGGCCGTCGACGTCTCCACCACGGCTCTGGCCCGGGCCGAGGCCGACGCGACCGAGCGGGGGGTGGCGGGGCGGATCGACTTCCAGCAGCACGACCTCACCCAGTCCCTGCCCGACGGCCCGTTCGACCTGGTGTCGGCGCAGTTTCTGCACAGCCGGGTCGAGATGGACAGGGCGGCGATCCTGCGGCGCGCAGCCGCGCTGGCGGCCCCGGGCGGGACGCTGCTCGTGGTGGACCATGCCGCCGCGCCGCCGTGGGCGTCGGCGATGCACCACCACGAGTTCCCGAGCGCCGAGGCGGTCTATGCGGGGCTCGCCCTGGCCGAGCCGCAGTGGGAGCGGGTGCGGGTGGGCAGTGCCGAACGTCAGGCCACCGGACCCGACGGGCAGGCGGCGATGCTGGTCGACAACGTCATTCAGGTGCGGCGCCTGCGGTAGTGCATGCCGCCCGATATTTCCCTCGCGGAACAGGCGGGTCAGCCGCTACGTTAGCCATGCGGACGAGTTGGCCGGGCGGCCGCGGCCCATCGGAAGATGGGTCGAGGAAAGTCCGGACTTCACAGAGCAGGGTGATTGCCAACGGCAATCCGAGGTGACTCGCGGGACAGTGCCACAGAAAACAAACCGCCACCCGTACGGGTGGTAAGGGTGAAACGGTGCGGTAAGAGCGCACCAGCATCCCGGGTGACCGGGATGGCTAGGTAAACCCCACCCGAAGCAAGGCCAAGAGGCCGCACCCGGTGCGGCTGCGCAGGCGTCCGAGGGCTGCTCGCCCGAGCCTGCGGGTAGGCCGCTCGAGGCACCCGGTGACGGTGTGTCCAGATGGATGGTCGCCACCGCACCGCCGCTTGCCGGCGGGACGGGACAGAATCCGGCTTACAGGCCAACTCGTCCCCGCTAACCCCCTGAACTGCGCGTTCAGGGGGTTAGCCCCTCTACAGTCCGCAGCTGGTCCGCAGCATTCTCACTCGACGAAGATCCCAGCACCGAGTCGATCGCGTCCCGAGTGCGATCATCGGAATCAGGCCACAGGTGGCTGTAGGTGTCCAAGGTCTCGACCGCGGATGCATGTCCGAGGCGCGCCTGAACCGTCTTCACGCTCTCGCCGTGCCTGATCAGCAGGCTTGCGTAGTAGTGGCGGAGCGCGTGGAATCCGGTTCCCGCTGGAACCCCGGCTTTCGCTACCGCCGGACGCCACTTGTGGCCAAAGTTCTGCCGGGTGATCGGCTTGCCCGACAGCGTGAACACCAGCCCGCCGGAATCGGCGGGAAACGCCGCTAGGTGTGCCGCGAGCGCGTCGACAACGACCTGGGGCAGAGGAATGGTCCGGTTACTCGCTTGTGTCTTCGGCGGCCCGAATGCCGGCGCCTGGCCCGCCACCGTCACCAGTTGGCGGTCGACGGTCACGGTGCGCTCAAGAAACTTCACCCTGTCGACCGTGAGCCCGAAACACTCGCCCTGTCGCATACCGGTGCCGGCCGCGAGGGTGACCAGTGCGCGCAGTTCTGCGGGTAGCGCGTCGCGGACTGCGTTCACCTGGTCGGTGGTCAGTGGCGCGATCCGCTTGCGCTCGACTTTCGGTAGCTTGCTGCCTTCGCATGGATTGCCCACGATGCGGCGATCGCGGATCGCCGCCTTCATGATCGTCGACACGATGCCATGCACCACACCAACGGTGGCCGGCGCCAGTTCAAGACTCTTTACCCAAGCCTGGATGTCGCTCGGCAGGATCGACGAAAGCGGCCGGTCGCCGAGTGTCGGGTAGGCGTGCCGACGCAACATGGTTTCGATGTGAGCGCGAGAACTGGCCCTCTGCACCTGGATCTTGCGCCAGTGCTCGGCGTACTCGCGGAACGTGATGTCACCGGCTCGCGGGTCGACGTGTGTCCCCGAGACCACCGCAGCCCTCTGGCTGTCGAGCCACTGGCTGGCGTCGACTTTGCGGGTGAATGACTTCGTATGCTCGTTGCCCCGGTCGTCGACGTAGCGGGCCAGCCACCGTCGGCCCTTGCCGTAGCGGACCGAGGGTGTGCCGTCTCCCTTGTGCCAGCGGTCCTCGACACCGGCCCTGCGGTTCCGCCTTGGAGTCATGCCTTCTTCCTCCCTTGCTTCGTAGGCGGCAGGAGCTTTCGTCTCCGGCATTCGGCGACTATGTTTCCGCCCTGGCGAATCCCGACGCCGAATGCGTCGGCGACGGCCTGGGTTGGCGTCCCGTCGAAGTTGTCCCGGTAGACCTTCGCTGCGCGCTCGTAGTCGGCTGTCTTGAGCCGCTTCCGACCGGTACGCCGGCGCTCAAGGAATTCCCGGATGCGCCGGTCCGCCTCGGTGTCACCGACTCGGAACACGGGTTCGCCGGCCGAGTCGACCTCGGCGCATGCCGCCGCGTAGAACGTGTAGATGATTTCACGCACGACCTGGAAGTCTGCAGCCTTGACCTCACGGCCGAGGTCGAAGCCGTAGCGCGTTTCAAACCCAATGTTGACAATCTTGGGCACGCCGGCGACTAGTTCAACGCGGGCGCCCCATCCCGGTTCACTTATGCCAGTTGTGCTTTCGATCTCCATCCACAGCGGCATTCGCCGGCCGTCGACTACCTCGAACTTGGTGGAAACTCGGTAGTAGCAGGCCGGAGCCGCTTCTTCGTCGGGGTTCACGAAGTAGGCGCCGCGGTGACACTCGTCCGGTATCTCGTCGCTGGACATTCCGAACCAGATTAACTGCATAGTAGCTAACTCTGCAGTTAACAATGCAATCTGTCAATCATGACCAACCGAAATCGTGAACAATCACCAGAGTCGGAGTACGTCGACTGCCACGCGCTTGAAGGATGGACCGGAACACCGGCATCTACCTGGCGCTACTGGGCGCACATCGGCACCGGCCCCAAGAGTTTCAAACTTGGCCGCCGAAGGGTCTGGCGCAGAGCCGAAATTATCCGCTGGCTCGCCGAGCAGGAAGCCACTACCCAAGCCGGCGGTGACCGTGCATGAAGGTCTACAAACGAAAAGGCCGCCCAGTATGGGGCCGGGCGGCCTTCGCGGAAAACCACTTTCAGCACCCTCATCGTATCGGAGACGGACGACGCGCCGCGGCGGCGCAACGAATAGTCGCGCTCGACTGTGGATGCCCGGACCCCAGGCTGTGCCGGTGCACCGAACCGCCGTTGTCCAACTTGGCGATCGACGGCTGGCGCGACGCTGCCCGCCATCTGTTGTGCGCGGGCCGAATGCCGCTGGTGCCGTTGGACGTCCGGCGCGCGCTCTACCGTCGCGGCGGCGCTGACCGCCAGCTCGCCGAGAAACTGCACGCGGGATGCGGGGGCCAGATCGCGTGAACGACGACCTTGACCGTTCCGACGAGCTCCGCGAGCTATGGGAGCAAGACGAGCGTCAGGTGGTCGCCGAGCGCAACGGCTGGCATCGTGACGACCCGGGTCCGCAGAATCCGAGCGGGGACCCCTCTGCTGGCGAACAACACACGGGTCAGGTCCGCATTGCCTACCGGCTGCGCGCTGCCTACCGGGACCGTCTGCTGCACGTCCACGGACTCGGCTGGCACTACTGGGATGGCACCCGGTGGGCTGCCGACGACACCGGAACCGCCAAGCGCGCTGTCCTCGACGTGCTCCGCTGCTCGCTAGCGGACTCGCTGGGCGATAAGCGATTGCAGCAGGACGTGCGGCGCTGCGAATCCGACAGCGGCATAAACGGTGTCCTGGGCATCGCCGCAGCGCTGGTCCCTTTCGCCGCCGCCGCGCGCGACCTCGATGCAGACCCGTACCTACTGAACACCGCCAACGGCACCTTGGACCTGCGCACCCTCACCATGTCGCCTCACCGGCCTACCGACCGAATCACTAAGGTCTGCAACGGCGCATACGATCCCGACGCAGAATCACCGCTGTGGGCAGCGTTTCTGGCGCGGGTGCTGCCCGAGCAATCCGTGCGTGAATTCCTTCAACGACTCGTCGGTGTCGCCCTGCTTGGAGCGGTACGTGAACACGTCCTTCCGATCTTGACCGGCGTCGGCGCGAACGGCAAAGGCACCTTCTACGAAGCCGTCCTTCATGCACTCGGCGACTACGCCAGCACCGCAGAACCCGACCTCTTCATGCACCGCGACGGGGCGCATCCGACTGGCGAAATGGACTTGATGGGCCGGCGCCTGATCGTCGTGTCCGAATCCGAGCGCAACCGCCGTTTGGCTGAGGCCACCATGAAACGCCTCACCGGTGGCGACCCGATCCGGGCCCGTCGGATGCGGCAGGACTTCGTGCAATTCGACCCGAGCCACCTGTCGATGCTCATCACCAACTACCTACCCAAGGTGTCGGCTGATGACGCGGCCGTATGGCGTCGCCTTCGCGTAGTGCCGTTCGACGTCGTGATTCCCGACAACGAACGCGAGGGCGCACTCGGCGAGCGTTTGAAGCTGGAAGCTGACGGCATCCTCGGATGGGCCCTAGCTGGGTGGCGCGACTACAGCGATCGCGGAGCGCTCGACGAGCCGAGTCGGGTGCTAGCCGCGACCGACGCCTACCAAGTCGCCAGCGATGCACTTCGCCGGTTCATCGATGAGGAATGCGTCGTGTCCACCCCGGCGCTCAAGGCCACGACCTCAGAGCTTTTCCAGGCGTTCGAGAAGTGGCGCGTGAGCGACGGTGCAGAAGCTCTGTCTCAGAAGGTGTTCGGTCAGGCTCTAGACCGCCAGGGTTACCCGGCCAGCAACCCGGTCCGTGGCAAGCGTTGGCGAACAGGAATCGCGCTTAGAGCAACTGACGAGGAGGAGTGATGTCTACGCATGGCACGCACTTGCAGGTTCCCCCAGGGGTGAGCGCACATTGGCGCCATACCGGAGATACGTGCCATGCGTAGACACCGCAGGTCAGGGATTTTCGGACCTTACCCCGGAAGGTCCTGGGGAGCCGTGTCGGCCGGCAAAGCAACGAGTTCTAAGCCGGTCGCCGCGATCGGGCGCAGGAAACCCCGGAGGGGGCAGAAGGCCCCCACGAGGACGGCGGCACCGCCAACAACGACGGCACCGTCAACAACATAAACAAGTAATCGGATCCGCGAGAACCAGTAGCAAGTGAGAGGAACACAAATGGACAGTCCCCACATCGACGCGCCAGTTGGCAGCGAGAGCTGGCCCGTCGACGACGACTCCGCCGATGCTCGGTTTGACGACGACGGCGGCAGAGTCGAATACATCGACACGCCAGTTAGCAGCGAGAGCATCTATCTCTACAACACCACCCGAGTCTCGGTCGTCGTGCGTTCGTACTGCACCAACATCACCGACGTAGCTATCACGCTCTGGAGCTGGTATCCGGACTTCGGCAAGTCCGGGGGCGATTTTGTATTCAGAGGTTGAAGTCAGCCCAGATCAAGCCCGCTGGCTCGCCGCCAACCTGTTACGTGCTGCCGAATCCTGCGGCGACAACAACCAATCAGACCCACCCGGGTGACCCCGGGGTAGCCCCACGCCGCCCCCCGTGGCATAGGCGCCGCCCCCTCCAGCCGATTTTTTACACATCCGCGTACCGAGCAGAAGGGACGGTTGTGACTGATCGCAGATTGCGTGCTGTGAAGACGGATGAGAAGGTGCCGAGGAAGCGCGCTGCGCGGAAGGTCACGCCGAAGTCGGTGGTGGCGGCTGCGGCCAGTGGTGATCTTCGTCAGATGCTCGTCGCCCTGCGCAACCGGATCGCCAAGGCGATCGACGACCCGAGGACACCAGCACCGGCCCTGGCGGCGTTGATCCGGCAGCAGATTGAGATTGCGGCCAGAATTCACGCGATCGACCGGGCAGCTGATGCCGACTCGTCGGCATCAGCAAAGTCGATGATCGCCACAACGCCCGACGAAGCGTGGGACGAGTCGATGATCTAGTGCCCGCAGAATGCCGGTGTGGACGTTCTCGATGGTGGTCTCAGTCTTCGGCGTCATCCCTCGCTGTCGGAGCGGGGCGCAAGTAGCCAAAATCCGACGTAGTCAACGTCTGGTTCCGTTAGGGAGCACTACTGACAACTCGCGCGCTGGCTCGCCGCGAGCTAGGGGGACCGCCGTGCAACCGGGACTTCGGCGTCGCCGCTTCTGGGTCGACGAGGCATAGCCGACCCTGGATCAATGGCTGCGCCAGTCACTGCTCCCAGCAACTTGTGGTCAGTCATATCGCGCGGACCTCCTCCCGATCGGGTCACCCGGGAGTAGCTGGCCTCGCCGGATGGCACGACCGCATTGGAGGAGTTCCAGGCCGTCGGCCCGCAGGCCGTGGTCACGACAGCGACGATTTGGACAGCATGCCGGGACGCCGATCCTCAAGCGAGACGGCCAAAGTCCCTACTAGGCTCATGTAGAACTGGTCAACAGGGCTACACATGGGGGAAGGGCTGCGCCGCGATGTCTGAGCCATGGCTCTCGGCTGAAGAGATCGCCGCCCACCTCGGGGTCACCGACGATACGGTTTACATGTGGATCGCCCTTAAAGCGATGCCGGCCCACAAGGTCGACCGGCTGTGGCAATTCCAGGCCAGTGAGCTCGACAACCGGGTGCCCAACGGCGGAGCCGCCAGCTCCGAGAAGCCCGCCTCCACTAGACCAGCCCGCTACTGGTCGTCTGTAAGCCCAAGATGTCGGCCGGCACGGTTACCCTGAGCGACTTTGTTGACAGACCCCTGGAGGTGCACGCGATGGCCGATGCGCCACGTAATGCGCGCTATGCGCTGTCGTTCACTAGTGGCGCCCTCCTCATGCGAGAGGCTCTGATCGCGGCTCCCCTATATCTGCGTGAGCGCGACTGGTCCAAGGTCCGTGAGTTCATCGCTGAGGACAACCTCCTGCAGTCCCGCACGGTTGCTACACGGCAAAGACGCGCACGCGAGGTCGCCCAACGTCTGGCCGTCCTGACCGACGATGAGCTTGAACTGCTTCTTGACTCGACGACATCGGAGCGTGGGCACCTGCTTTGGGCGGCAGCTTGCCGGCGGTACGACCTAATCGCCGAATTCGCGGAGGAAGTACTGCGTGAGCGTTTCCTCCTGATGACCCCGGCGCTCGATCACAGCCACTTCGACAGCTTCCTGCGGAGCAAGGCGCTGTGGCATGACGAAGTGGCTGCTCTCAAGGAATCCACTGTGGCCAAGCTTCGCTCCAATGTGTTTCGCATGCTTATCGAGGCGGGTTTGCTGTCGGAGAACGGACACATCATCCCGGCCGTCTTATCGGACCGGGTCTCCGAGATGCTCTCTGCTCGGACGCCCAGCGACATCCGGTTCTTCCCGACCGCCCGAGGTGGCCGATGAGCGGCCTCAGCCTTGGTAAGCAGGAGGAACACCTGTTCGCGGTGCTCAGTGGGAAACGATTCTTGCAGATGGAGGGCCTGGGCAACGAGGTTCCCTTCTTCATCTACCCCTATCCGCCCGAGGAGGCCCTGGCCGTCGCGCAGATCAAGAAGCGGATCAAGAACAAGCTGAGTCACAAGGGAATTCGCGTGCGCGAGATCAACCTCTACGACCTATCCGTCGAGATCCTCAAGGACCGGGGCGTGTGGGATCGGGTCCTGGCCGCCGAGCCCGACCAGGACAAGGCGGACTTCCGTGAGCTGCTCCAGGGCATGTTGGATCCGCAGCTTCACCTGGCGCCGGCGATCCGCTCTCGCATCGACGACGGTGATTTCGACATCCTCTTCCTCACCGGCATCGGCGAGGTCTTCCCCTACGTCCGTTCTCACAACGTGCTCAACAACCTGCAGAGCATTGTGACCGGCAAGCCCATGCTGATGTTCTTCCCGGGCCGCTACGAACAGTCCGAAACCCTGGGCTCCTCCCTCGTGCTCTTCGGGCGACTCAAAGACGACCAGTACTACCGGGCCAAGAACATCCTGGAACAGGAGGCGTGAAATCTGATGCAGCTCAACGAGATCTTCGCCAAGGACGTGCAGCGCCCGATCGAGGGCGTCATCAAGGCCGACGACGCGGCGCACCTTAAGACGGAGATGGACGAGTACGTCCTCACCAACGAGGCGGCCAAAGGTCTTGAGCTGCTGTTGGAGTCGTATACCAACTACACCACCGGCAACGGGGTGTGGATCTCCGGGTTCTTCGGCTCCGGCAAGTCGCACCTGTTGAAGATGCTCGCTCATCTCCTCGGCGACGTCGAAGGCCAGGAGTTTGATCGAGACAGCGTCGTCGAGAGCTTCCGGGACAAGGCCGCAGGCGCCTTCCTGCCCGCCCTACTGACCAAGTCCACAGGCATCCCGGCAAAGAGCCTGCTGTTCAACATCGACCAGAAGGCGACGCTGATCAGTAAGGATCAAACCGACGCCTTATTGAAGGTGTTCGTCAAAGTCTTCGACGAGAGTCGCGGCTACTACGGAAACCAGGGCCACATCGCCCGCTTCGAGCGGGATCTGGACAACCGCGGCCAATACGACGCGTTCAAAACGACCTACCAACGCATTTCCGGTCGGGACTGGACGCAAGGCCGCGAGGAAGGCGTTCTCGAAGAGGTAAACGTCGCCGAGGCTTACGCCGAGATCACCGGTGGTTCGGGAGGCTCGCCGACCAACATCCTTACCAAGTATCGCAACGAGTATTCAGTTTCTATCGAGGATTTCGCTGACGATGTCAAGGCGTGGTTGGACACCCAGCCCGAAGGTTTTCGGCTCAACTTCTTCGTCGATGAGGTGGGCCAGTTCATCGGCTCCAACACCCATCTGATGCTCAACCTTCAGACGATCGCCGAGAGCCTTAACACGAAGTGTGACGGCCGCTCCTGGGTGTTCGTTACCTCTCAAGAGGACATGGACAAGGTTCTGGGCGATCGAACCAAGCAACAGGGCAACGACTTTTCCAAGATCCAGGCTCGGTTCCTGACCCGGGTAAAGCTCACCAGCGCCGACGTTGAGGAAGTCATCCGGAAACGCCTGTTGGAGAAGAACCAGGCCGGTGTCGCTGCCCTGGAGTCGATTTATGTCAAGGAATCCGGCAACTTCAAGACCCTGTTCGACTTCGTCGACGGCGCCAAGACCTACCGCAACTACACCGATGAGGCTCACTTCGTCGGCACCTACCCGTTCGTCAGCTACCAGTTCCCACTTTTCCAGGCCGCGATTGAGGGCATCTCGGATCACAACGTGTTCGAGGGCCGCAACAGCTCCGTGGGCGAGCGTTCGATGCTTGGTGTGGTTCAGCAGGTCGCCAAAGACATCGGCGATGTCGAAGTCGGCCGGCTGGCCACCTTCGACCACATGTTCGCTGGCATCCGCGCGTCGTTGAAGTCCGCCGCGCAGCGCTCTATCGACGTCGCCGAACGCAACCTGGACAACCCGCTCGCGATCCGACTACTTAAGGCGTTGTTCCTGGTCAAATATGTCGACAGCTTTCAGGCCACCGCCCGCAACCTCACCGTGCTCGTCTACGACCGCTTCGGCCTGGATCTGCCGGCGCTGTCCAAACAGGTGAAAGAAGCGCTGACACTGCTGGAGACGCAGACATACATCCAGCGCAACGGCACCCTCTACGAATACCTGACCAACGAAGAACAGGTCATCGAAGAAGAGATCAAGAACGTAGACATCGACGCCTCCGACGTGAGCTCTCGATTGTTCAAGATCCTGTCCGGCGATGTCGTCAAAACCAACAAGATCCGCTACACCAAGAACGGCCAGGACTTTCCGTTCGGCTTCAAACTCGACGACCAGGTCCACGGACCCCAGCGCGAACTCTGCATCCACTTCATCACCCCCGAGTACCCGCACTCGATTGACGAGATCCGCATGCACAGCGCCGGCAAGGACGAGCTGCGTGTCATCCTCGAACCCGATGACCGCGTGCTGGCGGATCTGCGGCTGCTCATCAAGACCGAGAAATACACCAAACGCAAGCAGACCAGTTCACTGTCGGCGGTCGAGGACCAGATCCTTCGATCCAAGGCCGCCCAGAACGTCGACCGCGAGAAGGAACTCGGCGAGCGCATCCGCCGCTCCGTGGGCAAGGCGGGACTGATTATCAACGCCGCCGACGTCTCCTCCAACTCCCAAGACGCACTCGCGCGGGTCACTGAAGGTTTCCAGGACCTCATCAGCCGCACTTACACCCAACTCAAACTGCTCGATGGCGTCGTCTACACCGAGCAGCAGGTGGCCGGGGCGGCCAACCCTGACAGCGGCCTGTTCGACCAAGCGGCGTGGTCGAAGCTCGCCACCCCCGGCGAGGAAGTGTTGTCGTTCATAGCCCGCAAGCAGGCACTGGGCGAGCACGTCACCGTCAAGACGACTGTCGATGCCTTCCAAGCCAAGCCCTACGGCTGGGATCTCGCCTCAATCGAGGTGCTCGTAGCCTATTTGATCGGTGCCTCGAAGGTGACCCTGACCGTCGACGGCAACGCCCTCAAGCGAAGCGAAGTCGCTGCCGCGCTGCGCAACACGCAAAAGCACTCCCATACCGTCATCGCCCTGCAGAAAACCTTCGACGACCGGAAAGTGACGGCGTTTCGGAAGTTCTGCACCGACTTCTTCGACGACGCCAGCGCTCCCAAAGATCCACTGGAACTGGCGCGCTACGGCGCCGACAAACTCAAAGGCAAGTACGACGAACTCAAAGCCACTGTCACCGCCTCGAAGTACCCGTTCGTGGAACAACTCAACGGCCCCATCGAGGTGCTCGAGCAGACCCTAGGCAACAGTGACGACTGGTACCTCACCGAATTCACCATGGGTGATGAGTTGCTCGACGCCAAAGAGAATGTCATCGACCCCATCCAATCTTTCCTCAACGGAACGCAGCGGACCATCTACGACGAGGCCGCTGCGCTGCTCACCACACACAGCAGCAACCTCAACTACCTTCCCGCCGGAAGCGACCAACTCGTCCAGGTCGCGCTCGCGGATGCGAATGCTTTCCGGGGCAACAGGATGGCGCAACTCAAGCAGGCCACCGACACGCTGCGTATCCAGCTTGACGATGTCGTCACCAGTCGCCGCGCCGAGGTGACCACCGCAGTCGAACACCGCAAGGCCGAACTAGTCGCCAGCGACTATTACAACCAAGCCACCCCAACCGCCCAACAGGATGTCCTGCAAACCATCGAACACACACTCGCACGAGTGCTGGAGGAGGGCCAGGTCGCACTCCTCCAGCAGATCGGCACCGACTTCGAGAACAACGCCTACCCGGCTCTTCTCGATCAGCTCGTCAACTCCCAACAGGGCGGTGGCGGTGGGGGCGGTGGGGCACCCATGAAACGGACCGTGTCTATCAAGACAGTCACCGTGCTCGGGGCATCCGGTGTTCTCGAAACCGACACCGATGTCGACACCTACCTGATCGCACTTCGTGCCGCGCTCGTCCAGGCGCTCAAAGACGGAAAGCGAATCTCACTCTGATGGAAACTGCGCCGCTGAAATCCTTCGCCACGTGGGCGCGCACCGCATTGATTCGCGAGGTAACCGCTCGCATCGCGGTCGTGCTGGCGCCAGCTTCCCCCCAGCGAGTCGAACAGCCCAAAGCCGTTACCGCGTTAGAGAACGCCATCACCGCCGCCGGCGGCGGTGACAAAGGACGTGACGCGGTGGCCGACCGGGTCGCCTACACCTGGTTCAACCGGATCATTGCCCTGCGCTTCATGGATGCCAACGGCTACACCGGGATCGGAATCGTCTCACCCCAAGCCGGCGTCGAGCTTGGCCAGCCCGAAATCCTCGCAGAGGCCAAGCGCGCCAACATCGACCCCAACGTGGTCGATCCGAAGATTCGCGAGACAGTCGCTGGGCTGCTCAATGGCACCCGCCGCAGCGACGATCCACAAGGTGAGGCTTACGCGGTACTGCTTGTGCAGTACTGCCGCCATTGGAACCGATCAATGCCTTTCATGTTTGAGCACGAAGGCGATTTCAGTGAGTTGCTCATGCCGGCCAACCTGCTCGCCGACGATTCAGTACTCAACCGAGCTGTCAAGGTCCTGACTGAGAAGGTATGCCAGGACGTCGAGGTCATCGGCTGGCTCTACCAGTTCTACATCTCAGAGCGGAAAGACGAAATCTTCGCGGGGTTCAAGAAAAACAAGAAGGCCGGCGCGGAAGAGGTCCCCGCGGCCACCCAACTGTTCACTCCTCATTGGATCGTGCGCTACCTCGTCGAGAACTCACTCGGCCGACTCTGGATGCTCAACCACCCGACCTCACGTCTAGTCGACCAGATGGACTACTACATTCCGTCTGCAGAGACAGAAGCTGACTTCCTTAAGCTTGACAAGCCAGAGGAACTCAAATTCGTCGATCCCGCATGTGGCTCAGGGCACATGCTGACCTACGCCTTCGATCTCCTGTATTCGATCTATGAGGAAATAGGTTATGCGCCCGCAGAAATTCCGGGCATCATCTTGGCCAATAACTTGTATGGGATCGAAATCGACGCACGTGCAGGTGCGCTCGCCGCGTTCGCTTTGATGATGAAGGCGCGGGCACGCCAGCGCACGTTCTTCGCCAAGAAAGTAGAACCACAGGTTTGCGTTCTTGAGTCCATCCACTTCACGACTCTGGAACTGGGCGATCTGCTGACCCCATCGGGAGACCGAGACGATGAGATCGCCTTCTGGAACCAGTTCAGCGAAGCCAAGTTGGTGGGCTCTCTCATTGTTCCCCGTCGCGAGCTTAATGAGCCGTTGGGCGGGCACTTAGACGCCATCAGTTCGCATCCCAAAGATCTTGTTACGAACGACATAGTTCAGAGAGCAAACAGGGTCCTCGCCCAAGCTGTCTACCTCTCTCGCGACTATGCGGTGGTGGTCACCAACCCGCCCTACATGGGAAACCGCAACATGGATTCGACCTTGTCGGGGTGGCTGGCCAAGCAATACGCGGACACCAAGACGGACCTCTTCGCGGCATTCATCCGCCGGTGTGCCGGCCTCGGGTCCAGGGGCGCATTCATCGGCATCATGTCTCCGAATGTCTGGATGTATATCTCGTCGCACCTGGCACTGCGAGAGAAACTGCTTCAGGACTGGCCGCTCCTGACCTTGGTCGAACTTCCACTGTCGGGCTTTGCCGACGCGACTGTCCAGATCTGCGCGTTCGTGTTCCGCAACCAAGCCAGCGATGAAGGACAGGCTGTCAACTTCATCCGCCTCGTCGAGCAACCGGGTGGCCCCGAATCCATGTCCGCTGCCACTTTGGCTGCAATCAAGGACTCGGAAACGCCCTGGTATTACTCACGGCAGTTGCGCGAAGTGCAAGGACTACCTGGGGCACCCGTGGCTTACTGGCTACCGTCCAATCTCCTTGGTTTGCTTCGCCGGCAAAAAACTTTGCAAGAGGTCTCGCCGCCTCGTCAAGGTATTGCAACCTCGGAGAATGCCAGGTTTTTACGCCTCTGGTGGGAGGTGTCCCTGAACAGAATCGGTTTCAACTGCACCGATCAACAAGTCGCCGAACGATCCGGGCGAAAGTGGTTCCCCTACAACAAAGGCGGAGAGTTCCGGCGCTGGTATGGGAACCAAGAGTTTGTAGTCAATTGGCAAAACGACGGTTACGAAATAAAGAACGTCTTCGACGCCTCTGGGAAGCTGCGTTCACGACCACAGAACCTTTCGTACCAATTCCGACCTTCGGTGTCTTGGTCACTCATTGGTTCGGGCCTGCCCTCATTTCGTTATTTCCCATCGGGATTCTTGTTTGATGTTGCTGGGATGTCGGTGTTCGGCGCTACGGAGCAAGCCGCACGACAGTATCTTGGTCTTCTGAACTCCGTGTTGGCTACAGAGGTCTTGAAAGCCTACGCACCGACATTGAACTTCCAGGTGGGCGATATCGCTAGGTTGCCAGTCCCGGACTCCATAGGCTCCACTGGAAATGACGACGTCGTTTCGGAGTTGGTCGACATCGCGAAAAGCGATTGGGACGAGGGCGAAGTCTCTTGGAACTTCCAGGTCTCGCCCCTTGTTAACGGCGAATCCTTGATTGAGGCCTATGAAGGCTATCGCCAATCGTGCGAGAACCGCGTCGGCCGCGTCGCTGAACTTGAACGTGTCAATAATCGCTATTACCTGAGCGCCTTCCGTTTGGAAGGGCAATTCCCCGAGTCGGTTTCAGCGTCCAGGGTGTCGTTAGATAGCAACTTAAACTTCAGATACCGGCTCATGGACGAGCCAGATCTGAAGGGGTTGGGTCGCGCTGAGGAAATTAGGAGGTTTGTCTCCTACGCCGTCGGATGCATGTTTGGTCGCTACAGTCTCAACACACCGGGACTTGTCCTTGCGGACCAGGGCGCCACGTTGCAGGACTACGTCGCCAGGGTGCCGACGCCGACCTTCATGCCAGACTCCGACAATGTCATTCCGATTGTCGACGGGGATTGGTTCGAAGACGATATCGTCACGCGATTCCGTCAATTTCTGCGGATAGCCTTTGGCGAGAAACACTTCGAGGAGAACCTGCGCTTCGTCACGGAGGCGCTCGGGGTCAAGGATTTGCGGGACTACTTCGTGAAGTCCTTTTACGCAGATCACTTGCAGCGCTACAAAAAGCGCCCGATCTATTGGCTGTTTTCCAGCCCCAAAGGCTCGTTCAACGCCCTGATCTACCTACACCGCTACACACCCGCGACGGCCTCGACGGTGCTGAATGAGTATTTGCGCGAGTTCAAGGCGAAGCTGGAGGCCACCCTCGGGCAGCAGGAACGGCTAGCCGCCGGTGGAGGAACGCCGCGGCAGCAGGCGGCGGCGCAGAAGGAGGCGGATCGGATCCGCAAGATGCTGTTGGAACTCAACGAGTACGAGCACAACGTGCTGTACCCGTTGGCATCGCAGCAGATCGAGATTGATCTCGACGACGGCGTGAAGGTGAACTATCCAAAGTTCGGCGCCGCGCTGAAGAAGATTCCGGGTCTGGAGGCTGGCGAATGAGCAATGTCGCCGCCCTTCGGCCCCACCTGGAGCGGTGCTTCGAGAATCACCGCATCGTGTTCTGGCACGACCCGGACGGCGAGTACGGAGCGGATCTGGACAGCCTCGAGTTGCCGGGGGCGCAGACGATCCAGGTTGCCAACAACGAGTACGCCATCAAGCATCGACTGCTACACGAAGAGCCGACAGGCAAGTTCTTGGTTTACCGCGGCGGGAAAGTTCCTGCCGGGGTTGGGAACTGGCTGCTGGATCTGGAGTTGGCGTACGGGGTCTTCACAGCAGACCGCACCTCGCTGGTCGCAAAGGATCTCGGGCTCACCACCGAGGGCGTCGACGAAGTCGTCGCCGCACATGAGAAGTTTTTCAACGCCGCCAAGCGGGTTCAGAGCCTCAAAGCTCTGCTGAATGCCGGTGACGATGCGGCCAAACTCCGCGCGAAGATCACCGCCGTCGTGCTGGGCCAGCGCGAGCACAGTCTCCTGGAGATCACCCGGGCACTGATGGTTGAGAACGCGGCCGGCCAACACGCCAAGTACGACGCGCTCGTCGACTACGGTCTGGACGAGTTCTTCTGGCGCGGAGTCGCTTCCATCTACGGATACGAAGCGTCGTCCCCGACCGTCGATGACTTGGTGCTGTGGATCTTCCGTAAGGCGATCGAAGGATTCAAGTCGGATCGCCCCGGCGGCCTCCAAAACATTCAGCTCGACTTTGCAAGCCTGCGCAACGACCGGCGCAGCTCGGAAGCTCTTGCCGCTCTCGCCAAACGCGCGGCGAGCGACTTGGGCTATGCCTCGTCCATCGAAGATACGAGCTTCCGCGAACTGGCTTCGGTCGATCTGTTCGAGGAGGTTGACCAGAAGATCATCAGTGACTTGGCCCGCGCGGTGGCCGAGCAGACCGTCACGGCGCGCGAGGTGACTGAGATCGTGCGGAAGCGGCAAAGCAGCCTGTGGCTGGACGGCTACAAGAAGTTGTATGCAGCGATCGCCACCGGGTCAGAGTTGCTGAAGGAACTGACCTCACTCGACCTCGGGGCACAGTCATTCGACGAATCAATCGAACGCTATCGTCGCGAGTGGTTCCGCATCGACCAGCTCTACCGGCAATTCACTTTCGCGGCGCGCACCGCCGAGTACCCCAAACCTCTTGAGGCTCTGCGCGAGCAGGTCGAGAAGCGTTACACCAACACGTTTCTGTACGCGCTCGGCAATGCCTGGCAGCAGCAGGTTGATGCCGTCGACACCTGGACGTCGTCGTCGCTGCGGCCGCAAGCCTGCTTCTATCGCGACTACATCGCGCCGCTAGTTCGCGACGGCGACAAGAAGGCCGTCGTCATCATCTCCGATGCACTTCGCTACGAAGTGGCCGAGGAGCTCGGGTCGCTGATCCGCAAGGAAGATCGCTTCGACGCCTCCCTCGACGCCGTCCTCGGAGTGCTGCCGAGCTACACGCAACTAGGAATGGCGGCGCTGCTGCCGCACTCGACGTTGAAGCACTCCGCTGATGGCAAGACTATCTTGGCCGACGACCAGCCCACTAACGGAACAGCGTTGCGCGGCAAGGTCCTTGAGCAGGTGGGTGGTGCGGCGATCCAGGCGGAGGACTTCAAGGCGCTCAGTGGTGATGAGCGCCGGGAACTCTTCAAAGCCAACCGGGTCTTGTACATCTACCACAACCGCATCGACGCCACCGGCGACAAACCAGGCACAGAACGCCAGGTCTTCGAGGCGGTAGAGGACAGTCTCCGTGACATCGTCGATCTGGTGAAGAAGCTCGCGAGCGCCAACGCCACGAACATCTTCATCACCGCCGACCACGGGTTCCTGTTCCAAGACGACGCTCTGTCCGACTCCTTCTTCCTGTCGACTCAACCGCAGGGCGACGACATCAAAGTCATCAACCGCCGCTACGTCCTCGGGCGCGGACTGAAGCTCGACAACGCCTTCGCAACCTTCAGCTCCCAGCAAGTCGGCCTCGACAGCGACCTCCAGGTGCAGATCCCCAAGTCGATTCACCGACTGCGTCTTTCTGGCGGTGGGGCGCGATTTGTCCACGGCGGGGCGACACTTCAGGAAGTCATCGTCCCGGTGCTGACGGTCAACAAGAAACGCAAGAGCGACACCCGGCTGGTCAATGTCGAAGTGTGGCCGGAGTCCGACAAGATCACCACCGGCCAGGTCGTGGTCCGAATGTTCCAATCCGAGCCGGTCAGCGACAAGGTCCAGTCCCGCACCGTCCGTGCTGGCCTCTACGTCGGTGAGACTCTGATCTCCAACCAGATCGACTTGACCTTCGATCAGACATCGGCTGATCAGCGGGACCGCTACCAAAGTGCGCACATGCTGCTGAGCAAGGACGCCAACGACTTCAACAACCGTGCGGTGGAGTTCCGGCTCGAGGAGCGCATCCCCAACACCCACCAATGGCGCCTATACACCAAGGCGACGTACACGCTCAAGCGGTCGTTCGCCTCGGACTTCGACTTCTAAGGAGAATCAGCGATGAGCGAAGTCGACAACATCCGCGAGGTCACTGCCGAGTATTCGGCGTCGATCGCGGCACCCGCGCAAACTGCGCTGGACAGCAAAATCAACGAGCACTTCGCCGGGGTGGTCGTGCGCAAAGACCTCGTCAAGGCGGTCAAAGGCAATGCCATCGTGCCCTCCTATGTGCTGGAGTACCTGCTCGGGCAGTACGCCGCCTCCGACGACGAGGCCACCATCCAGGCCGGTATCGCCACCGTCCGGCAGATCTTGGCGGACCACTACGTTCACCGCAACCAGTCCGAACTAGTGAAATCCGCGATCCGCGAGCGCGGACGCTACAAGATCATCGACAAGGTCACTGTCACCCTCAACGACAAGGACGACGTCTACGAGGCCGGGTTTGCCAATCTGGGCCTTAAGCAAGTGCTCGTCGAGCCGGCCACGATCAAGGCCCACCCGAAGCTTCTCGTCGGTGGCGTGTGGTGTATCTGCGACATCGAATATTCCCACGGTGACGATCCGCGTGCGGTGCCGTGGATTCTTGGGTCGATCAAACCGATCCAGCTGTCTAACTTTGACTTCGACGGCTATGTCGCAGCGCGCCGTGAGTTTACGACCGATGAGTGGATTGACCTGATGATCCAGTCAATCGGGTTTAACCCTGAACTGTTCGGTCGGCGCGCGAAGCTGCTGCAGCTTGTTCGCCTGATCCCCTTTGTTGAGCGCAACTACAACCTGGTCGAGCTCGGACCTAAAGGCACCGGCAAATCACATATCTTCTCGGAGTTCTCGCCCCACGGCATGCTCATCTCTGGCGGCGAGGTCACCGTGGCCAAACTCTTCGTGAACAACTCCAACGGCCGCCTCGGCCTGGTCGGCTACTGGGACGTTGTTGCCTTCGACGAGTTCGCCGGCAAGAAGAAGCGCACCGATAAAGCGCTTGTGGACATCATGAAGAACTATATGGCGAACAAGTCGTTCTCCCGTGGTGTCGAAACCCTCGGCGCCGAAGCCTCAATGGTGTTCGTCGGCAACACCTCCCACACCGTGCCATACATGCTCAAGCACTCCGACCTCTTCGACGAGTTGCCTGAGAGCTACCACGACTCCGCCTACCTCGACCGCCTGCACTTCTACATCCCGGGCTGGGAAGTCGAAACGATCCGCGGCGAGATGTTCTCCGACGGCTACGGATTCGTCGTCGACTACATCGCAGAAGTCCTCAAGTCCATGCGTGACGCGGACTACTCCGACCGCTACCAGAAGCACTTCACCCTGGGATCCGACATTTCCACCCGTGATCGCGACGGCATCCATAAGACCTTCTCCGGGTTGATGAAGATCCTCTACCCGCACGGGCAGGCCACTCAGGACGAGATCGAGGAGATCCTCCGCTTCGCCGTCGAGGGCCGCAAACGGGTCAAAGATCAGATCATCCGTATCGACACCACGATGGCTGCGGTGAATTTCGGGTACTCGGACACGGCCGGCGAGTGGCATGCAGTCGCAACCCTGGAAGAGGACGAGTACCCGACCTACTACCACCAATCACGACGCCAGCACAACGCGTCCGGAGACTCATCGGATGACGAGCCCCCGCAACGCGAGACACCCACCGGCCCGACGACGGCTGAGCCACCGAAGCCCGCACCACTGTTTGAGGGGCACCGAGAATTCCAAGAAAACCAGCGCGGGGTCTCCTACGAGACGCTGCTGCTGCCATACCTGCGCGGCGCAACCGACATCAACATCATTGATCCCTACATTCGGTTGCCCCACCAAGGCCGCAACCTCGTCGACCTCCTCAGCCTGCTCGCCGCTGCAAAGGATCCCGCCGACGAGATCTCGGTCAACCTCGTGACCAAGGAAGATACGGGCGACTTCCAAAAGCAGCATCTATTGATGCTCAAGGAAATTCAGGATGGGGCCGCCTCAGTCGGGATCCAGTTCAACGTCCGATTTGATGGGGCCATTCACGACCGATCCATCAGGACTGACAACGGCTGGAAGATCCTCCTCGGCCGCGGCCTTGACATCTTCCAGAAGGGCTCCGGGAGCCAGTTCGACATCGGCTCCCGCCGCCAGGAGTTCAGGCAGGTCGTCGCGTTCGGCATCACCTACGTTCGTGAATCTCCGGCCGGTTCGGCTTCCTGAGCATGACCGACAACCGGGGGCTGGTTCAGCAGGCGAAGCTCAACGCCGCCGCACACTAAATAACGACAGCGATTCAGAATGACAACGGCACTTGCCGTTCACAAGGGGAGACAACGGAATAGTGGTAAACGCTTCGCCAACAATGAATAGGCCGAACGCGCCGCAAGTCGAGAAGGTCGCCGCCCAGATACTCAGCGACTGCCTCATTGCCGATGGCTCTTTACTGACCCCCGGCAAGCAGATCTGGACGGCCGACCATCTCGCTGAACTGCATGCGAACTATGTGGCCGCACCCGACGTGTCGGCTAAGTCGTTCGCCGAGAAGCTCGAAATCCAGTTGGCACCTTGCACGCCCGGCGCCAGGCAGCTCTTCGCCGAGATTTACATCCTCAACATCCTGCCAGTCAGTAACTTCCTCGCGTCCTACAAGACAAAGACAATCGAAGATGTCCTCGAACCCTTATCGCCCCCTGTCGCATTAACCCCCGATGTTCTCGAAGCGTTCACCGAGGGTGTTTTCAACGGCGGCCCCGCCTGGAACAACCGTCGTTGGGCGCAGCTGTCGTTCCTGGTGGAATTCGCAGAGTACTTCAAGAGCCATGGTCCAAGCGTCCGCGCCGACGCTGCCACCAACCCTGAGGTACTGCACAGCCTCGTCATGGACTCGCCGGGCCACCGTGAGCCGGCCCAACGCCAGTCGCTGCTGTACCTCTTCCAACCACGTTATTTCGTACCAATCGTGAGCCAACAGCACCGCACCACCTTGCGTGCAGCCTTCGCGAAGGACTATCTTCCCGACGGTCCGACCAAGGATCTCGACGCCGACCTCCGAGGCATCATTGACTCCATCCAGGACGAGGCTGGCGGCGGTCCAGTCGACTTGTATGACGACACCTGGCGACCGAAGTGGCTCCAGGACAAGGAGAGCCCCCCACCACCGGGTGTCAAAGAAGGTGGATCGGGCGGGGGATCCAAGGGCGGTTCATCGGATAAGCCCTATACGGTGGCTGACATCGTCTCCGAAGGATGTTTCCACTCCAAGGAGCGTCTACAGAGGATGCTCGACCACTGGCGAGACAACCAGAATCTCGTGCTACAGGGAGCACCTGGAACCGGAAAGACCTGGCTTGCAAGGCGCCTGGCACAAGCACTCATCGGGTCGCAGGCGCCGGGGGCGATCCGATCGGTGCAATTCCACCCCAATACCTCCTACGAGGACTTCGTCCGAGGCTGGCGGCCCACATCCGGCGGCCACCTTGTCCTGACAGACGGCGCGCTTCTGCAGCACGCCGATCGAGCTCGCGAAAATCCCGACGTCCCGCATGTACTGGTTATCGAGGAGATCAACCGCGGCAACCCTGCCCAGGCATTCGGTGAGATGCTCACACTCATCGAGAAAAGCAAGCGAAACCCTGAAGATGCGCTGACCCTGAGCTATCCGAAGTCCGACGACGAGCAGTACTACCTGCCCGACAACCTCTACCTGCTCGGGACGATGAATATCGCCGACCGCTCCCTGGCCCTGGTAGACCTCGCCCTGCGGCGAAGGTTCAGCTTCGAGACCCTCGAGCCGGCATTCACGGATGCCTGGGCGGCCGACCTCTCCAAGAAGCTACCCAATGACGCAGGACTGGTCGAGACCATCCGTAGCCGCGTTAGCGAACTGAACTCGACAATCACACAAGACCCCATGTTGGGCCCGAACTTCCTGATAGGCCAGAGTTTCCTTACGCCCCTACAAGCCCAATCCGATGGAAAGGCTTGGTACTTAGGCGTTATCGACACACAGATCGGCCCGCAACTACAGGAGTACTGGTTCGACGCCCGCGAGAAGGCCGAGGCCGCGATCGCGGCCCTCAAGTCCTGATCCGTGGGAGCACCGTGATTATCGTCGGCGAGGGAGCGACCAAGATCCCGGTACGCAGCATGTGGTTTCTCCTGATCTATGCCTCGGAGCTACTTGCCGAATTGCGGGCGCCCGCACGAGACAAGATTCTCGCGGGCGAGCGGGACAACGACCTATTGGATGCCATCGCCGAAGTACTCGTCGGTGAGGTAGAACAACGGCTACGGCACCAACTGACCCTGCACTACCGGACCCGCCACGCCGATCTCGACCGGGTCCGGGGACGCATCGACCACCTACGTACTGTCACGCGCCGGCTGACCGACCAGGGACGCATCGCCTGCCGATTCGAGGAACTCAGCGTCGACTCCCCCCGCAACCGATTCATCGCTCACACCTTGCTCTACGCAGCGCCGGTCGTCATCAGAAAGGAACTTGCACAACGTTGTCGGATCGCGGCGTTCCGAATGCACCGATTCGGTGTAGGCGCCGTCGAACCGTCGCGCAGCGAGCTGTCCCGCGACCGCCTAGCCCACCATGACGCTGCTGACCGCCGGATGCTCGACGCCGCCCACCTCCTGCGGGAGATGGCCATCCCCTTCCATGCCGAAGGCGCTGTGGATCTTCCGGCACTCCTCGACGATGCTGGCAAGCACCGGAAACTGTTCGAAGCTGCAGTGCGCGGATTCTTCCGCTACACCCTGTCCTCGACGGGATGGATTGTGGGAGCGCGCATCCTCCATTGGCCGTCCAATACGCCTCCGCAAACCGGATACCTACCCGTTATGAAAACAGATGTGACACTTGATAATCCCTCTGCACACAGGCGCATCGTCATCGAGACTAAGTTCACCGACGCCCTGGTCGCGCGGGAGAACAAGATCACAGTGGATAGCGCGTATCTCTACCAGCTCTACACCTACCTGGCCTCGCAGACCGGGCAGGGTGACACCCTCGCCACCAACGCTGAGGGCGTGCTGCTCTTCGTCAAGACAGCCGGCCGCCCCGACTTCACCGAGGAGACTGAGATCCAGGGCCACCGCATGCGGTTCATGTCAGTCGACCTGGGCGCGGCCCCTGCCGAGATTCGGGCCCGGTGGCTCGAGTGCCTTACCACGCAAACCGCGTAGGCACTGAACTTCATTGCGGAAGGATTCCGTGACCGCGGGACGACTCGCACGCCGCGGCAAGAGCCGCAAACGGCATCAACTGTTACCGATGCTTCGGAGCAGTTCGCGGGTAATGGTCAACGGATGGCTTGGGAACTGCTGATCGAAGTCGGCCAATTCACTCATATTCATGACAAAGCCGGCCGTGGAGTGGTCGAAGGGGTCGCGCGCCGGGCCGCCGGTGGGATCTTCGTCGGTTTCCTCCTTGAAGCATGCTGCGGCGCCTTGCCATTTCGTACACGACGGCTTCCCTGATGCCGGCGAGCTCGCCCTCGTCAACGTGTCCCCGGATCTGCAGCGTCCGCTCGCCGATCAGGTGCAGCGCGAGGTTGTAATGGACGCCGCGGTGTCCCCCGGGGATCTTCATGAGGATGTGGACGTAGGGGATGCCGGACGCGATCAGGGCGGCACCGACGTCAATGAGACCGGCTTGGCCGGCACGGACTTCGTCGGCGCCGCGCAGACTGCCGATGACCGCTTGTTGGTCAAGGGGCATCGCCTGTTTTGGGGGGATGGTGAGCATCATCAGTAAGCCGCTGGCGCCTTCGCTGAGTTTGAAGGCGAACGCTTGAGTATTGGGGGATCGTCCGCCAACGTGCGTAGCGGCTGCTAGTGGTCGGCTAGGGACACGGTCGGTCCACCGGGCCACAGGCTAATCTGCATCCGTATCTCCCCTCGATCGGGTCGTGTGCGGCGACGGTGAAGGTCGGCGGGCCGGCGAGGTTCGCTACAGCTCGAACCACTCCAGCGGAGGACGCAGCTGTCCACCGCGGTACCCCTCGGCGATGTGCTGCTGGATCTCCGTGGCGAGCTCGGAGAGCTCCCCGCTGACGCTGTCCTCGGTCTCCTCCCCCCATACGACCCGGCCGCTGGCATCAATTTCACCCGTGGCGACGATGCGGCCGCGGGCTCTGTCCTCGATATGGAACGGTCTGCTCACAAGTATCGATCGTGCCACACAGCCCCGACAACCCTCGGTGCTTGCGGAAGCGAGATGTGTTGTGAGATAGACGTCTGTGTGGCGGGCCGAGCATCCTCCGATGCTGTGCGCCGCGGTATGGCCGATCCCTCGCGGGTGGATCGCGCATACTGCCTGGGTACCGCTGAGAAGGGGATGGGGATGGCCGACGATTCCGCGGGGCGGGATGGAGTGTTCCAGCAGCGGCTGCGCAGTGAGCTCGGTCTCGATGCCGGCGATCCCGACGCGATGGTGCGTGCCGCGCAGCTGGTGCGGACCTACGGCGCGGGGGGCTACACCGGGGCGGCGTTCGACACCTACGGCCACAACGATCGTGTCCGGATAAACGCCGATGACCTGATCGCGGTGAGCATGTTGTCCATCCAGATCCGCGAGCAGAGCAGCGCGGCGCTGCGGCCGACGTCGATCCTGATCCTCAACTCCTTCAGTCAGCGGATCACTGAGCTGCTCGGCGGGGTGCCAACCGACCGGGAACTGCACACCCTCACTGAGTCGGAGTTCGAGCGGTGGCTCGGCCCTGGCTCTCCTGGCGATGAGCTGTACTGGCTGCTGCGCGAGGAGGCGTCGATCCCGCGGGTGGCGGTGTACAAGCTGCTGGCCCGAAAACGGCTGACGCTGATGCCGATTCGCGACACCGTCGTCGAAAAGGCCCTCGGCCAGAAGGCGGATCCCTGGTGGCGGCCCTGGTGGCAGACTCTGGCGGCTGAGCCCGACATCGTGGAACGCCTCGCTGAGATTCGGCAGGCAGCCGGGGCCGAGCACCTGAGCCTGCTGCGGGTCGCCGACATCGTCGTCTGGATGACCCACCGCACCTCGGGCGATGCAGAGGAGGCGGAATAGGCCAGGCGGCGGGGGGGGGGGTGTCAGTAATCACGGCATACGTCAAGTCCGATCACCAGAACTGATACCAGGGCTTGCGTCGCTTGATCGGTTTGCTACCCCTTTTGAGCAACTGCGAGCATTCGGCGCATTCACCGGTCGCGGCTAGTTCGATGTTGTGCAAAGAGCAGCGCAATGGTTTTCGCCTCGAAAGAGGCTCTTTGACGTGCGTCGGCTGAGACGGCGGACACTCACCGGCGGTCCACGGGCAGATGTCCAGATCGTAGGGTTGGGGCGCAATTATGTTGCTGTAGGTCCACCGCGGGTAGGGCTTTTGTAGGTCGAGCCAACGGGCGATGGCCAGCACCGATACCTGTTGCGCACCTGCGTTTTTGAGGGCCATTGCGACCGACTGCGCGTGTCCTCCCGAAACCCAGGTGTCGTCGATCACGATGATGTGGCTGGCGTGCGGGACGGGGGTCAGAACCTCGTACAAGTTCGGGTTGAGCTCGCGGCGTTGCGAGTCGTTAGCGCGGCGGGCGGGTGGCGCCGCGGCAATCCGGATTTCCGATTGCTGACCGAGCAGTTGGAGCAGGATTGTGCGAAAGGGATGTTCAGAGCCGATACGCCTCAAGGACGGTATAGCTGCCCAGTGCCGTGCCGGTAGGCCGGCAAGTGAATCAATGCAGTTCCTATGCCGCATTGCGAGCGCAGTGAGTACCGTCACCAGCAGTACGTCTTGTCCACCCGCCTGAAATTCCTTGTAGCGGTGCATGAGATCACCGCTCTCTAGGCCTTTGCATCCGTAGATGACCGATCCCAGGCGGTCGACGGCCCGGGAACCATTGGCCTGTTTGTCATCGCGGCATCTCGTGCACACCCACGGCTTGCTGTTCAACAGTGTTCCCCGACAGACCTCGCAAGTCTTCCCGCGGCGATGAACCGTGTTGTGAAAGCCTTGGACGTCGGCCTGCTCCTGGAAGACCCGCAGGAGCCTATCGAGGTCGTGGTTGTCGCCCATGTGTGTATTCCCCTGCCGATAGGCGTCTGACGATTTCCACAACATCATCCGGACCCGCGGCCTGATGCACATCTGGGGCGGTCAGCAACTGCCTCGCCCACTCGTTGGCGGTGATGACCAGATCGGTGACGATGAGTGGTCGACCTTGTTCGACGGCCTGCCGCGCCAGGTTGCGGGCGCCGCTGTTCTCACCGGCTTCGATGACGACGGCTGCGAGGCTGTAGGCGGCGATCAGGGCGTTGCGTTGAAGGAAGCTGGCCTTCTGCGGCGGCGCGTCGGGCCAGAATTGCGACAAGACGAGCCCCCGCTCAGCGATACTGGCTTGGAGGCCCCGATTGGCAGCCGGGTAGCTGATGTTGAGGCCCGTGGCGATAAATGCGACGGTGCGCCCATCTCCTTCGAGTGCGGCTTGATGGGCGACGGCATCGACCCCGGCCGCTAGCCCGGAGGCGATAGTAAATCCCTCGGCAACAAGGCTTTCAGCGACTTGCGCTGCCAACGCAAGGCCCCGCGTCGACACGTTACGAGAGCCGACCACCGCAACGGCTGGGTCATCAGCACGCAACTCCCCCTGAGCGAACAGAAAGGGAGGACAGGCGGTCGTGCGCCGCAACTGCGCGGGGAAGCTTGGATCCAACGCACTGAGGAATGTCAAGCCTTGGCGCTCCCATCGACTGAGATCCGCAGCGGACTCATCCAGGGGAGTGGTGTCGTCTTCCGAGGGCATCAGCGATATGGGGTGAAAGCTGTGCCAGATGTCGACGGCGCTGCCGTTATCGAGAACGCGATCGGTGAGTCTGCGCCAGGTAAGTTTTTCCGGGCGCGTTCTCAACAGGGCTACTAACGCAGCATGCTCTGCCTGCGGATCTGCCATACCGCCCTCCTTCCAAAACTCCCCCCGCACTGGGACAGTAGTGCCCATGCAGCGTAAAACACGTTCAGGAATCTAACTCGAGAGGGCGAATGGCTCTCCAACATCGCTGACCGCTACAGCTCGGGCTTGTACGCCGAACTCGACGTCACAGCAACGAGATAGAACGTCACAGCAACGAGATAGAAAAGCCAATGTCAACCTCAAGCTGCAAAGCTGGAGTGCGTGCGCCGCGATGCACCCTTATCTGTACGCCAGGTTGAGGTCCTGCAGTGGATCAGCCACGGCTGCCCCGACGGGGTCTGGCCAGACTTCACCTACAAGAAGACAGCCTATGCTCTGGCGGCACGCAACCTGGCGACAGTCGACCGTCGCCACGGTTCGTGGTCGGCGGTCCTCACCGAGGCAGGCCAGTTCTACCTTGAGCACGGCCGACACCAGACTGAGCAGTCGCCGACCGGCTCACCTCCATCCGCCGACCGCGGCGCCGCCATTGAGGCTTTGGCCACTGAAATCCTGACCGAGTTGGTTGCCGAGCCCCATACGGTCAAGGTGCTTGCTCCCAGCGCTCGCGAGCGGGGTCGTTACCGGCGGGCCATCCACCACATAATTACTAACCACCAAATCCCGAATGGCTTTCAATTGCGCCATACGGGCCGCGACCACGGCGACCTCACCATCCGTCTCATTCCGGCCAGCGATACGGCACAAAGACGTCCGATCCCGGACGTTGCAGTGCCGACAGAAGGACACCCTGTCAGCACCGAGGTGCGCGACCTCGCCGCCAGTAGGCGCATGGCCGTCAGCGACGGCGGAATGGAAAGGGCTCTGCGGATCCTGCAAGCCATCGCCACCGAATGCGTGGCGCGGGGCTGGACCCTTCGCGCGGATCGGACCGACCAACGGCCCTTTGAAGTCACCACGCCGGAATGCGCGTTCGAGCTGACCCTGACCGAGGAGCTCGTCAACCGGGAAATGCCCGACGAAGAGGTACTCAACACCGCCAAGTACCCGTGGCAGCGAGTTCCCCTACAGATGCGCAAGGTCGGATCAGGTCGGCTGAGTCTGCGACTAGGCGGCTACTACCGCTACCGGACGTGGTCGGACCGCAGCCGCTGGACACTGGAGGACAAACTCGGAGCGGCGTTCGCCGAAATGCAGAGCCGCGTCGACGAGGCGGCCGCCGAGCGCCGCCGTAGAGAGGACGGCCTGCTGCGCCGCCAACAAGCCTGGGATGGCGCAGCCGAACAGGCCAAGTCCGCTTATGTCGTCGACCTCAACCGGCGCCGTCTGCGCGAACAGGCGGCCCGGCATGCCGAGGCCCAGGCCCTCAGGGACTACGCCCAGGCCCTCGCCACCCTGGCCGACAGTCAACCCGAATCCGCGAAGATCGCGCCGCTGCTGGAGTGGGCGCGTGCCGCGAACGAGGAGGCCCAGCAGCTCGACCCCCTCAACGATCTAGACAGCCTGCAGCGGCTCGACCCGGACGACCCACCGCCCGACGATTACGCCGCCTTTATGCCCAACGGCATGAACGCCCACCGCCGGCCGACACAATGATCACGCAGCCGGCTATCGCAGCTCCTCGACCCGCGTGCCGAGCTTGCGCGCCAACTGCTCGGCCGCCTGTTTGCGACCGGCGGCCCGCAGTTCGGCGATCGCCGCCTCAGCCACCAGGCCGACACGATGAATCTCGACCCGTAGCGCCTTCAGTTCATCGAAGCGATCGGCCGCTTCGGCTCCACACCATCGGCGCAGAACCGCCCGTCGCGGCTTGCCCAACTCGTCATCGACCTCGACGCAGATGTCCGGGGAAATCTCGTAGCCGGGCCGAGAGCCACGGCCCGCGTAACGACGACCGTGAATGGCATCGCGTTGGGCCTTCGCTTCCTCCTTCTCAATGATCTCAAGCAGTGGGCGAGGGTTGCGGTTGGCAACTGACTGGACAATCTGCTCGGTAATCGTCCATGGCACAACAAGATCCGAACCCTCGCGAAAGGCATCCGGGCATGCCAGCCATAGCTGGGGATCGAGGCCCGTGAGGTCAGCCAAGCGTTGGGAGTCTCTCACCCGGCAGGCGCCCATTTCGCGGTAATGCAAGTTTGAGACCGCTTCGTCGATCAGATTTTCGTACACCTCTTCAGCGGCGCGAAAGCGCGGATCGTCGCCAATCCCCAGCTCGTCCATGCGATCCCAAAGTGCCTCCCGATGCCGGAAACCCTCGACGGCCGACCAGTGCACCCTCAGCCGGGACGGCGGCACCCACTCCTGTCGGCCCTCAAAACGTTCTTCAACGAAACGGACTCGTACGCGGGCAGGCTTCTGCGTTCCCAGCTTCGCGACCTCCACCTCGACAAGTTCGTCGATGCGCCGGGCGCGATAGGCCCATCGCTGGCCTACTTGGACTTCCGGCACCTCTGGCACTTCACCAGTCTTCACGCCTTTCGGCGCCGGGGAGAAGCTATTGCCACTCCCAGAACCGAACCTAACCGTCTCTCAGCCGCGCGACTTCAGCCTCGAGTTCCGCAATACGACGTTCCAGGGCAGCGCGGGTGGGCTTGCGAACCTCAGGAGCCTTCGAAGAGTAGGGCGACGGCGCTGCGAGTCCGATTGCGCACGCGTCGATCACTGTCGATGGGTCACTGCCACATTCAGTGCAGTTGACCGCGCCATTGAACGCGGACTGGACTGTCTTATGGCTGCGATGCGCTCGACGTTCAACCGTGTGTCCGCAATAAAGGCGCAGCCGCCAGATCATCAGTTCATGTGGAGGCGTCGGAGAGCTGATTAGCTTTCGGATGCGTTCCAATTCCGATGCTGACATCGGCGGTGGCGGGCAGCATTTGCCGCAGTGTGTCGTCAAGGAACCTCCGACCCTGTGTCGATGGGACCTGCAGGAGGCATGTTCGTCCTTGAAGCGGGATTCCTCGGCGTCGTAGCGTTCCCGTTCGTGATCGGATAGGTGCATCGTGCCCTTGAACTCAAACGGCTCGGCATCCCGGTAGGCGTGGCCGCATCCCGGACAGGGTGCGCCTGCCTCGTACTGCTCGAAGGTCAGGGGAGTGACGTCGCAACGCATCGACTCACGTAGCCGGATGTGATCGCGTTGCCGCCGTTCGTCTTTGGTGGTGATTTCGAATGGTGCGTCAAGGTCGCCGAGTTGCTCGTACGCATTGGCATCACCGGCCACCGGTCGAAAGTAGACGTCTGTGGTGTCGGCCTGATTGCCGGGGCATCACCAACCGGTGAAACTCCGGGCTTCTACCCTCCCGGCAGCCACTTCGACTGTCCGCTTCCGTCTCCAGGGCCAACAAGAAACATCGCTGACCGGCAGACACCGCCGCACAACCTCGGCTGCGCCACTCGTACCTTCACCCGGAAGGCAAAGATGCTTCCCCCGGCTACTGCCTGGTCATCGGCAATGCCTGGTACTTGTCGCCGCTGGCTCCCGAAGCGGGCTGAGCTGCAAGACCGGCGACAACGGATTTCCTCTGGCCCTCCTGGGGAGGAATCTTCGGCGGCGTGCTTTAACCAAATCCGCGGGCCTGCGCTCACGAACTCGTCACAGCAACTCGACGGCGGCGGTAATTGTGAGCTGGGAATATTGCGTTAATAGGTCCTATGGGAGACTATATACGTATGTCCGAGATGACCGCGGCGACCGCCGCCGAACACTTGGAGGTCTCCGAGCGCCAGGTCGCGCGACTGGCGCGCTCCGGGGTGCTGACTGTCACCCGCGTCGTCGGGCGCACGCTGCTACTCGACGGCGCCTCGGTGCACCGCCTGGCGAACCGGGTGCGCCACAACGGCCGGCCGTGGGCGGCGCCGACGGCGTGGGCCGCGCTCGCCCTGCTGTCCGGTGCTCAGGTCGACTGGATGGAACCCCCGGCGCTCTCACGGCTGCGCCACCGGCTGCGCGCCGCCAATGCCGTGGAGCTGGCGTGGCTTTCCCGCCGCCGCGCCGCCGTGCACCAGATGCGCGGCTGGGGCGGTGACGCTGGGCTGCTGCCCACCGGAATCAGCGCACTGCGAGACCCCGCCTTGTCCGCGCTGTTCGACCTGTCTCCGGTGCAGCGGGGCCTCGATGGATATGTCCGTGAACATGACTTCGCTGATTTGGCGAAGAATCTGGGTCTTGTCAACGACATCACCGGCGACATGGTCGTGCGAGTAGTCCCTAATGACGCCGGCTACAGCGTCGACCGGATGCTCACCGCTGCGATCGCAGTCGATCTGTCGGAGTCGCTGGACACCCGAGAGGCGGCTGCGGGGCTTCGCGTCCTGCAGGGCCTGCTCGACGACTTTCGGGCCGGGGACGGCCTGAACCGCACGATCAACATTCGCCTGCGAGACGGTCTGCCCGGCTGATGGCCCCAGCGAAGGACACCACCCGGCCACTATGGCAGGTCAGCACTCCGCCTGGCGGCTGGCCGCCGCCATGGCCGCAGCTGGTCGAGATTGTCCACGAGATCCCTCACACGCAGTGGACGCTCGTGGGTGGGCTAATGGTGCAGCTCCACGCAGTGCACGCAGGCTTGCAGCTGACGCGCCCGACCCGCGACGTCGACATGGTCCTGCACATCGAGACCGGTGCTGCGACCTTCGAGGGGGTTCGCGGGAAGCTCGAACAGCTCGGCTACGTGCTTCACGAACCTGTCGGCCCGGGTGAGGTGCACCGCTTCTACCGCGGCGATAGGCAGGAGGAAACGGTCGACGTGATGGTCGCCGATCGCCTTTCACCGAAGCGGCATCCGATGGTGTTGCGCCGCAGGGTTTTCGCGGTTCCCGGTGGGACGTCCGCACTGCGCAAGACAGTCAACTGCGAAGTGGACACCGGTACAGGCGAGGTGGTGGTAAGCATTCCCGACGTTCTGGGGGCACTGGTTCTCAAAGGCGCTGCCTACCTGAATGATTCGCGGGATCGGGAGCGGCACCTAGACGATGCGGTGGTGCTGGCCTGTACAGTGACCGATCCGATCGGCGACCGCGCCCGAATGACGGGCAGTGACCGGGGTCGGATTCGAGCGTTGTGGAAAGTCCTGCAGGACCGTGATCATCGGTCCTGGTTGGCTACCGGGTTGGCAGCGGCGCAGGGCCATGCCGCTTTGCTCCTGCTGTCAACGGATTAGGACACCTTGAGCCTCGCCGCGAGAAGCCTATATGCAAGTCGCTCAACCTACTTGCGCGAGGCTGCCTGACAAGCGCCGTGTTCTCAATCGGGTCGGCTCGATTCGTCCGGGCCACCTGCGTTCCTAAGCCGGACAACACGGGAGGCTATCTCCGTCCGTGTAGACGGGCACACGGCGGGTGGGAGCGGGCGGGAGTCTACAGAATGTTCCCGTTGCGGCTGAGGATCTACCAGAGGTCCCTACAAAAGATTGACCATTAGTGCCGAAAGGCGTTCCGGCTCATCGGTTGAAGGGCAATTCCGATCGGGGGCAATTGAGGCCAGGACTCGGAGAAATACGAGTCAAGCAACGGAAAGTCTTCGAAGGAAAAACTTCCCTCGTTGATCTCGACGGCGACTTGCAGGCCTCGGGAGAGCAGTTCTATAACGATCGCGACGGGTTGCCGCGACGCATGTTCGAGCATGACATTCACGGCGCGGTGCTGAGTCGGTTTGGCTCATCAGCCAGACAGCTAGTCGTAGAAGAGGTGTGTATTCCGGGGACACAGATACATGGCCGAGTAGCGCATGACATTCATCCCGTCTTCGGAGATCTGCCCGTCGACCTGATTGCCACTGGGATACAACACGTACGCCGCCCGCAGCGGATTTTGAGTCTGGTCCAACGCGGCGCAGGCCCGGTAGCCCTGGTTGAGCAAGTCGGAGTCGCTGCCGTAACGATTCAACCGGACGTACATCGGAGTTGTTGACATCGCGGCCAGGAACGCAGGCTCGTTCGCTTGGTCAGCGTGGGCGGTGGGGAGAATCGTTTCTTGTGGCGTCACGGGGGGTGGCGCGGGTTTGGAAGTGCTGGACGGTAGGACACTGGCGGTTGTGTTCACTGTGACGGTGGTTGTCGATGTCGGCACCGGCCGGGTCGTGGTGGGCGATGCTGCGGATGTGGGTGAAGACAGGGTCGCTTGGCTCCCAGTCCACGGATGCCACACGAGTGCGCTGCCAACGATGACGACGACTATCGCGGCGCCGACGATGCCCGCCAGCTTGCGGGATCGTCGGGGGTTGTGCTCGGGGAGTGGGCCTGCGGGCCCCAAAGGGAGGGGTGCCTCCTGGGTGGGTGCTGAGGCGGAGTAGCCAGCAGAGCCGACCCCCGCGGTGAGCGCCCGCGCGAAGTCCTGACAGCGCAGAAACCGGTCCTTCGGTTTCTTGGCCAGCCCGCGGGCGAACACGCCATCGAGGGGCGCCAAGTCGGCGCGGACCGTCGACGGTGGTGGCGGGCGCTCCGCGAGGTGCCGGCTGATCACAGCGACGGGATTGGAGTCGGGGTACAGGGGCCGGCCGGTCAACAGGTGATAGGCGGTCGCGGCCAGTGCGTACTGGTCCGCACGGCCGTCAATCGGGTTCCCCATGAGCTGCTCGGGGGCGGCGTAGGCCACCGTGCCGACCGTGAAGTTGGTGGCGGTTAGACCTGCCGGATCGTCGAGCGGCCGCGCGATGCCGAAATCGGCGAGGTAGATGCGGCGGTGTCCGTCTCGATCCGGTTGCGTGAGAAGGATGTTGGCCGGCTTGACGTCGCGGTGCAGCAGGCCCCGGTCGTGGGCGTAGTCCAGGGCGTCGGCGATCGCGGTGGTGATCGCGGCGACTTCATCGGCCGGCATCCCGGCCGGGTAGCGCTCGCCTAGCAGCTGAGCGGCATCGGGACCGTCAACGAACTGGGTGGCGATCCACAGCCGACCGTCAGTGTCACCGCGGTCGTGGACGGTGACGATGTTGGGATGCTCCAAGGCGGCGATGGAGTCCGCTTCCCGGATGAAGCGCTGCCGGAAACTGTTGTCGGTGGAGATCTCGGGGCGCAGGATTTTAAGTGCTTCCCGGCGAGACAGCCGCGGGTGCTGGGCGAGGTAGACCTCGCCCATCCCGCCGCGGCCGATTTCGCGGACGACGGTGTAGCCGGCGAACTCTTCACCCACTGTCAGCGCCACGGCCGGATCTTATCGGGGGGGTTACCGTGATCGACTACGTTGACACTGAGAAGGGTGATCCACCAGGTGTCAAGGCCAAGCTGCGGAAAGCGACGGTGTGCCGCTCCGCTCAGCTTCCGGACGGGAAGCCGATCGTGAGCCCACACCAAGTTCATCATCATCGACCAGCAGATCGTTCTACTCACGAGCGCGAACTTCTCCTACAACGCCGCAAACTCGAATGTCGAGTTCGGACTACGGATCGCGGAGAACGAGTGGCGACCTCAATTGAGGAGAAGTTGGCGAGCAAGCATGGGTCGTTGTATGAACTCGTCTATTGAGCCAAGGCGAAACCGCGGAGGTAGACCATCGGGCAAGTGTGAGATGGATCTTCTGCGGCAAGGTCCGCAATCGCCTGCTACGGCAGAGCGAAACCGACTTGACCGCGCTGGTGACTGATGATTTCTGCCTGGCTATGGAAGTGCCTGCAGCGGCATAGGGCGCAGAGCCGACGTCAGCGGGACAAGATCGAACGCGGAACGTTATCTGGCCTTGGAGGGCACGACTCGATGTTCGAACAGCACGCACGCTGGCTGGAGGAGCTGCAGGAATACACCCGCCGGAAGGAAGCCGTCACCTGCCGGGCTGGCTATATGCCGTTGACCGCGATCACGCAAGAGATCGCGACCCTGTGCGCTGACGCCCGGGTGCACGATCATCTGCAGATCCGCAGCTGGGAATCGATTGCCGCCGACTTGTCCGACAGTCTCGACTGGATCGGACCTGAGCTCCTGGCGCTCGTCGGCACTCCGGCGCGAACGGTCCACCAGGCGATCACCAACGGCATACTTGTGCCGCGGTCTGGCACACGACCACTCATCGATGACACAAAGCGGCCGTTCGTCGCTGCGCAGACCGCCAGACTCGCAGCGGCCCTCGACCAAGACGACGTGCTCGTCGCCGCATGGCGAGACCTGGTTGCAGGCTGCCGCGACCTAAACCATGTCCTGTACCCGAGCGAGCGGATCGCGTTCCTGCGCGACACTTTGGTCGGCTTCAGCGAGTATCGAAGGCAGGATCGCCGCTATTTCAGCCCCATCTCGACCGCCGTATCGGTCCTGATCGGCTACCAGAGCAGTGTGCGGCACGCGCAGGCGATGGTCGGCGACCCCATCGACGCTATGGCGCCTTATGACCCACAGGAGAAGTCCGATCTCACCGAAGCTGAACGTGATGACCTCGCGGCGCGCTGTATTCTCGAGCGCCCGCCGACCGGCCACTATGTGGTCTGGTTTCGGCTCAGCGAGGGCTACTTCGTCGGCAGAGAGACCTGCGTGACTCATGGCGATATCACCTTCTATGAAGCCCAGCCGCTTGCCAGCTTGCTGGCCGACCACGATACCGCGCGTCAGGTGCTCGATGTGGTGCCTGAGGAACTGCTAACCGATGAGATCAGCGAAATTCAACGATCGGGAAAGGTTGACGACCACAACGGATTCCAGTACGAAGCGGGACTCGTGTATGCCCGCGTCAATGTTCACAACGTCGAACGGCACTCGGCGGTGGAGACGGCCAGAATGCACCTGGACTGTGTGCTCGCGGTGGTCGGCGTCCACGAGAACATGTGGAAAGTCCTAGGTGGGCACTTGTTCTTTGATGGCGTAGCGTGGAACCCGCTTGCAGCCCGTTGGGGACTGAAGCAGACTCTGCCTGAACCAGTTTTTTACCAAAATGACCACTTCGTAAGAGATTTGGCCGATTTCACGGCAAAGGGATACGTGATAACCGCCGACACGGCGGAACAACTGCAACACGCACTGCGCCTCTCGTCGGCCCTGAGGGATACGCCGCGAGCTGACTCAGAAGCGCTCGTGATGGCAGCGGTCCGGGCTATCGAACACTGCAATACTTGGACGTCGCCCACTGGAAGCCTCAAGTGGTATGACTTCATCGATCAGTATCTGACCGATGGCTACACCCTCCAAACCTTCGCGCGGCGAGTGGTATTCGATGTCTTCGCGGCGGCAGAGCAGTACCTCCCCGACCGCACGCCGGGCGCAGTACCCCCGCCGGAACTGGCGGCGATACAGCAGGACATCATCCTCGACGGCGGGTGGGGCACACGCATCGACAGCCTGAAAGCCATCGCTCATATCGCCACGCTTCGAAGAATTTACGCCAATCACTGGTTGGCGCGGAGGCTCGCTGAGAGTGACGGCATCCTGTCCTCACCCGCGATGATCAGCGCAGCCGTCGACGGTGAACGGCGTCGCGTCGATGCGAGAGTCAAGCGCCTCACCAGATCCAGAAACGCCGCCATCCACGGCGGCCCCCTGTCGGAGGCGGCATGCGACACCATCACCGATTCCGCCGTGACACTTGCACAGGAGGCACTGACTGCCACGATCTGGGCCATCGTCACCAGCCAGCAACTTGATGCCTACGCCGCAAGCCGCCGCGATGAGCACCTCCAGCGAATCCAGAACCTGAAAAACGGTGGCGATTTGGAGAATTTGTTCAAGCTCACCCCGTAGTCTGCGGAAAGGTGGGCACGTCCTGAGTCCGCTGCGCGGGAATCTTCGGGCGGGACTCAGCGCTTGGAGCGCTGGCGGATCCGGGTGGTGAGCTCCTTGACGTTCCGTTCGGCAGGGAACTGTCGGCGCCCTAGTCTTCGTCGCACGAGGGGCACTTCCCGCTGACCGACAGTTCATAGATGCCGCATCGCGGGCATTTGCCTGGGTCGCGTCTCTTCGTCTGATCGGCAGGGCCGCGCTTGTCGAGGTCGCCATGCACCGGGTGGGCCACGAACCAGACCTTCTCTGCATCGTCACTGGCCCGGATCGTGTCGGAGCCGAATCCGACGCGATGGGCCTCATCGCCGGTAGTGAAGCCGATCGTGTACCCCGAGTAGATGCGGAGGTCGGGGAGTCCGTCTTCCCTGACTGCGACGACATGCGGCTTGTCCGACTTCGGCACCGCGCGGTACTCGCGGATGCCAACGGCCGTCATGAGTCGCTGGATGTACTTGTGATTGTCCAACGGTATGCGTGCCCTGGACAGCGCCGCGATCAAAGAGTCTGACGAATTGTCTGTTCTAGTCATCGCCGTCGAGGATAGTAGCTCAAACAGCACTGAGGGATCTGTTGCACTGCAACGCGATCCGGCATCTACACCGGCAACGCCTTGCCAGCATCAGCAATGGCTGCCGAGCGATACGGGTGCTGTCGGCGTACGTACCGTCGGCGATGAGGTGTGAGTGTCTACCCCTGACCAATCCCTAAGTCACGGGCTACCGTGGTGCGCCCGCGGAGGCGGGCTCATTCCCCGACAGTGGAGCGCGTCGGTGACGTTGAGCGACGCTGATTGACGATGCCGCGGACCCGCTCACCGTCGGTGCCATCACGTTTCTCACCGCACGGCTGGACGGGGACCTCCGTGAGCTGCTGGATGCCATCAGTGGCGACGCCGCGTAATTCATATAGGACTTTTCGACCGCGAGTTCGTCGTTGGGGAGTTGCTGGTGCAGTTCGAGTCCGCCTGCCCGGGCGGGATCATCCTCCTCCTCGACCAGACAACACCTACACCCGTCGGTTCGCGGGCAAGATCTCGGCGCCCGGGCGGTGGCGGAGATCGTGAGCACCATGACCCTCGGAAGGAACCTGCTGGTCCTCACTCACCCGTCGCCGCCGGGCGGACACGGCCTTCCGGAGAGTGCCGCGGCTGGCGCAGAACCGGTTGGCGCGTTACTGGGAGAAGGTCGGCCTCGTTCGCCTCGATACGGCACCCCACCTCGTGGGCCAAAGTGCGGCCTACGCAGACTTGCAGAACGCCCGAGCGGCGCTGGCCCTCGTGAGTGGTGTGCGGATCGAGGTCGATGCCGCCACGGTAGGGGAGCTGCGGCGAGAGTCGTAACGGCGGAACACTATTCCGCGCCGCCTCGGTCGCTGACGGTCCAACGGGGTTCAGGCGCCCCTCCCGCGGATGCACGCCCGGGCATTCCGTCATACCGCAGCCGCACCGCGTGTACCAGGGCAGTATGAATCCGCCGCTCCTCCTCCGCAGTGCACGGAAATTCGCTAAGATAATCACATCGCTGCTACCGAGAGGTGGTTGTGCTGGGCGGAGCAGAGGCTCCGTTCGCGGAAATCTTTCCGCGTCGCAGACGCTGAACCGGGACCCGAAAAATAAGTAGGGTCGCTGAGGAAGTGGTCACGCTAGCGCCGCCGGCCACGGTGGTCGCGGTCCGCGGGCTTGCGAGATCACCGCGGCGCTCTTTAAGAGCGGAGCCGCCCACGACTGGCGTCTGGGAGTCACGGCGAATCTCGGTCTGGAGTCACGTTCTGTGACTATTCTCCCCTCCTTCGATCCGTTCGTGATCGAGAAAATGCCGTTCTACGGCGAGGAACTCACGTTCTGCGCCTACAACGTGCCCAAGTACCTGTCGATGCCGAACGCGCGGCAGCGTTCGTCGTTCGCGTCGGTGCTGGCCAAGATCGCCCCTACGTTGAGTGATGACGCCCGCTGGACCATCAGCCGCAGTGTGTCGGACCCGGCGACGGTCGGCCCGATGCTGGCCAAGGGCATCGGGGTGTCGGAGCGTTGCGCTGGCGACTCGGCGCTGACGCTGATGAGTACCCGCGTCGATCTGGCCTCAGTTCTGGTCCTGGATCAGCCGCGCGGCGCCGAGACTCCCGGTGGGGTGTCGGGCCCGAAGATCCGCGGCGCCCTCGACGAGGACGGCGTCCCGCGGCCCCAGCTGGTTTTCGAGTTCCCGAGCTGGGACGAGGTTCGCCGGCACGTCGAGCACACGATCGACACCACTCTCAAACAGGGTCAGCACCTGGCGCCGAGCATCCTCTCCAGCGGCGTTTCCAAGCCCATCCTGCTCACCGTCGCCACCATCCGCGTCGCGGCGGAGCCCGGCGGCGAGCCGGAGGAGATCACCGCGCTGATCGCGCTCGACGGCCATACCCGGCTCATCTGCGCCCACCAGGCCGCGCTGAGCGGCGGCACGAAGCCGGGCAGCCGCATCAGCCTCAAGGAGCTGCCGGCCGCGATCGCCAGCCGCATGCTGCACCGGACGGAACGGGTCGCCAACCTCTCCCGTGCCCACGAGCGGGGCCGCGCCGAGAAGCACGCCGAGGCGGTGGACCGCTTCATCCGCGCCGCGGCGGTCGGGGATACGACCAACCCGGACCTGGCGCGGTTCGGTCAGACGGCGAGCATCCCCGCCGAGGTCGTGATCGGCTTCCGCCGGTTCGACACCCCGCTGGCGATGCGGGAGTTCGAGTTCGTCGATGCGGTGCGCAGCGACGTCGGCCAGCAGCACAGCCTGTCCCGCGCCTGGCCGGACGGCTCCATCACCGCCAATGTCGGCCAGCAGGCCATCGCCCGCGCCGTGGCGGCCGGCAAACTGGACGCCGAGATCGGATCTGTCGCCGAGGGGTCTGTCGACTTCACGCCGCCAGTGACGCTGATCCCGGTGCCGGCGGATTCCACCGACGGCGGCCCGGGTGGTCCGGCGGTGGGCGACGAACCGGCTGCGCTGGATTCCACGCTCGACCCGGGACTGGCCCGCGCCGTGTTCCTTCTCCATGCGCTGACCCAGCCCGGAGCCAGCGATGAGATCAAGCGGCACATCCGCAACCTCGGCGGGCACAAGAAGATCGACCGCAACACCTACGCCAAGCACATCGCCTCGGTGCTCTGGCGGGAGTGGGCGCCGTTCAAGGAAGCCAGCCACGACAACGAGGCGGCGGCCTGGCGGGTGGGCGGAGCCCTAGTTACCGAGTCCGAACCGGGAGAGGACGGGAAGCCCGAGAAGACCGCCGACGTGGTCTTCGGGAAGCCCTGGGAGGCGCTGTTCCCGCCGCGGTGGGTCGACCTGGTTCCTGTCGCTCTCGACGCCTCAGACCCGCGCAGCGGCGACGCCAAGGTGACCCTGCAGGTGGCCGGCGGCATCGCGTTGATCGCCGACGGCCTGCTGCTGGCCGGATCGGGCTCCACGAAGTTCGGAGCCAACGGCCAGGAGTACGTCCGCCGGCACCCGTCGACGATCCTCGCTCTGCTGGGCAAGAACGAGCTGGGTCTGTACACCCTGGCGCACGCGGCCGACAGCTTCCAAAGCCACCGCCAGGCGAGCAATTCGTTCAGCAAGACCCAGGACATCCCCGCCGGCGTCTACGCGGTCGCGTTCCCGAAGAGTGCCGCCGAGCCGTCCGTCGCGGAGACCAGCGTCAACGGGGTCTACCAGAATTTCGATCAGATCCGCGACGTCGCGGGGCTCCGGGCGAAGACGAAGTCTCCCGAGAAGCGGAAGCCTGTTCCGAAGTGTCAGAGCGAGCAGTTGGCCGACCTGGCGGGTGACCTACGCGGCGCGGTGGCCGATGCGGTCACCGCCCAGCGGGCCATGACGGAGCTGATCCGTAAGAGCCCCCGCCTGGCCGGAGAGGCGTTCGCTGACAACGATGACTGGGCGGCGCTCCAGAGTGACCTCATGGACGTCCTCATGGTCGTCCGCGGGTGGCAGCCCATGGATCCGAGGAACAACGCCGTCATCGACGATGACGACGATGACGACATCATCAAGGACGTCGATGACTTCGACGACGAGGTTCTGGAGGATGAGCTCGACGACCTCGGGGAGCTGGGCGCGTGAGCCGGATCAATCCCTCGAACCCGCTGGGCCGCCGTTGGGCGGCGGTGATCGCCGCCGCCCAACCTCACCGGCGCGAGGGTGTCGACCCCATGCAGCTGTGGCCCATCCGGGGAGGCCGGCTTAGCGCTGACCGCCTCGACGGCCCGATCATCTATCTGGCGATCGGCCACCAGCTCGCGCAATACACCGGCCAAACGTGCACGACGATGCAGGAGCGGCTGACGGTCCACATGCGTGAGGAGCCGAAGGCGCGGACCTGGTCCCACATCGCCTGCATCGTCCTGGGCCCGGACACTTCGGCGTACGCGGTCGATGCCTTGGAGGCGAGGGCGTTCGACACCATGCGGCCGCTGATGGGCACGCGCAAGCCGCGGGTCCGCAAGGCCGGCTGACCAGAAACCGAGAGCGACACCGCCGCCGCGGCAAGTCCACGGCGGCGGTGCTCAATTCTGCTCTCGGCATTTGTTTCTTAGTCCTTGCCAGCGAGTGGGGGTGCGCGGTCTCCGAGCTTTTACGGTGGGACCTTCGGATTGACTGGTTCGTTGCGCGAACGAAACCGGCAGCGGCGACCAGTCGAGCGTCCACCCAGGGGAGGCTGGCAAGCGCACCCTCGACGTCCAGGGCCCGGCTCTGGTCCGCAGTCAGTCCGCAGCACCTTCAGCGGCAGCCGTCATTGGCCAACACAGCCAACGCTGTGACCAGCATGGTTCCGGCGGGGTCAACACAGCAATCAGTTCAAACGCCCAGATAACAATCTCCGGCTTACAGGCCAACTCGTCCGCCCCTAGTGGGCGTTGCGCACACTCCTCTGCAGCGCGGCCAATGCCTCGTCGACCGCCTCGCGGCACCGGTCGGCCAGCTCCTCCTCCTGCTGGTACAGCAGGCCGTAGGTGAAGGAGTCCTCACCCGCGGCGTGGGCGGCCTCGGCCTGCTGGCTCAGGTGGGCGCGGCTGACCACGCTGTCCTGGTGATCGCCGAGCAGCGTCTGGATGGTCTTGGCCCGCTCCGACACCTTCGACTCGCCGGTGGCCGCGGCCACATAACGAAGGCGCTTGGCGCCCTTACGGATTCGGTGCAGCGCCTCGTCCTTGTGTTCCTCGGCGGCCTGCTCCGCCGACTTGGCGGCCTTGCGGATCCGCTTGTAGGCCGAGTCGATGGTCACCCGGTGCGGCTCGGCACCCGGCGTGGCCTCCAGCGGCTGGGCGAACACCAGCCCCTCCAACGCATCGAGCAACCGGAAGTACCGCTCCGATCGCATCGCGGCGAGCGACCGCCGCAGGCCGGCCTGATACCGGCGGTTCGCCCCGTCGACCAGCCGTTCCCGCACCGGGCCGCGGACCAACTCGGCGGGCAGGGCGTCCAGCGCGTGTTCGTACCGCTCGGCGAGCACCTCCGCGTCCCGCGCGATGCCCAGCACGCTGGCCAGCTGCCGCAGCTCGTCGAGCACCCAGGTGTCATCGGTCAGGCCGAAAGCATCTTCGGAGGCCTGCAGCAGGCTACGAATCTTGCGGGTGGTCACCCGCATCTGATGCACCGAGTCGTAGACGTCGGCCCGTACCGCGCGGTCCCACTCCACCAGCTCGGCCACCTGCTCGGCGACGGCCCGATGTACCGGGTCCGCCGGTTTCCCGGGGGCGTCGGGCGGTACCGACACCGCGGCGTCGAGCACCTTGGCCAGCTTCGACCCGTGCCCGGCCGGGGTGGCGCCGGCGTCGAGCAGCCGGTTGCCGAGCCGGTCCAGCAAATCGACGCCCCCTTCGGCGGTGCCGTCGGTCAGCTCGAGCTCCCACTCGTGCCACTGCTGCTCGTCGCGGTGACCGTCGCCATCGATTGCCCAGGCCCTGACCTCGTCATCGCAGAACTCCGCCAGCTCGCCGCCGTCGGCGCCGTGCAACATCACCACGCTGCGGGTGGTGGCGATGCGGGCCACCGGGACCAGGGGGCGGTCCCGCACGATGGCCAGCACGACGTCGACCAGTTGCTGGGGAGGCTGGTCGGTCGCGTCGGCGTCCAGCGGCGCGTGCACCTCGGTGCGGGAATCCTGGCCGGCAGGCAGTTTCAGATGCCAGCCGGCGTCCGGGCCGCCGGTGCGACGGCGCAGCGTCACCCAGTGGGTGGCCAGATCGTGTCGCGGCGTGTCGAAATAGACCGCGTCGAGCGACTGCGACGGCAACCGTTCCACCCGCGCCACCGCGAAAAGCCCGTCGAACGACGGGAACACGGTGCCGGGCGGAACGTCGAACTTCCGTTCCACCTCGACGTGACGGTTACCGCTTGCGGCTTTAGCAGCCATCCCCCACCTTCATCCCGCGAGTTCCGCATCGAGCGCATTACGCACAGGGTTAGCACAACCAAGTGAACACGACCTCGGTGCGGGGCGTTGATCCCACCGGAAAGCGGTCACGGACGTGTAAATTAAAGCGCGCCGCGCGACCCCTTGACGCGGCAACTAAACGGGAGCTCTTAGGATTCACTTATGAGTCGCGGACCGCAAGCCACCGCAGGGTCGGGGTCCCGATTGAAACTTGAGGATTACCTGGATGCCGCGGGCAACATCGTCCTCCCGCCCGATGTCACGATCACGCAGTTCCTCGACCGCAACATCGCCGAGCTGGGCGACACGGCGTCCTACCGCTATGTCGACTACGAGCACGACTCCTCCGGCCGGCCCATCGAGCTGACCTGGCATCAGCTCGGGGTGCGGCTGCGGGCGGTGGGGGCGCGTCTGCAACAGGTCACCAAACCGGGCGACCGCGTGGCGATCCTCGCGCCGCAGGGCGTGGATTACGTGATCGGCTTCTTCGCCGCCATCCACGCGGGCAACATCGCCGTCCCGCTGTTCGCGCCGGAGCTTCCAGGCCAGGCCGAGCGGCTGGACGCGGTCCTGGCGGATGCCACCCCGGCGGTGGTGCTGACCACCACCGAAGGCGCCGGGGCGGTGCAGGCGTTCCTGCGCAAGCTGCCGCACGACCGCCGCCCCCGGGTGCTGGCCATCGACGCGGTACCGGACTCGGTGGGCGCCACCTTCGTACCGGCCGAGCTGAAGAGCGACGGCATCGCCTACCTGCAGTACACGTCGGGGTCAACCCGGGCGCCCGCCGGCGTGGAGATCACCCACCGGGCGGTGTGCACCAACGTCGTGCAGATGGTCATCTCGGTGGGGCTCGACTTCGACGTGGCCAGCGTCAGCTGGTTGCCGCTGTTCCACGACATGGGTCTGTTGATGATCATGTTCCCGGCCATCTTCGGCGCCTACCTCACGCTGATGTCGCCGACGGCATTCGTGCGTCGCCCGCATCGCTGGATCAAGGAGTTGGCGGTCGAGGCCAAACGGGGCCGGACCTTCGCCGCGGCGCCCAACTTCGCGTTCGAACTGGCCGCCCAGCGCGGCCTGCCGCCTCAGGGCGAAGATGTCGACCTCAGCAACGTCGCCGGACTGATCAACGGGTCTGAGCCGGTGAACATGAAGTCGATCCAGAAGTTCAACGAGGCGTTCGCTCCCTACGGGTTGCCACGCACGGCCATCAAGCCGTCCTACGGCATGGCCGAGGCCACCCTGTTCGTGTCCACCATCGGGCCGGATGCCGAGGCCCGCGCCGTCTACCTCAACCTCGACGAGCTCGCACTGGGCCGAGCCGTCACCGTGGCACCGGACAGCCCGAACGCCGTCCCGCAGGTGTCCTGCGGGCGGGTCTCGGTCAGCCAGTGGGCGGTCATCACCGACCCGGTCACCGAGGCCGAACTGCCCGACGGCGCCGTGGGCGAGATCTGGTTGCACGGCGACAACATCGGACGTGGCTACTGGGGCCGGGAGCGCGAGACCGAACTGTCCTTCCGGAACAAGTTGCAGGTACGCCTCGAGCACGGCAGCCACGCCGAGGGGGTGCCGCCGGAAGCTACCTGGTTCCGCACCGGTGACATGGGCGTCTACCTCGACGGCGAGCTGTTCATCACCGGCCGCATCAAGGACCTGATTATCGTCGACGGCCGCAACCACTACCCGCAGGACATCGAGTTCACCGCCGCCGAGGCGTCCGACGCGGTACGGGCCGGATTCGTCGCGGCGTTCTCGGTCTCGGCCGGCGAACTTCCCGAGTCCGCCGGTGGTACGGGCACCGGGGCGGGCGAGCGGCTGGTCATCGTCGCCGAGCGCGCGCCGGGCGCCGGTAAGGCCGAGCCGGGGCCGGTGGTCGAGGCGATCCGCGCCGCGGTGTCCCGCCGCCACGCCGTGCCGATCGCCGACGTGCGGCTGGTCGCCGCCGGGGCCATCCCGCGCACCACCAGCGGCAAGCTGGCCCGGCGGGCCTGCCGGGCCGACTATCTGGCCGATGTCCTCGGTCACCGCCATTCGACCGACTAACTCCCGGCCCGGGCACCGCACCCTCGCGCGCCGCCGAGTTGCCGCAACCGGATAGCGTTCCGGCCGTGACCGAATACCAGACCCTGACCTTCGAGCAGGCCGGCCCGATCGCGCGGGTCGAATTGAACCGCCCCGACGCCGCCAACGGCATGAACGACGTCATGACCGCCGAGCTCGCCCAGGTGGCGCGGCGCTGCGACAGCACCGCCACCAAGGCCGTCGTGCTGACCGGAGCCGGCCGGTTCTTCTGCGCCGGGGGGGACCTCAAGGCGATGGCCGCCTCGCCGCTGGGCCCCGGGCCCTTCGTCAAGGGCATCGCCGACGACCTGCACCGGGCCATCTCGACCTTCGCCCGGATGGACGCCGTGCTGATCACCGCGGTCAACGGGGTGGCCGCCGGTGCCGGGTTCAGCCTGGCCGTCGCCGGCGATCTGGTGCTGGCCGCCGACTCGGCATCGTTCACCATGGCCTACACCAGAGCGGGGCTCAGCCCGGACGGGAGTTCGTCGTATTACCTGCCCCGGCTGATCGGCGTCCGCCGGACCCAGGAGCTGATGCTGACCAACCGCACGCTGAGCGCGGCCGAGGCCGCCGACTGGGGCCTGGTCAACGAGGTGGTGCCCGCCGCCGAGCTGGCGGCCAGGGCGCAGGCCCTCGCCGAACAGTTGGCCTCGGCGGCAAGGGGTTCCAGCAGCGCGGTGAAGAAGCTGATGCTGGCGTCGTTCGGCAGCGGTCTCGAGGAGCAGATGGAACTCGAGGGCAGGCTGATCGCGGCATGCGCCGACAGCGCCGACGGCCGCGAGGGCATCGAGGCGTTCCTGAACAAGCGCGCCCCGAAGTTCGGCTAGCCCTAGAAGCTGTGCTCCTCGGCCGGGAACGCGCCGCTGGCCACTTCGTCGGCGTATTGCGTTGCGGCCCGGCGCAATTCGCTGCCGACATCGCCGAAGCGCTTGACGAACTTGGCGGTCTTGCCGCTGGTGAGTCCGGCCATGTCCTGCCAGACCAGCACCTGGGCGTCGCAGTCGGGTCCGGCGCCGATGCCCACGGTCGGGACGGTGAGCTTGCCGGTGATCTGGGTGGCCAGCTCGGCGGGCACCATCTCCATCACCACCGCGAACGCACCGGCCTCGGCGACGGCGATGGCGTCGTGGATGGTCTGCTCGGCGGCGTCGCCGCGACCCTGGACGCGGAAACCGCCCAGGCTGTTGACGCTCTGCGGGGTGAACCCGATATGCGCCATCACCGGGATGCCCGCCGCGGTCAGCGTGGCGATCTGCTCGGCCACCCGCTCACCGCCCTCGAGCTTGACGGCGTGCGCGCCGGTCTCCTTGAGGAACCGGGTCGCGGTGGCCAACGCCTGGCGCGGGCTCTCCTCGTAGCTGCCGAACGGCAGGTCGGCCACCACCAGCGCATGCGGGGCGCCGCGCACCACACCGCGGACCAGCGGGATCAGTTCGTCGACCGAGATCGGCACCGTGGTGTCGTAGCCGTACACCACGTTGGCGGCAGAATCGCCGACCAGCAGAACCGGGATGCCGGCCTCGTCGAAGGCGCGGGCGGTGGAGAAGTCGTAGGCCGTCAGCATGGCCCACTTGTGGCCCTCGGTCTTCCACTTCAACAGGTGATGGGTGCGGACCTTGGTGCGGGCGGTCGAAGGCGAGCTACAGCCACCGTAGACAGACTGTTCAGACATCGTTGTCCCTTGAAGGTGTTCCGTCGATCCTCGTGGCCCATCCGGGTCCCCGGGTTCGCTTGACCCATCCAGTCTGCCACCGCAGCCAGCAAAGGTGAACGGGAAGTGGAGTGGACTTGCTCACACCCGGAATTGCGGCGAAGGGCTGGTTGTGGGCAAACCGGCTCGGCCCCCCGACGGCGGACATACCATCGCGGCATGGTGCAACATCTGCAACGGCTCAGCGGCCTCGACGCCAGCTTCCTCTATCTCGAAACCCCTTCACAGCCATTGCATGTGTGTTCGGTGCTGGAACTGGACGCCTCCACCATCCCGGGCGGCTACACCTTCGACCGGTTGCGGGACTCGTTGGCGCTGCGGATCAAGGCGATCCCGAACTTCCGGGAGAAGCTGGCCAACAGCTTCCTGAACCTCGACCACCCGGTCTGGGTGGAGGACGAGGACTTCGAGATCGACCGGCACCTGCACCGCATCGGCCTGCCCGCCCCCGGCGGCCGGATCGAACTCGGTGAGATCTGCGGCCACCTGGCCTCGCTGCCGCTCGACCGTCGGCACCCGCTGTGGGAGATGTGGGTGATCGAGGGCGTGGCGGGCACCGACGCCCGCAAGGGTGGCCGGCTGGCCGTGCTGACCAAGGTGCACCACGCCGCCGTAGACGGCGTCACCGGTGCCAACCTGATGTCGCAGCTGTGCACCACCGAACCCGACGCCGCCCCGCCGGAGCCGGTGGCCGGCGGCGGGGACGCCAATCCGCTGCGGATCGCCCTGGGCGGTCTGGGCCGCTTCGCCACCCGGCCGCTGACCCTGGCCACCAGCGTGCTGCCCGCCACGGTGTCGACGGTGGTCGACACGGTCCGTCGGGCCGCGGGCGGGCGGGCGATGGCCGCGCCCTTCGCGGCGCCCCAGACACCGTTCAACGCCAGCATCACCGCGCACCGCAACGTCGCGTTCGCCGAACTCGACTTCGAGGACATCAAGAAGGTGAAGAACCACTTCGGGGTCAAGGTCAACGACGTGGTGATGGCCCTGGTGTCCGGGGTGTTGCGGCAGTTCCTGATCGACCGCGGCGAGCTGCCGGACTCCTCGCTGGTGGCGATGGTGCCGGTGTCGGTGCACGACCGCTCGGACCGCCCCGGCCGCAACCAGGTGTCGGGCATGTTCTCCCGGCTGGAGACCCAGATCGAGGATCCGGCCGAGCGGCTGGCGGCGA
>CAZHUU010000012.1:57126-61407 GCA_964535335.1 uncultured Mycobacterium sp.
CTACACGATCTCCGGCAGCGCGCAGGCTCATATCGAGGCCAACGACACGGCCAAGGAACACAGCACCGCGATCGGCGCCACCCTGCTGCAGGACTGGAGCCAGTTCGCCGGGCCCGCGGTGTTCGGCGTGGCCATGCGGGTGTACGCCCGCAGCCGCCTCACCGAGGCGCGGCCGGTGCACAACCTGGTGGTGTCCAACGTGCCGGGACCGCAGATCCCGCTGTACTTCCTGGGCGCCGAAGTCGCCTCGATGTATCCGCTGGGCCCGATCTTCCACGGCTCCGGACTGAACATCACGGTGATGTCGCTGAACGGCAAGCTCGACGTCGGGCTGATCTCTTGTCCGGAACTGCTGCCCGATCTGTGGGAGATGGCCGACGATTTCGCCGTCGGAATGCAGGAACTGGTGGCGGCCTGCCGCTGAACCGCCACGCTCCGCGGGTCGCTGTACCGGTGACCCGCGCCGATCATGGCAGCATGTTGGCCATGAGGTTGTCCCCGGGCCGTCCGGCCGTCCGCACCGCATTGGTGCTCCCCGCCGTCGCCGCGCTGGTCGCCGCCAGCGCCGGTTGCAGCACGACGGTCGCGGGACGGGCGGTGATCGCCGAACCGAAGGTGGGTCAACCGGTGGCGTGGGGTCCCTGTCGGACGGCGGGCGGTGGCGGCGGCAACGCCCTGCCCATCCCGGCCGGCGCACAGTGCGGCCAGATCGGCGTCCCGGTGGACTACGCCAAACCCGACGGCGACGTCGCCAGCCTGGCGTTGATCCGGTTCCCGGCCACCGGCGAGAAGACCGGCTCGCTGATCCTCAATCCCGGCGGACCGGGGGAGTCCGGTATCGAGGCCGCCAGCAGCATCGTCGGCAACCTGCCCCCCGACGTGCGTCAGCGTTTCGACCTGGTGGGCTTCGACCCGCGCGGGGTGGGCGCGTCCACCCCGGCGGTCTGGTGCAACTCCGACGAGGACAACGACCGGATCCGGGCCGACCCGCAGGTCGACTACAGCCCGGCCGGTGTCGAGCACATCGAGGGCCAGACCAAGGCCTTCATCCAGCGCTGCATCGACAAGATGGGCAAGGACTTCCTGGCCAACGTGGGTACCACCAACGTCGCCAAGGACCTGGAGGCGCTGCGGGTGGCGGTGGGCGACGACAAGCTGAACTATCTGGGCTACTCCTACGGCACCCGGATCGGGGCGGCCTACGCCGAGGCGTACCCGGACAAGGTGCGCGCGATGATCCTGGACGGCGCCGTCGACCCCAACGCCGATCCGATCAAGGCCGACCTGGCTCAGGCCGCGGCGTTCCAGCAGGCGTTCAACGACTACGCCGCCGACTGCGCCAAGGATCCGACCTGCCCGCTGGGCACCGACCCGGCCAAGGCGGTCGAGGCCTATCGCGACCTGGTCGATCCGTTGGTGGACAAGCCGATGCGCACCGCCGATCCCCGCGGACTCGGCTACAGCGACGCCATCGTCGGCACCATCATGGCGCTGTACTCGCCGAACCTGTGGCGGCACCTGACCCAGGCCCTCAGCGAGATGAACGAGGGCCACGGCGACACCATGCTGGCGCTGGCCGATATGTACATGCGCCGCGACCCACAGGGGCACTACACCAACGCCACCGACGCCCGCATCGCCGTCAACTGTGTGGACCAGCCGCCGGTCGCCGACCGGGACAAGGTGATCGAGGAAGACCGCCAGATGCGTGAGGTCGCCCCGTTCATGAGCTACGGCGAGTTCACCGGCCACGCGCCGCTGAGCACCTGCGCGTTCTGGCCGGTGCCGCCCACCAGCACGCCGCACGCGGTCTCGGCCCCCGGGCTGCCGCCGGTGCTGGTGGTCTCCACCACCAACGACCCGGCCACGCCGTACCAGGCGGGCGTCGACCTGGCCAAGCAACTCGGCGGCGCGCTGCTGACGTTCAACGGCACCCAGCACACCGTGGTGTTCCAGGGCGACAGCTGTGTCGACGCGTACGCCGGCGCGTACCTGGTCAACCTGACGCTGCCCCCGCCCGGCGCCACCTGCTGAGCCCGCGAAGCCCTTTCGACACAAGGATTTACGCAAGCGTCAGGCCGTCGTTACCGATGTCGGGCGCTTCCGAGATTGACCCGTGACCTCTCCCCGGCATTCGCGTCGGCGCGGCATGCAACGATGGCTGCCATGGCGCGCAAGAGTCGGATCGGCTCGGCTCTGTTGGTCACCTCGCTGCTTTCGGCCGCGCTGGCGGCCGGTGCCGCGGCCCCGTCCGCCGGAGCCACCGACGGCCAGCCCACCGCGCCGGAGCCCGGTTGGGGTGGCTGCGCGGGCTTTCTCGGCGAAGACGCCCAGGTCGTACCCACCGCGCGGTGCGCCACCCTGCCGGTGCCCATCGACTACGCGAATCCCACTGGGCCACAAGCGCAATTGGCCCTGATCAAGATGCCGGCGACCGGTAAGCGCGTCGGCGCACTGCTGGTCAACCCGGGCGGCCCCGGCGCCTCGGCAGTGGACTCGCTGGCCGCCTTGGGTGACGCACTGTCCGGAACCCCGGTCACCGAACATTTCGACCTGGTGGCGTTCGACCCGCGCGGCGTCGGCCATTCGACACCGGAGATACGCTGCCGCACCGACGCCGAATTCGACGCGTGGCGCCGCGAGCCGATGGTCGACTACAGCCCGGCCGGGGTCGCCCGCATCGAGCAACTCAACCGCAATCTGGCCCAGGAATGCCTGGACAAGATGGGTAAGGCCTTCCTGGCCGGCGTCGGAACCGATTCTGCCGCAACGGATATGGATCTTGTGCGCCAGGCGTTGGGCGACGACCAGATCAACTACCTCGGGTTCAGCTACGGCACCGAACTCGGCGCCACCTACCTGGAGAAGTTCCCGACCCGGGTGCGGGCGATGGTTCTCGACGGCGCCATCGACCCGGCCGAGGACACCGCGGACTCGATCATCGCGCAGATGACCGGTTTCCAGGTGGCGTTCAACGACTACGCCGCCGACTGCGCGAAGTCCACCGGGTGCCCGCTGGGCGCCGACCCCGCGCAGTGGGTGGCGCGCTATCACCAGCTGGTCGATCCGCTGGTCGCCAACCCGGGTCCGACCTCCGACCCGCGCGGGCTGAGTTACCAGGACGCGATCACCGGCACCTTCAACGCCCTGTACACGCCGCAGTACTGGAAGTTCCTCACCAGCGGGCTGCTGGGGCTGGCGCGCCAGACCGATGCCGGCGACCTGCTGCTGCTCGCCGACGAGTACCAGGGCCGCGACGACTTCGGCCGCTACAACAACGGCCAGGACGCCTTCAACGCGGTGCGCTGCGTCGACGACCCGAGCCCGACCGATCCCGCGGTGTGGGCCGACATCGACCGCCGGGCCCGCGGACTGGCCCCGTTCCAGGCCTACGGCGCGTTCACCGGGTTCGCCCCCCGCGACATCTGCGCGTTCTGGCCGGCGCCGCCGACGATGGTCCCGCATCCGGCACCGCCCGCCCCGCCGGGCAGCGTCGTCGTGGTGTCCACCACGCACGACCCGGCGACCCCGTACGGGGCCGGCGTCAACCTCGCCCGTCAGCTCGGTGCGCCGCTGATCACCTACGACGGCACCCAGCACACCGCGGTCTTCAACGGCGACCCGTGCGTCGACACCGCGGTGGTGCGCTATCTCGTCGATCGGGTGGTTCCGGACAACCTGCACTGCTAGCAGTGCCGTAACACGGATTTAACAGCCGCTGCATACGCTCGCCTCCATGGACCGCCAGAAGGAATTTGTGCTGCGCACGCTGGAGGAACGGGACATTCGTTTCGTCCGGTTGTGGTTCACCGACGTGCTCGGCTTCCTGAAGTCGGTGGCGATCGCCCCGGCCGAACTCGAGGGTGCCTTCGAGGAGGGCATCGGGTTCGACGGATCCTCGATCGAGGGGTTTGCGCGCGTCTTCGAATCCGACACCGTCGCGCGCCCGGATCCGTCCACCTTCCAGGTGCTGCCGTGGACCACCAGTGCGGGCCAGCACCACTCGGCGCGGATGTTCTGCGACATCACCATGCCCGACGGCTCGCCGTCCTGGGCCGACAGCCGGCACGTGCTGCGCCGCCAGCTGGCCAAGGCCAGCGATCTCGGCTTCTCCTGCTACGTGCATCCCGAGATCGAGTTCTTCCTGCTGGAGCCCGGCCCCTATGACGGCTCGGTGCCGGTACCCGCCGACAACGGTGGTTACTTCGACCAGGCCGTGCACGACTCGGCGCCCAACTTCCGCAGGCACGCCATCGACGCCCTGGAACAGATGGGCATCTC